>DFRF01000102.1:25838-50404 GCA_002378125.1 Rhodospirillaceae bacterium UBA3470 | reverse complement strand
AATCTTCACCCGAATACCCTCATCGTTGATCAAATCGGCCTCTTCGGGAAGGCAGACCATGGTCACGTCGTGCCCAGCTAGGATCAGTTTCGCCCCTAACAGCGATCCGTAGGAAGCACCCAGAGTCAAAACACGATAGGTCTTGTCAGCCATGGCTCTCGAGCTCTCCCACCACGTTTATGAGAACGTCAATCTCAATTTTAGTCAATAGTGCATGCAATAACAAACGCGCTCCCTCAATCATGACAACCCACAGATTTCCGCATTCATCGAAATGTATACAGGTCTAGGCGGGCAGCGCCCTGGTTCCGCACATCTTTAACGTTTTGGAGTGGCACGCCGCGCCAGAATGCGGTGGACTACCTTCTTTGACGACGCGCTTACGCGTTCCTCATCGAGCAGAACTTCTAGACCCGCCAAGGTAGCACGCACGGCTTCGGTCGCGAATGCCGCGTAAAGACGGCCGGCTTCGTCGCGGCGGTCAGCTCCGTCACCCACCCGCCAACTCAGATAGAGCGTTCCCCCCGGCGCCAGGAGACTAGCCAGGCGTCGGACTGCGGCGATAGCATCCGGCTGCTCCAGATGCATGATCACCGTCTCGCATAGCACGTTGGTGAAGATGCGATCACCCAGCTTCGCGAGTACCGGCAGGGCGTCAACCTCGAAAGTCGCCTCCGGGTGCCGACGGCGCGCCTCAGCCAGAAGGCCTGGCGCGGCATCAACACCTATGACGTCGAACCCCTCCCCCGCTAGCCAGGCCGTATCACGCCCCGACCCGCAGCCCACGTCCACTGTGGGGCCGGCGTTAAAATAGGCTCGAACGGCAGCACGCACGTCATCTGGCGCAGCCTGTTCCTCTTCCCATTGGGCGGCGTAGGCATCGGCATCTTTGTCGTAAGCACGGATGGTATCAATATCCACAGCGCTTCACCGCGTCGCTGCCAGGCGCAAAAGGATCGTCTGCAGCGCGGTCGCTACGGGCCCGTAATCATCGCTGAGCACCGCCTGGGCCAAGCCGATACCCGTCCTATGCCAATGCGAAATGCAATCCGATAGGAACCAGTCCGCGTCCGTCTCCCGGTGGAAATGGATGGTCAGGTCAGTGTTCATAAAGGTGATGTCATAGAAACCGGCGTTGCGCGAGATACCATTGCCACAATCTGCAAGTGGGCACAGCCGCTGGGCGGTAGAAGGCGTCTCATCGACTAGCAAATGCGGCGTCTTCATCCAAAGCTGCGCCGGCCCAGTTGAGTTGATCGGGTCATCAGGCACTCCGTCTGGATAAGCGACTTCGATGAAGTCCGTGAACGATAGCTCGCCATGCTTGCCCTGTGCCAGCGGGGTCGGCCCGGCCACGGCATCGGCTCGCTTCAGTGGTGTCACCGGCGCTGTCGGCATAGAGGCAAATTCGCCACGCGCCATGTGCATGGACGTGCCAGTGACACAAGTATTGCCGTCCGTATCCGTGAGTTTTACCCGCGCCTGGCCCAACGTGCGTCCGTCACGATCCACGTGCGTAGTGATCTGAAACCCAGTCATTGGGATTGGCCGCACCAAGTCCAACGTCATACGGGTCAAGACCTTCTCTGGCAAGGCATGCTCAAACGCCCGAGCAATCAACCCGGCCACCGGTCCCGCATGACAATGGTTTACCGACCACGGTCCCCGTGCGGGCGCATTAGCCTCGAAACAATCATCTTTTGTGTGTTCAAAATAGGTTGGGGAGTCGGCAGGGGTATTCATGGGTCAACTCCTTTGTAGTCGTCAATTCGACAGGAACAGAATTACTTCCAGGCGAACTGGGGTTGGTCGAAATGGCTGACGCGGGTGGCGTCTCCCCTTAACGCCACTTCGCGAAACTGATACAAGACAGCCGCCGTTGGCGCGAAAACCGAGCCACCCGTAGTAGGAAGGCGGACGCTGAGTACCGGGTGCTCGCCTGCGTCCGTATCGCGAAACTCCGGCAGTTCCGGTCTATTTAGTTCGCTCAAAGATGGATGAAAGACCCGGGCCACCTCGTTCGGGTCCGGGTTCAGTTCGGCTGTATCCGGCCCCCAGATAACGATAGGAGTGATCCGAAATCCAGACCGGGTAGGATAGTCGTCCAGCCGACCCATGACCGCCGTCGCGTCCAGGTAGAGGCCCATCTCCTCGTCCAATTCCCTGAGCGCTGCCACCTCGGGTGTTTCTCCATCGTCTAGGCGTCCACCCGGCAACGCGTATTGGCCGCCGTGCCGGTTTAGGTGATCGGGCCGTTTTGTCAGAAGGACCCGGCCTTGCCCACCCTCTCCGCCACCGATAATCACAACGCCCACGGCCGCGTGGCACAAGCCCTCGTGGTCAAGCGGCTGGTGAGAAAATTGGTTTAGGCGGTCGGTGATCCGTCGGCGCAGTTCCGGGCCGTAGGCAAAGTCCATGGACCGGTCTCAGTCCACCGACGCACAGCGCCGCGCGAAGCCTAAAAGATCATCCGTGAACCCGTCCGGGTCCTCCAGCGGGATCAGGTGCCCGGCGTCGGGATAGCGTTTTTCCTTGGCGTCGGGAATCCGGCCCTTCAGTTCGTTCACATCGGCATCAATGCGGAACAAACGGTCATGCTCACCTGTCAAAATTAGCACCGGATGGGTCAGTTTCTCATAAGGGAAATCCCATTCCGCCGCGAGTGACCCTTCCATGAGCCGGAACAGTCCGTCCGTCGGGTCCGGCGCTTCGAAGGGTTGCTCCACAAAGGTGGCGTCCCACATATTGGTGATCAGGTCCGGCGACGCAATCACCGGAATATTCGCGGTCATCACCATACGCCCGCCACCCACGCGAGCTAGGTCCACCATAGCCCGGTTGATCCAGTTGAGCCGCTGGGTCGGCTTCCGAAGCGTGTTGATAAAAACCAGCCCCGCGGTATCGGCGCCGGCCAAACACGCCTGCGCCGCGAATAGCCCTCCAATGGAGAGCCCCACCAGTATCGGCGACGGTGGCTTCACGTGTTGAATGAGGGCGCACAGGTCCGAGACGATGAGCGAGGGCGTCAACGCCGTTTCATCACCAAAGGCCGTATTCTCTTGGCCGCGAAAGTTGTAGACCAGTGTCCCATAGCCAGCCGTCTGCAGGGTTTCGCAGATTCTTCCCGACCACATGCCCGTGTTACCTGTCAGTGCGTTCACAAAGATGAAGGTCTGCATGTGGCGGGTGGCAGCGTTATATTCGTAGTAGAGCGCCTCGCCGGGCGCCAAATCCAATTCGGGCATCGCCGGTTCCTCCTCGGTTTCCATTAGGCTCGGAGCCCGGCCAGTTAGAGTCAAGAGGCCGGCGTTTCGGATTCGACAACTTGGCCAAATCGACAGGCCCGCGTAAGGCCGCTATGGTCGGACCATCCCATGACAAGAGGAACCTACCATGTCCACCGCCCTTGCCTTGAAGACCCGCCTCGCGCAACCCAAAATCGTCGCCGCCCCCGGCGCACCAGACAGCCTCACCGCACGCCTCGTGCAACAGGCCGGGTTCGACGCCACCTACATGACCGGCTTCGGGGCAACGTCAGTACGGCTGGGCACTCCAGACCTCGGCCTCCTGACCCTAACGGAAATGGCCGACCACGCTCGCAACATGGTTCGCGCCGTCGACATTCCCGTAATCGCCGATGCGGACACGGGCTACGGCGGCCCCCTCAACATCTCTCGCACCGTGGAGGAATACCTCCATGCCGGCGTCGCCGCCCTTCACCTGGAAGACCAAGTAGCGCCCAAACGTTGCGGCCAACTGGCAGGAATCCGTCTCACTCCTGCAGACGAGGCAGCGCTCCGCCTCAAGGCCGCGGTCACTGCGCGTGGCAGGAACGACCTTCTAATCATCGGCCGTACAGACGCGCTCCCCGTCGCCGGCATTAATGAGGCCGCTGATCGCGCCAAGCGTTACCAGGACGCGGGTATTGACTTGGCTTTCGTGGACGGGGTTAAAACCTGCGCCGAGGTAGAGGCCATCGCAACCCAGGTGACCGGCCCGAAAGTAGTCAGCCTTGTTGATGGGACAGACGCGGCGACGCTGACGTGGGAGGACCTGCAAGACATGGGGTTCGATATCGTGCTATACGCCGTCACCGCCCTGTTCGCTCAGGCCCACGCTAGCGCTGAAGCGTTGGCCGCACTTAAGTCAGCGAGAAGGCCCGCGTTCTCCCAGGCGACAATGGGCTACGAAGATTTCTGCCAAGCGGTTGATCTTATCGGGCACCAGGAATTCGCTGGGATGTTTGAAACATACTGATAACCAGTTCGGTCTATGAAAAACCGTAATACCAAATGGCTTACATTTTATAATTCGCGCCAACCAACAAATTCTCCCACAGCGCCTGGACTAAGGACACGGGCACCATACCGCTTCGGGTTGGCCCAGAGAGGTCAGAGTGCTATAGGATGTTGTGCATTCTTCAGAGGGCGTGGACCGTTAGAGGTGACGATCGTGTCGAGAGGCCAAACGATGAAAAACATCATTCCATTGCACGCTTGTGTGGCTAGCCTGATGGCCGTGGCGGTAATAATTGGCGGCTGCGCCCAGACGACCGTGATCCCAACCAAGAGTGGCGCGACACAGGTGTCTTCAAAGACGCCAACAGCCTTCGTACAATTTCCCGACGTACCGGTGCCGCCAGGATCGAAGATCAATGTAGACAAAACCCTGATCTTTGGCTCGGAACCCTGGTTTGGGCAGTTGACATTGACGTCCACAACTTCATCGAACCGCGCCTTCGATTTCTTCCGAGCCATGATGCCCGGCCAAGGCTGGCAGGAAGTCACATCCGTACGCGCGTCAACCTCGATCCTGACCTATGACCAGAACGACCGTGGGCTGATCATCGCCATTCAGGCTGCGACGCTGCTGGGATCAGAAATCACCATCACCGTTTCGCCGAAAGGCATGCCGTCAGGCAATTTCCAGGGTGGCAACTTGCCATCACCAGTGCCCCAGCAATAGATATCCGTACACGTCTCGGACCTGAGACCCTTAGTGTGCATTTGAAAGCCCCGGAGAGAGAGCATGAGAGAAGTCGTAATCGTAGACGGTGTCCGCAGCCCTATCGGTAAGTTTGGCGGCGGCCTATCCAAGGTCCGCCCCGATGATTTGTTGGCAGAAGTTTACAAAGGGCTCATAGAACGCACAGGCGTCGACCCGGCGCTATTGGATGATGTCTACGCCGGTTGTGGTAACCAAGGTGGCGAAGACAACCGCGACGTGGCCCGCATGTCGACTTTGTTGGCTGGTTTCCCCATTGAGGTTTCGGGCGTCACCGTAAACCGAAACTGCGCCTCGGCCCTAGAAGCCGTGAACCAGGCCGCTAAGGCTATCATCGCCGATGAAGGCGATGTATTCATCGGCTCAGGTGTGGAAAGCATGAGCCGCGCGCCGTGGGCCATGGCAAAGCCCGAACGCACGCCGGCCATGGGTAATCCGAAGATGTGGGACACCACCGTGGGCTGGCGCTTCAACAACCCGAAGATGGACGCGATGTATCCAATCATCTCATTGGGCGAAACAGCGGATAACATCGCCCAGGAAATGCAGATCAGCCGCGAAGAACAAGATGCCTTCGCCGTGGAAAGCCACCGCCGCGCCGTCAACGCCATCAACACTGGCAAGTTCGCTAAGGAGATCGTGCCCATTTCCGTGCCGCAGCGGAAGGGCGATCCGATTGTCGTCGATACAGATGAGCACCCGCGCTACAAGAAGGACGGCGACAACTACGTACTTACCACTGACGCTGACGACATGGCCCGCCTGCGCCCGGCATTCACGAAAAACGGCACGGTGACGGCGGGCAACTCGTCTGGCGTCAACGACGGCGCCGCAGCAGTGCTGATGATGAGCAAGAAAAAGGCCGAGGAGCTGGGCCTGAAGCCGAAGCTCCGCTGGATCGGGTCGAACGTAGCTGGAGTGGACCCGGGCGTCATGGGCTACGGCCCTGTGCCAGCCACCGAGAAACTACTCGCCCGCCAACGCCTGAAGATCGAGGACATCGACCTGATCGAGCTAAACGAGGCCTTCGCTGCACAGATCATCGGCTGCATGAAGCGCTTGGGTGTGGATCACGCCAATACCAACGTCAACGGCGGCGCTATTGCGTTGGGTCATCCGACAGGCGCGTCCGGGGCGCGGATCATGGTGACCCTTATGCACGAGATGGAACGCCGCGCGCCGGACCGCGACAAGTCGAAACCCTTCTATGGTCTATGCTCGCTATGTGTCGGCGTGGGTATGGGGGTTTCGACCCTGGTCGAGTGGATCGGAGACTAAGTTAATGAGCACGGGAAACATCACCCGGCCCCTGGAGGGGATCCGGGTCATTGGCCTCGAGCAATACATGGCCGGACCCTACTGCACCATGTTGTTGGCCGATGCCGGCGCCGAGGTGATCAAAATCGAACGCCCGGGTCCGGGAGACCCACGTCGCGTCATGCCGCCCTTCGCCGAAGGCAACGGCAAGAAAAAGGGTGCGGGGTTCATGGGCTATAACCGCAACAAAAAAAGCTTGGCGTTGAACCTCCGCGCACCGGAGGGCCAAGAGGTCTTCCGCAAGCTCGCCGCCTCCGCCGACGTGGTGGTGGAAAACCTGCGGCCCGGGGCCATGGCCAAACAGGGCCTCGGCTTCGACGACATGCGCAAGACCAACAAAGGCCTTATCTGGTCGGTGATCTCGGGCTTTGGCCAACTGGAGAACTACCGGGGACCCTACGCCAACCGGCCCGCTTTCGACATCGTCGCCGAGGCCATGGGTGGGATCATGCACATGGTCGGCTTTCCCGACAAACCGCCTAGCTGGACCATCTATGGCATGGCTGATATCTACTCCGGCCAGATCGCCGCCTATGGGATCATGCAGGCCCTGTTCATGCGCGAGCGCACAGGAATGGGACAATTGGTCGATTCGTCCATGCTCGACAACATGATAGCTTTAAACGAAGCGCAAATATCACTCTACTCTGTGGCTGGACAGGTAAACACGCGGGGCATGCCAAAGAACGTCTGGCCGCGCGACGCCTACGAGTGTTCCGACGGGTGGTTGGCCGTGAATGTGCCCGACAACATCATCTGGGGCCGTATGGCAGAAACTATCGGTCAACCAGAGCTGAAGGACGACGAGCGGGCCAAGGATGGCGCCGCGCGCTGTCAGAACATCGACTTCCTGCAACCAAAGCTCGAAGCCTGGTTCAAGTCCCAGACCCGGGACGCGGCAGTAGACGAGCTAAACAACGCGGGCGTGCCGTGTGGACCGGTCTATGACACGGAAGACATCTTTAAGGACCCGCAGGTCCAGGCCCGCGGCATCCTGGTGGATATCGAGGACCCCGACGTAGGCACGCTGAAGTTCGCCCGCACGGGACCCTATCTCGGCGCGGCCCCGGAAATCGCAACAAATCCAGCCCCGGACCTGGGTCAGCACACGCGCAAGATACTCGAAGGTATCCTTGGTTACAGTTCGGGGGATGTGGACGGCTTAGCTGAGGCCGGCGTAGTGCAACTTGCTGACGGGACCTAGGTTAGCAAGATCCCCGTGGACGTCGAGGAGTATCGGAATTCGAATACGCCTATCACATAGGTGTAGTTTCCCGCCGTGCTCTCAAGCGGCAGGAACAGTTGGCATCATTTCTGAATTTCAACCACTTGGTTCCTCTGCACTTCTCCTCGGTCTTGCCGTGCCGTCGTAGCCGAGGGCCTGCTTATAGGGGCAGTTGCGAATGTCCCTAACCGCGACGACGACGTCCCTGATGGCTTCGTATGTGCGAGGAGATAAATGTCCTTGAGTTCGATGTTGACCCGGGCCGGCTTCAGCCGGCCTCCATCATACTCGGTTCGCAGAATTGGCGACGACGCTTCAGCTGACGACAGGCGGACTTGGCGGCGCTTGCGTCCTTAAAGGGACCAGCCTTAAGACGGTAGTAGGTACCCTTGCGGCCCAGGGAAATCCGGCTAACGGAATGCTTTAGCTTGCCGAGTATGGATCGGTGCGCCCGGCGAATCTGCGCCCAGCCGCGCTCTGCCTGCTTGGCCGACTTGTAGGACGCCAGGTGCACGGCGAGCTGCGGGCCCGCTTTGGTATCCGGCTTCACCATCTTGTCAATTCTCGACATTTCCGGCTTGGGCCCGGCGGCCTTCGACGTCGGTTGCGTCGGGCGCATAGCTAACTCGATGGCCTGGCGCTCTCGGGCGTACTCGTCGGAACTGATGAACCCTTCGTCCCGGAGCTTCTCGAGCCGGCGAACAGAATCAGCGGCCTCCATCAATCCTTTTGGCGGGATTGCAGGATTAGCGACAACTACCGGTGCGGAGGGCATGAGCGCATCCAGAATCATGGTCCGTTCAGCCGAATGTTGGGCCACGGAGATGGCCCGCATCTCCAACGCACGACCGATGGCCCGGAGCCGCCCGGCAATCTGCTCTGTGGTTGGTACGGACCGGTCAAGGCCGGCTGCCGGTGGCGGAGACGTCAGGGGCAACAGGGCGCCGACATTGGTCTGGCGGCGCGCATTGAATTCGTCGGGCGTGATTAGGCCCTGGTCCCGCAAAACCTTCAGGGTCGTGTAACGCGACATGATATTGTGATCCTTGCCCGAAAAACCGATGCCCGAATCCTTCATCATGGGCTTCATAACGGCATCGCCGTCGCGTGACGGCGCCGTACGTCCCAGAAGCACCGACCCGGATGGCGCGCCGCGTACTGCGGCGGTGGGGGATTGAGCAGCGGCGGCTGGCGACGCCGATACGTCGCCACTCTCTAGTAACGACAGATTGACGCTGGCGATCTGGGACGCCGGCCGCGTTGAAATGTCACTCCAGACCACGAACTGGTGTGATTCTTCTGGGCGCAGCGCCAACACGGCCTCATACATCTGCCGCGCTTTCGTCAACTGACCCGTGTTCTGGTAGAGAATTCCCGCACCAATCAACGCGTCCACGTCGCGGGGATTTCTTTTCAGAGCTCTTTTGAAGTGAGCCTCGGACGTAATGTAATTGCCTTTCGCCAGCTCAGCGATCCCCAACTCAGCTTCTTGATTATTACGGAACGGTGACCCCGCCCAGAAGCTGTCATCCAGGAATTGACCTTGAAGGATGCCGCATCCACTCAGGCCGGCCACCACCAACACCACAACAAACGCTTTTTTCCAACCCCGAGCCACCTCAGCACCCTCCTTTGGCACCTTTTGGACACCACTCATTTAACTACGATTCCTTTAAGAATACGGCGTCCAACACACTAAGTATAGTGATTTCTACGGCTATGGGCACAATTTGTAGCGCTAAAAAGGCCTCGGTGCTTTGCGACCACTTCTTGCAGTTCTTTCCGACATTGAAGTTGTCTTTCAGCCAATCACCAGGGAACAAACGTTTGCCAGATTGCTGCCGAAAGGCTTATCCGTGAAGGCATCGATCTGGTAAACGGGAATGTTCATGGCCCCTCTTATAGGTTGTCGACCACGGCCTGGCCCAGTTCTCGCGTGTTGGCTTTTCCGCCCATGTCGGGAGTTTTGACGTTTGAGTCGCGGATCACGGTTTCGATGGCGGTAACGATGTCATCCGCCGCTTCCTTGTGGCCCAGGTGCTCCAGCATCATGGCCGCCGACCAGATCTCGCCGATGGGGTTGCAGATGCCCTGGCCAGCGATATCGGGAGCCGAACCGTGTACCGGCTCAAACATTGACGGGAACTCACGTTCCGGATTGATATTGGCGCCAGGCGCAATGCCGATTGTGCCGGTCACCGCTGGCCCTAAGTCAGACAAGATATCACCGAACAAGTTCGAGCCAACAACCACGTCGAACCAGTGTGGATTGCGCACGAAATGGGCCGTCAAGATATCAATATGAAACTTGTCCGTGGTGATGTCCGGGTATTCGGCTGAGATCGCCTCGAAGCGCTCGTCCCAGTAAGGCATGGAATGGATAATGCCATTGGACTTGGTCGCGGAGGTAACTTGCTTGCGGTCACGCTGCTTCGCCGCCTCGAAAGCGTAGCGCATGATCCGCTCTGTGCCTTTCTTAGTGAAGATTGACTGCTGGACGGCCATCTCCTGGGCGGTGCCTTCGTACTGGCGTCCGCCGATAGCGGAGTATTCGCCCTCCACATTTTCGCGGACGATCAACATATCGATCTCGCCAGGTTCGCGGCCGGCCAGCGGACAGCGCATGCCCTCAAACAGGCGTACGGGCCGCAGATTAACGTACTGGTTAAAGTCCCGGCGGATCGGGATCAATAGGCCCCAGAGCGAGATGTGATCCGGAACGCCTGGAAACCCAACGGCACCGAGAAGGATCGAATCATGTTCCTTGATGGACGCCAGCCCATCTTCCGGCATCATCGCGCCGGTCTTGTGATATCGTTCGCAGCTCCAGTCCTTCTCATCGAACTTGAAATCCAGATCATGCTTACTGGCCACGGCCTCGAGGACCTTGACGGCTTCCGGCATAACCTCTTTGCCGATACCGTCGCCGGCGATAACTGCAATATTGTAAGCGTTGGTAGACATGACTTTCTCCCTAGCAGGTTAGATGGTGCGCACCATCAGCATGCGTTACTAGCGTATTGGAGTAATGAATGCTGGTTCAGGGCGCTGTCGGCGTGGCGTCCGGCGAAAGCGATAAGAAAAGCTTCGCCGGCGGCCATGCGGTAAAGCTCTGCGATTTGCACGCTGCGCTTGGGTCCGGCGGAAAATATATGGGGCGTTGCGGTCACTCAATCCTCGAGGTGCACGTTGATCCGCCGGTTCTGCTTGCCCTTGTTCTCGATCTTGCCGACACGGACCCGGCCAATTTCTCCAATTGACGCCACATGGGTTCCACCGCAAGGCTGGAGATCGATACCCTCCACGCCTATCAGACGGACCTTTCCGATACCGGTCGGCGGACTGAGGGACATAGTCTTCACAAGTTCCGGCTGCGCCGCCAGTTCCTCATCGGTGATCCATTTAGCAGCCGTAGGTAGATCCTTGGCCACCAGCTCGTCCAGTTGGGCCTGTATAGCTTCCTTGTCGGGCTTACCATCCGTGTTGAGGTCAATACGGCTCTTTTCCAAGCCAATCTGACAACCAGTGATATCCACGTCGACAATGGCACAGATCAAATGAAGCAGCGTGTGCATGCGCATAAGGCGATGCCGCCGCTCCCAGTCAATGGTGGCCGTCACTGTATCGCCCAGGACCAGACTCGGCATTCCTTCGGCGGGAATGTGTAGATGTCGACCTGAACCTCGATCCATACGGGTATCCGCGATCTCAACCGTGTGGCCATCGGCGGTGGCCAATGTGCCCGTATCACCGGGTTGGCCGCCGCTTTCATAGTAAAATATGGTGCGATCCAACTCGATACCGGCCTTGTCGACGGATACCACGGTAGCCTCGCAGGATTTGGCGTAGGCATCGTCGCGGAAAATTGCTTCAGTCATAGTCTCTCTCCCAGATCGACTCGATCGCTATCATGTTGCATAGCATCGTAGCGTCGGCCTCTCAGTTCAATTCCCAATTTTCGCCGATACTAAGGTCTCAGAGAACAAGGCCTTGTCGACGTTGCAACCGGAAAGGATCAACTCGACCTCCTTACCGCAAATGGCGTCGCGTTCCTTCATCGGGGCTACCAGCGTCATAGCGGCCGTTGCTTCTCCACAAATCAAGGCATTGAAGATGACTGTAGCGAAGGTTGCGGCGAGGTGCGAAGAGGACGATTCGGCGGCGGTAGCGGAGACGGTCATGGTTTCGGATGAAGAGCCGGGTCGATGGGCAGAATTTGATCGCCAAAAAGGTATTTAACCACCGCGTCACCCACTTCTTCGACCTCCAGGCCATGGGCGGCGGTCTGCTCGCGGCTGAAGGCGACGATGGCGTCAGCGTCGTGCATCAGCTTAAGCCACTTGGCAGAATCCGCCAGCACAATACTCTGCGAACGTCGCCGGCATCAGCATGAGCGTCGCCATTGGAATGCCTCCGCAAGTACGTTGTGATCTATTGAGCTTTCGACGGGACCGACGGGTGAAAGAAATGTTGAACCCGCTCACAACGATTTCCCGCCTCTCCCGGTGGTCAGCGCTGACACTTGATGTCAATCCGCACGGACTGTGTGGGCGTGATTGAGAGGCCCATATCCACCACCGTAGCCGGGAGCGGTTTCGATGGCCGCCCGAACATAGGCATGCGCCCTACCAACCGCCGCCTCCAAAGAGAGCCCCTGGGCAAGGCTGGCCGCACATGCGGATGCAAGCGTACACCCCGTACCGTGGGTATGGCGGCTGTCGATGCGCGCTCCCGTAAAACGCATCGACTGATCGTCACCCTGAAACAGAAGGTCAGTGACCGTATCGCCGCCGAGATGCCCCCCCTTCATCAGAACAGCCCGCGCGCCCATGTCCCGCATGCTCCGTGCGGCAGCGACGGCATCGTCGATGGTCTCAACAATGCGACCGCTCAGGGCCGCCGCCTCGGGCGCGTTGGGTATCAAGAGATCAGCGCACGGCAACAAGCGTTCCACTAAGGCTTCCACAGCGGCATCTTCGATCAGCCGGGCACCGCTAGTGGCAATCATGACGGGGTCCAGGACCACCGGCACATCCGGTAACTTGTCGGCAAGGACGTTCGCAACGGCTTCGATGATTTCCGGGCGATGCAGCATGCCAATCTTGACGGCGTCGGCACCTAGATCATCAATCACGCTGTGCATCTGCTGAGAGACGAAATTGGCAGGCACCTCATGGATACCTTGGACGCCAGTCGTATTCTGAGCCGTTAGTGCGGTAATCGCCGTCATCGCGAAACCACCCAAGGCGGTCACAGTCTTGATATCGGCCTGGATTCCGGCACCACCGCCGGAATCGGACCCTGCGATAATTAGGACACGGCCGTTCATGATTTACATCGCCCCTGACTCTGCTTGCGTGATAGCCTCGGCGACATTACCGACAATCGAGGCGATCAAGGCTTCATCCTCGCCCTCGGCCATGACCCGGACCACAGGTTCCGTGCCAGACGGGCGGATCAAAAGCCTGCCGGTACCGGCCAAACGGGCCTCGCCGTCTTGTATGGCCTTCTTAACACGCGCGTCCTCGAGCGACCGGCCACCAGAGACACGGACGTTAGAGAGCTGCTGCGGATACGGATCGAACCGGCAACAAACCTTGCTGGCCCAGCCACCGTCAGCGACCAATACGGCCAACACTTGTAACGCCGCGACGAGGCCGTCGCCCGTCGTTCCATAATCACCCAGGACAATATGCCCCGACTGTTCACCGCCCAGGTTATACCCACCCTTGCGCATCTCCTCGACCACATAGCGGTCTCCCACCTGGGTTCGCAAAAGACGAATACCTTTAGCGTTCAAATACTTCTCAAATCCAAGATTCGACATGACCGTAGCGACCACGCCTCCACCAGCCAATTGACCGGCCTCCGCCCAATGGGCGGCAATTAACGCCATGATCTGGTCGCCGTCGATCAGGGCACCGTTCTCATCGCACACAATCAAGCGATCGGCGTCACCGTCCAGCGCCAAGCCGATGTCGGCGCCGTGAGCCATCACCTGGGCCCGCATGTAATCCGTATCCGTGGAGCCGCATCCACGGTTGATATTGAAGCCATCCGGATCGACACCGATGGGTACCACCTCGGCACCCAGTTCCCACAACACTTCCGGTGCCACCTTATAGGCGGCCCCGTTGGCGCAGTCGACCACCACCTTCAGTCCATCCAGCTGCGAGCCACGCGGAAACGTCCGCTTCACGTGTTCAGTGTAGCGGCCAACTACATCATCTAGACGCCGCGCCCGACCAAGCCGGTCCGGATTAGCGCGATGCATACCCACACCATTGTTCATGCGCGCTTCGATGGCCCCCTCCACCTCGTCGGAGAGCTTGTATCCATCCGGGCCAAAGAATTTGATTCCATTGTCATGATAGGGATTATGTGACGCCGAAAGCATGACCCCCAGGTTAGCGCGCAACGAACGCACCAGCATAGCAATTGCAGGTGTCGGCATGGGCCCAACCAAGATCACATCCATGCCGACCGAAACAAAACCCGACGTCAGCGCAGGCTCCAGCATGTAGCCAGACAGCCGCGTGTCCTTACCGATCACCACCCGATGACGATGGCCCCCCTGAATAAAGTGCCCCCCTGCCGCCATGCCAACGCGAAGCGCTGTCTCGGCCGTCATGGGGTCGGTGTTAGCGGTGCCGCGAATGCCGTCCGTGCCAAAAAGTTTCCGGTTCATGGGCCCCCGAATGCAGTTGGTGCCGTCCACGTTTGCGAACTATCGCTTCAGTAAGCTACGGCGTCTTTTATTGCAATTCCGTTAAGTCGTGTAGTCACGAATTGTTACCAATTCTTACCGATTTGGCGACTTGCAATCACGTTGGCAATCCCGGAAGCTGTCCTCCGACCGAAGGAGAAAGGTTCCCATGGCACTGGAAAAACGCACCGCCCTGATCACGGGATCAGGCCGTAACATCGGGCGCGGTTGCGCCAAGGAACTGGCCAAAGCCGGCTTCAATATCGTCCTCAACGGGTCATCCAACCGTGCCGACTGCGAAAGCGTTGCCGAAGAGATTAGAGCTCTTGGTAGTCATAGCATAATCGCCATGGGGGATATCGGCGACAAATCCGCCAGCAACGACATCGCGAAGACGGCATTGGACGCTTTCGGTCGGATCGACGTCCTGATCAACAATGCCGCAATTCGGCCGGCGCAACCGTTCCTCGAAACCACCGATGATGTTTGGGCACGAGTGATGGACGTGAATTTCAACGCTGCTATCTGGTTATGCCGCGCCTTCCTACCGGGCATGGTGGAGGCCGGATGGGGCCGTATTGTCAACTTCACTGGTATGAACGCGCAGCGCGGCACTGGCGGGCGGCCTGTTGTCACCGCGTCGAAACACGCTTGCTGGGGTCTGACGAAGGCGCTGGCGCGGGAGTTTGGTCCTCAGGGCGTGACCTGCAACATCATCTCTCCGGGAACCTTCCCCGATCAAGACTTGGTCGTCGCCAAGTCCAACGCCATGCAAGAATTATTGAAAGAAACCCCGACTGGACGTTTGGGCGACAGTGCCGACATCGCCGCCATAGTCGGGTTACTATGCTCCCATCAGGGCGGCTTTATAAACGGTCAAATTCTTCAAGTGAACGGCGGCGTGGAAACCTGAGGATCGCTCAGAGGTCTAGCATTTTCATCGCATTTCCACAGGCAATCGCTGTCTTCGCCCTCATCGACTACATTGACGGCGGGGATTAAGCCTAAGGTGCCCCTCCTCCAAAACCGATTGCCGCCATAAAGAAATTTTCCACAACCTACGAAGGATGCGTTTGGCGAATGGCCTCCCAAACATCTAAGGCCTGCCGGGTCTGAGCCACATCGTGAACACGAAAAATTTGCACACCGAGATCTCGAGTTGCCAACGCCGCGGCAACCGATCCAGCGACTCGCTCTCGCGGGTCTTCTACGCCGGTCAAGCGACCGATGAAGCTCTTCCGCGACACACCAAGAACCACCGCGCAAGCCAATGCGTGGAGGACGTCCATGTGCGCCAGAAGCTCCAAATTGTGATCCAATGTCTTACCAAACCCGATGCCCGCGTCTACGGCGATCCGATCGCGCGAAATGTCGGCAGCTTCACAAGCCGCGATCCGCCCTGACAGATAATCACGGATGTCCTGGGACGGCACATCGTACGTCGGGTTGTCCTGCATGGTCTGTGGCGCCCCTTGCATGTGCATAAGGATCACCGACACGCCAGTTTCCGCAACCACCGCCGCGGCATCCGGATCTCCATCTAGCGCTGTGACGTCGTTGACGATCTTCGCTCCCGCTGCCACTGCCGTGCGCATAACCGCTGAGCGTCGACTGTCGATGGAGATCAGTGCACCGTCACCGGCCAAGGTCTCGATGACGGGCGACACGCGCGCACATTCTTCATCCACAGACACAGGCGTCGCACGAGGTCGTGTGGACTCACCGCCGATATCCAGAATGTCCGCTCCTGCAGCAAGCATGGCGCGACCGCGACTCACAGCATCCTTAACCCGCAACGCCTCTCCGCCGTCGGAGAAGCTGTCCGGCGTCACATTGACAATGCCCATAATGCGGGGTCGGTCGAGGCTGAGGCCAGCGAAGGTTGTCACTTTAGGCTGGACAGTGCGATCGGCCATCCAACGCAGTCCGAGCGTCAGGCTTCGGGCTGCGGCTCAATGTCCCCAATACCCGACGAGCCCTTGTCCTTCTTCGCGGGAGCACTGCTTGGAACGGAAGCTTTGCGACCGCCCTCGGGCGTCGTGTAGTCGTCGTCCTTGCGGACGATTTCCTCCCCACGCAGAAGCGCATCGACGTCGTTACCGGAGAGCGTCTCATACTCCAAAAGTCCCTGAGCGATCACTTCTAGATTGTCGCGGTTTTCAGTAAGAATACGGCGCGCATTCGATTCCGCCTCATCGATCAGATCGCGAACCTCCTGGTCGATGATGGCGGCCGTCGAATCCGAGACATGTTTCTGGCGCGCCACGGAATGGCCGAGAAACACTTCCTCTTCATTGTCCGAATAGCGCAGGGGGCCGAGTTTGGCGGAAAAACCAAACTCTGTGACCATGCGCCGGGCAATGTTGGTCGCCTGTTGAATGTCGTTGCCGGCGCCCGTGGTGATGTTTTCCTTTCCAAACACTAGCTCCTCGGCAATCCGGCCGCCGTACATAATGGCCAAACGTGACTTCAGCTGGATTTCCGACTGTGACAATTGGTCACGTTCCGGCAAGTTCATGGTCACACCCAGTGCACGGCCCCGCGGAATAATCGTCACCTTGTGAAGTGGATCGGTTTTAGGCATGCGCAGGCTCACCAAGGCGTGTCCGGCTTCATGATAGGCTGTAAGTTTCTTCTCGTCCTCACTCATCACCATGGATCGGCGTTCGGCGCCCATCAGAACCTTGTCCTTAGCATCCTCAAATTCTTGCATGGTGACGACGCGTTTGCCGACACGGGCCGCTAAAAGCGCCGCCTCGTTCACCAGGTTGGCTAAATCTGCGCCGGAAAAACCAGGAGTGCCTCGAGCAATCACCCGGGCGTCAACGTCGGGCGCCAGTGGCACCTTCTTCATATGCACCTTCAAGATTTTCTCACGACCCAGGATATCCGGATTGGGCACAGTGACCTGGCGGTCAAATCGTCCCGGACGCAGCAGCGCGGGGTCCAGAACATCCGGACGGTTGGTGGCGGCGATCAGGATCACGCCCTCGTTCGATTCGAAGCCATCCATCTCCACCAGCAACTGGTTGAGCGTCTGTTCACGCTCGTCGTTGCCGCCTCCCAGGCCCGCACCACGGTGCCGGCCTACGGCATCTATTTCATCAATAAAGATGATGCACGGCGCGTTCTTCTTTCCCTGTTCGAACATATCTCGAACACGCGACGCACCAACACCGACGAACATCTCCACGAAGTCGGAGCCGGAAATAGTGAAGAACGGAACGTTGGCCTCGCCAGCGATAGCGCGGGCGAGCAAGGTCTTACCGGTACCTGGCGGACCAACGAGCAAGCATCCCTTTGGGATTTTGCCGCCCAGGCGCTGGAATTTCTGAGGATCTTTGAGGTACTCGACAATTTCCTCTAATTCCTGTTTAGCCTCATCGATGCCGGCGACGTCCTCGAAAGTTACGCGGCCCTGCTTCTCGGTCAGCATGCGGGCCTTCGATTTACCAAAGCCCATGGCCTTGCCGCCGCCCGATTGCATCTGACGCATGAAGAAAATCCAAACGCCGATGAGCAACAGCATGGGGAACCATGAGAGGAGGACCGAGAATAGGGTCGGCGAACCCTCATCTGACGGCAAAGCGCGGATGCGCACGCCTTGCTTGCGCAAGGTGTTGACCAGTGTCGGATCATCCGGAGTGTAGGTTTGGAACTGACGGCCATCGCGGAACTGCCCCGTGATGGCCTGACCTTGAATGGTAACCTCACGAATATCGCCCTGCTCAACTGCCGTGACGAAATCAGAAAAGGCCATTGCTCCCTGCGCATTCCGGGGCGACGTGCCTTGAAACAAATTAAACAGCGCGAACACCAAAAGCGCGATAATGACCCACAGGGCCAGATTGCGGCTAAAATTCAAGGTTCGGTCCTTTCTGTCGCAGCCGCTAGGCGGCTCGTCTGTAACCAGCTGGGGGCCGAAGCCCCACTCATCTATAGAGATAGTCCTTCAAACCCAATTCGCAATAGAAAATCCCGCAATGGAGAGCGGTCGACGGGGGCTAAACGCCATCTGCACATCCATCACTTCGAAATCTGCTGACTTCTCAATCTCCCCAACCTTATACGCCAGAAGCGGCGCCAAGAAAACACCCGACGGACCCGCGACCACCGGCATGCTCTCGCGAACGGGCGCGGGCAATTGATGCCAGCAACGGTAGACGTCGCCTTGGCGGGCTTCATCCGACCATCGTTGGGTGCCGCCGGCACTGAGCTGCCATTGACCGGTGGGAAGACGGCCGGCGCTAACAGCAATTCGATTATCCCAGATAAATGACATGTCGCTTTCTAAACGGATTCCATTGGGCAGACACCGTCGTTCCCGGCAAATTGTGACCTCGTTCGCCGCGACCATCAACTTGCATCCGCCGAGCGTTACGGACGTGGGTGATGCGTTTCGGCACAATTCCAACACCCGGCGAAGCGGTTGAGAACCGGGTAAATGCCAGCGTCCGCCAATAGTCGCAATCGCGCGGCCGACGGCGCGTGTCGCCGTGTCCCACTCGGCGTCAGCCAACGGGCCACGATCGAGACTCAGGAACCCGGCCGGATGGAGGCGAGCATGGTGGGCAAGAAATTGATCCGCGACACCTTCGGCAACGGTTCGCATGTATCCATAATCTTTAGCGGTCGCAATTAAGGCGTTGGCGGAGAAACTTCCTTTAGCGATCAAACGGCGCACACGTGTCCGCTCAAAGCGGGGATCTGCATTGCTAGGGTCATCAATCCAGCCCTGGTCATGGGCATGCAACATGGCTCGCAAGTCCTCGCGCGAAACGCCAAGAAGAGGCCGCAGCACGCGGCAATGGCGCAACTCCCGAACAGCAGACATACCTGCCAGCCCGTCAGGCCGGCTCTGGTGACAAAGCCGCATGAGATGGGTCTCGGCCTGGTCATCCGCTGTATGCCCCAGGAGGACATGGAGAATGTGGCGCCTCTGGCAACAGCTGTCGATCAGCGCGTATCGCGCGTCCCGGGCTCTGCGTTGGCGTCCTACTGCCGGCTTCGGTCCCGTCCATGGAAAAACCTCATGATCAATGCCCCGTGCCCGCATCCAGGTGTTCACTTGCGCCGCTTCCCGGTCGGACCCGGCGCGCAAACCATGATCAATGGTAATCGCGGTCACCTGTCCGCCCCGGGCTTTAGCCCAGGCATGCGCTAACAGGACCAGAGCCATGCTATCCGATCCACCTGACACGGCGACCGCCAAGTGCGGTCGCGCTTCAAAGGGAGCAAATGCCGCCATGGCGGCATCAAATGCAATGTTAGGGATGCCGGACACTATCCCATCCTGCGCCGGCTTAGCAGTCGGCCCGCTTACGCTCCCTAGCAACGGCGCTGTTGATCCGCGTCGAAGCTCGAGGGAAATCCTGGGAGAGCTTATTGAAGGTTGCGCAGGCCTCAGTCTTCTTTTTAAGTTGGGCCAATGACATTCCCAGTTTCAATAGCATGTCCGGCGCCTTCACATTTGACGGACTAACCTGATATCCCTGAAAGAAAGTCTGCGCCGCCTGCTCATAATCGGCACGCACATAATAGGTTTCACCCAGCCAGTATCGCGCATTCCCGGTCAGCGGGTGCTTGCCCCGGATCGCGATAAACTCAGTAAGTGCGATTTCCGCTTGGTCATAATTGGTTTGGCGAAGCAGATTGAGTGCGAAGGTGTATTGCTCTTTCGGTGTCCCCGCCGGCAACGCCGTCGACGTCGCGACCTGAGTGGCCACCGGAGGCGTCGACTGTTGGCCCGTGGTCGCGGCCTGCGGTGTCTGCTGGCGCACGGCTTCAACAGCCTTCGCGGACACGGCACCCAGGGTCTGCGGTTCCTGCGTGGGCATCGCCGGCGATGGGACTGCTGCCGGGACCGAGACTGTAGAGACGGGCGCACCACTTTTGGTAACGGCGGACACTCCCGTCGGACCCGTAGAGGTTTCCATGACGACCGCGCCAGGAAGCGTAGCCTGCGACAAGACCGCTGACGGTCCACTATCCATTTTCGTCTCAAGGGCACTAAGGCGGAAATCTACATCGCCAACCAGCTTTTCAAGCCGTTCCGTTAATTGGAAAATCTGGTGACCAAGTTGCTCCATACTTCCCGTAGCACTTCGGATATCTTGTTCCAGGTTGTCCAGTCGCTGGGTAATCCGCACGACACCAGCTCCTGGAATTTTCCTATCGCCGGTTGCAGGGATTGGCGTCTTGGCGTCGGTCGCAGGGATTGGCGTCTTGGCGCCGGTCGCAGGGATTGGCGTCTTGGCGCCGGTCGCAGGGATTGGCGTCTTGGCGCCGGCCTCTTTACGCCCGCGCGAAATCTGAATGTTCAGTGTCCGAATGTCGCGTTCAAGGCGTTCCAACTGATCCATGACGGCGCCCAGGTCTTGTGCGAAACCGGGCCCCGAGAACGCTAACACACACAAGACCGCACCGAACCGCTTGGTGGTGCGTCGAACCAACTTGAAGGAGTAAGTCATGGCTATCACTGCGATCCTCCGGACCGTCATCTTGAAATCGGGCTGCCGTATCGACAGGTTCATCCGATCCTGCAGACAGTCTGCCCCGTATTCTAGGCAAAATTATGGCGCTTGCCCGTAACGGCCGCAGCCCAGACAAACGCCATAAAACTCTAGAGAATGATCAAGCTTAACTGCCGCCACCGATCACGCGGGTCACACCACGGCGATTTTGACGCCAGGCCGCTTCGTTGGAGCCATTGGCGACAGGCTTTTCCTTACCCCAGGAAATAGTAACAATCCGGTCGGGGTTTACGCCATTCGCCGTCAAATAGTCTTGCACAGCATTGGCACGGCGCTCGCCAAGGGCCAAGTTGTATTCACGGGTACCGCGTTCGTCGCAGTGACCTTCTAAACGGACGGTGACACCCGGGTTGGCCTTCAACCACGCGGCCTGTTTGTCAAGGGTCGAACGGGCGTCATTCGACAAGCTGAACTGATCGAAACCGAAGAACACGCGATCACCAACGTTGACCACAAGGTCTTCTTGCGAACCAGCCTTAACACGCTTGACGGCAACGGCCGGCGCGGATGTGGCGGGTTTCACTGTGGTAGTACCGGCGCCGCTGCTAGTCGAATCGCCTTTCGACGCGGTTTCACAGGCGCTTAAAAGCGCCACGGCGGCCAAGATGCTCAAAAATTTGATACGCATTAATCTCTCCCCTATGTCGGGATTCGACGTTGATTATCGCCGCTGCCACCAACGCAAATTCGTGACGTTATCGCCAGCGCTATTCTGTCCGGAACCCTATAGGGAACAGGTTGAAAGGTCTTATACGAGGAAACCAAGAATTCCAAGTATTTTTTTCCATGAAAAACCTTTTATTCCCAGAGATATGACGACCATGTGATAATTTCGCCACCCATCGAGATCAGGGATTCAATGGTGACCACGCCGGATCAGAAGCGTCGATGGGGGTCAAAATTTCGCGCTCGTTGTGTCCGGTAAGGTCGATGGACCACAAACGCGAACCGCCTCCCTTCCCATCCTTGGTGGTTCGGCCTTGGCGAAAAAACATCAAGACGCGCCCGTTCGGCGACCAGGTCGGTGCCTCCACCAGAAAATCCTTGGCCAAGAGCCGTTCGCCTGAACCGTCTGGCCGCATAACGCCAATGTAGAAGGATCCGCTCAGAATTTTGGTAAAAGCGATTAGATCACCACGCGGTGACCACACGGGCGTCGCGAACCGCCCCTTACCGTAGCTGATTCGTCGGACTTTTGAGCCATCGGCATCCATTACATAGAGCTGTTGCGAACCGCCCCGGTCAGAGTTAAACACGATATTCTTCGCATCTGGCGAGAAACTAGGCGACGTGTCAATAGCGGAATGTTTAGTCAACTGTCGGACGGCGCGGGTCTGAAGATCCATGACATAGATCTCAGTATTACCGTTCTTCGACATGCTCATGATAACCTTGCGGCCGTCCGGCGAAAATCGGGGGGCAAAGGTCATGCCCGGGAAATCCCCAAGTATCTCCTCTCGGCCAGTTTCGATGTTAAAGATGTACACTCGGGGGAGGTTGCCGTAGTAGGAAAGATAGGTGATCTCCTGGTCGGACGGCGAAAACCTCGGCGTCAGCACCAGCGAACTGCCATCCGTCAAAAACTGGTGATTGGCGCCATCCTGGTCCATGATGGCTAGGCGTTTGACACGCTGCGTCGGCGGCCCCGATTCCGAAATGTAGACAATCCGCGTATCGAAGTAGCCGCTCTCACCTGTGAGCCGCTTATAGATTTGATCGGAGATAATGTGAGCGACCCGCCGCCACTTGTCGGGGATCGTGAAATAGGCAAGGCCTACCATCTGCTGCTCAGCCAACACATCCCACAACCGGAATTCGACCCGAAGACGGCCATCGTTGACAGTGTACGCTCGGACCTGGATGAGCGCTTGAGCATTGATCACGCGCCAATCGCCGAACCTCGGCAAGTCTTTGATATCACGACCTTTCTGGATAAAGGCCTTCCGGTCGATAGGCTTGAACAGACCAGAACGTTCCAAATTTTCCGCAATCACCCGGGAGATGTTCGCCCCGTGTTGAGAAGGCTCGCCAGAGGGGCCAACCATGTCTATCAACGCGATCGGAATGGGTTCGACAACGCCTTTTGTAATATCGATCCGTAATTCGGCGCGGACGCCAGAAGCTAACACACCCGCGAAGACAAAAATCGCCGACACCTGCGCGGCGCGGCCAAGAAATCGCTGCATCGAACTTACCTTCATTCTTAAAACATATCCCTGGGATCGAAGACCAACGTCATCTTTTGCCATTTTTGGTACTTGGTCTGCCAGTCCGGAAACTGGTCTGCTGGCATGCTGAGCTTATTGCATTTTGGATGCAAGACCGCTCTTTGCGCGGCTTCTGCCGAAGTTCGAAAAAACGGATCTCTCCGCATGCGCACCGAATCCAACACCTGCACCGACCGCACGGCACCATCTTGCTGAAAACGTATCTCCAATTCCACCACCATGCCTTCCGCATCCTTTGCCCCGGCCGGCACATTCCAACAACGCTGGAAGTGCTTCCGGATGGCATCTGTCTCACTCATGGATACAGGTAGCGACGGATTGTGGCGTTTTTGTGAGGTGGATTTCAGCGCGGCGGCAATGGATTTTTCAAACGTCGACTTCTGGTCTGTCTTCTCCTTTTTCTTTTTCTTTTTCTTTTCCTTCTCCTTCTTCTCTTTCGGCTTTAGTTTGTCCTTTTGCATCGCAGTTAAAGTCTTCAGGACCGACGCAAATGCGTCCGGCGGTTTCGGCTTTTTCGGTGGATGGATATCCGCCAACACTGGCTTGGGCTTGGGCTTCGCTGTGGGCTTGGGCTTGGGCTTGGGCTTGGGCTTCGCCTTGGGTTCCGGTTTCAACTCCACGACGGGTTCGAGCTCCGGTGCAGGCTTGGGCTCTGGCCCGGGTTCCGGCACCGGTTCGGGCGGCGGCGTCGACGCTTTCTGCGGCGGCGGTTCGGGCTTGTTGATCTCCTCAGGCTCCGGTTCGGACTGTGGTGGCGGAGCGTTCGATTCCTCAGCGACGTCAACCACTTCGACAAAAATTACTGGCTCTGTGATTAACGGCTCGGGCTTCATATAGGGCATGCCCAGGTATGCGAAGATCCCTACCACCGCGTGGAATACCAGAGAAAAGAAAAAGCCGCCGCGCATGGACCTCACTTATTCCCTCTAGTCCTTAAGGCGTACGTCAGGTTTGCGGCTACCTGGTTGACGGGCGATCAGCGCGACCTTCCGAAAGCCCGCTGCATTGATGACACCCATGACTTCCATGACCCGACCATAATTCACGCCAGCATCACCGCGAACGAAAATACGGATATCGGAATTGTTGCTGCTGATAGCCCGAAGCTTCGCGGCAACTGCATCCACGGCCGTCTCGCTGTCCTGGATGTAAACCTTACCGTCCTTATCGACGCTGACCGCCAAGGGCTCATCGTTACCTTTGATGGTGGATGCCTTGGTTTCAGGCAGATCAACTTGGACCCCCACCGTAAGCAATGGCGCCGTGATCATGAAAATCACTAGCAAAACCAGCATGACATCGACGAACGGCGTCACGTTGATTTCGGACAGCGGCCGATAGCGGCCCCTTTGGCTGGTGCCACGCGGTTGATTGCCGCCATTCGCCTGGATCGCCACGATCTACCCCGTCTCTTCGATCTGACGCGAGAGGATGGCGATAAACTCGCCCGCGAATGTTTCCATACGCCCGGCATAGCGACCGAGATCGTTCGACAATTTGTTGTAGGCAACCACGGCTGGAATCGCGGCGACGAGCCCAAGCGCCGTGGCAAA
>DFRF01000102.1:8411-25759 GCA_002378125.1 Rhodospirillaceae bacterium UBA3470 | reverse complement strand
GTTACATTGATCTCGCTCATCGGCTCGGAGCGCCGGAGCGCGGCGCGACCGCGAGCCGTTTTGAGACTCACAGCCATACTAGATATCCTGATCCATTTCGCGGCTTAGGATCGCGGCAAATTCACCGGCGAAACTCTCCAGTCTTCCGGCGTAGTAATCCAGATCACGGCTCAACTTGTTGTAGGCAACAACCGCAGGGATCGCTGCTAAAAGGCCAAGCGCCGTCGCGAACAGAGCCTCGGCAATGCCGGGAGCCACCACAGCCAAGCTGGTGTTTTTAGAAATGGCGATTTGTTGGAAGCTATTCATGATCCCCCAAACGGTTCCAAACAGCCCAATAAATGGCGCTGTCGAACCGGTCGTCGCCAGAAACGTCATGTAGCGCTCCGCGCGGTCCATTTCGCGAGCCAGGGTGATTTGCATTACCCGATCGATCCGATCAGAGAGACCAATATTCGCGCTGCCGCCATTAGCGGCACCGGGCGCGCGTCGCCATTCGCGCATGGCCGCTACGAAGACCGCCGACATGGGATCGTGCGGCTGCGCGGCGATGCGATCATAGAGATCATCAAGCGAAGCTCCCGACCAAAAGGCTTGCTCGAATTCGCTGGAGTGCTTATTGAGGCGGCGCATGCCAAACCATTTTTCGAAGATGATCGCCCAACACCATAGCGACGCAAGAAGAAGAAGGATGATCACCGACTTGACGACAAGGTCGGCGCGCAAGAACAGAGAAATCATGCTGAAATCCAAGTCCGTCGTCGAGCCACCCAACGTCACCGCATCCACAATTTGGTTTTCCATATTGAACCCCTGGAATTTTCTAAGACCCGTTTGAATTTATAAAACTGCTTAGTCTCTCGCGGACGGCCGCCGGCAAACGTGCCGCGCCACCGTCTAAGAGCATGCAACCCAATTTGAGATCGATCCGCACCAAGTCGACATCCTGACGTTGAACAGTTTGTATAGCTTCCAACGTCGCCCCACCAACCCGCTGCAACGATGTTTCGACGACCAAACAATCATCCAGAACGGCTGGCCTCAGATAGTCGACGGCGCACCAGCGCACCGCCAAGGTAACGTTATCGTCCCGCATCAAACGCGAATTTTCCACGCCCAGATCACGCAACAGCTCGGTGCGCGCCCGTTCCGCATAGCGCAGGTAATTAGCGTAGTAGACGATACCCCCGGCATCTGTATCTTCATAGTAGACCCGCAGCACGAAACGATGGGGGTTTCCAGTTGGTTCAGCCATCTATGGCCTCCGAGACCGGGTTCTCCTCAATTAATTCCAATTGAGCCATGTTCATGGGCGCCTGCAAGCCCAGGTGACGATAGCCCTCTGTCGCCAGCGCACGGCCGCGCGGCGTGCGCATGAGGAAACCCTCCTGCAAGAGATAGGGTTCAACAACCTCTTCTATGGTGTCGCGCTGTTCCGAAAGGGCGGCCGCAAGCGTTTCCACGCCTACGGGGCCGCCACCGTAATTCTCCGCAATGCATTTGAGGTAGCGCCGATCCATGGCATCCAGGCCACGAGGGTCCACATCCAGACGGTTCAACATGGTATCGGCTGCTGCGGCGTCCACCGCCCCGGCATCCGCAATGGCCGCGAAATCGCGCACGCGCCGCAGAAGCCGACCGGCAACACGTGGCGTGCCACGCGCGCGCCGGGCGATTTCTCGAGCTCCGTCCTTGGTCAGGTCGAACCCAAGCAACCGCGCACCCCTGCTAACGATCAGTTCCAATTCTTCCGGATTGTAGAAGACCATGCGCAAAGGTATCCCAAACCGCTCGCGCAACGGCGTCGTCAAAAGACCGGAGCGAGTGGTCGCACCGACCAGCGTAAAAGGCGCCAAATCGATCCGCACGGACCGTGCCGCCGGCCCTTCACCAATAATTAGGTCCAATTGCCGGTCTTCCATGGCGGGGTAGAGAATTTCCTCAACCACCGGATTAAGTCGGTGAATCTCATCAATGAACAAAACATCGTTGGGTTGCAAATTAGTAAGGATGGCAGCCAGATCACCCGCCTTCGCGATCACCGGCCCCGACGTGGCGCGGAATCCGACTCCCAACTCATGTGCGACAATTTGCGCCAACGTTGTCTTGCCGAGACCCGGGGGCCCATGGAACAAGACATGATCCATCGCTTCACCCCGACCGCGGGCCGCTTGAATAAAAACCTTCAAATTATCGCAACTGGGACGTTGGCCGATGAAGTCATCGAAGTTCAGTGGACGAATGCCGCCATCCGCAAAATCAGCCTGGTAGTCATCAGCACTAGCTTTCGGCGTGATCACGCGCCCCTCACTCATTAGCTACCCCCCGGCTCGCACATCGGCGGGCGCCAGTTCCCGCAGGCCATCGCGAATCAGCTCTTCGACACCAGCGTGGTCGCCCAGATTGACGGATACGCGTGATACAGCCGTCAACGCTTCCAACGGGCCATATCCTAAATTCACCAAAGCCGACGCCGCCTCCGACACGGCAGCGGTTGATGAGGAGTCTCGCACCGCCACCGCCGCCTGCGACTTGGCAACGGTACCGAGCGCCATGGCCCCAACCTTGTCCTTGAGCTCACTGACGATCCGTGTCGCCAATTTCGAACCGACACCCGGGGCTCGGCTGACGGCGGCCTTATCAGCGGCGGCAACCGCCTGCATCAACTCATCAGGACTCAGAACGCCAAGGATCGCTAAACCCACTTTGTTGCCCACACCCTGCACCATCGTCAGCAGCTTGAACCAATCCCGTTCGCTAGGATCGGTAAAACCATAGAGATGGATATGGTCTTCGCGAACGTGGGTCTCTATCTCGACCACGGCGGCCTCTCCGACAGCAAACCGCGACATGGTGCGCGACGAGCAGAAAATCTGATAGCCGACGCCGTTCACATCGATCAACGCCCAGTCGTCACCGAGTTCGTCAATAACGCCTTTCAAACGCCCAATCATGAAGCCGTCTCCATCGCCGCAACGACAGCCCGTACGCGCCGATGCTGGGCATGGCAGATCGCAATCGCGAGAGCATCTGCGGCATCCGCTGACTTAACGTCGCAACCCGGCAAAAGGGTCTGAACCATCATTTGCATTTGTTCTTTGGCGGCGTGGCCACTGCCGACGACAGTTTTCTTGACGAGGTTCGGCGGATACTCGCCGACAGGAAGGCCGAATTCTGCGGGCACAAGCAACGCGATTCCCCGTGCCTGTCCAAGCTTCAGGGTCGAGGCCGGATTGGCGTTGACGAAGGTCTCCTCGACCGCAGCCTCATCCGGTTGATGCTCGTGTATAACGGCCGCCAAACCGTCGTGAAGCTCCATCAAACGTTCTGCCAAGGGACGTTTCGCGTTGCTCCTCACAACTCCGTCGGCGATATGCGTCAAACGATTGCCCTGAACCGCAATCACTCCCCAGCCGGTGTTGCGCAGTCCAGGGTCCAAGCCAATCAGGCGCATGGGGTTTTGGCTCCCAACGGGTTGATCTTCATGCGCTCAGGCGTTCAAGCACGTTATCGTCGACATCGAAATTAGCGGCGACGCGCTGCACGTCGTCATTGTCTTCCAATACATCAAGAAATTTCAACAAGGTGCCTGCCGTATCTTCATCAACCGCAATGGAGTTTTGCGGCTTCCAATCAAGTCGCGCGTCTTCGGGGTCGCCGAAGGCCTCCTCCAGCGAATCGCGTACAGTGGAAAAATCATCCGGTTCACAGGTGATCTCATGGGTCTCGTCTCCACTTTCGACGTCTTGCGCACCGGCTTCTAGGGCCACCTCGAACATTTCGTCAGCGCTTGCCTTGTCGGCACCGTAAACGATCAGACCGACGCGTTCGAACATGAACGCGACGGCCCCCGCCTCGCTAAGGGTCCCGCCGTGCTTGGAGAAGGCGGCACGCACTTCCGACGCCGTGCGGTTGCGATTATCCGTCAAAGATTCGACGATCACCGCGACCCCGCCGGGGCCATAACCTTCGTAGCGAATTTCCTCATAGATAACGCTGTCGTCACCTTCGGCACGCTTGATGGAGCGCTGAATATTATCGTTCGGCATATTCCGCGCCTTCGCGGCGGCAATCGCCAATCGAAGGCGCGGGTTAAAATCGGGATCCGTTCCGCCACGCGCAGCGACCGAAAGTTCTTTGCCCAGTTTCGCAAATACTTTTGCCCGCTTGGCATCCTGTCGCCCTTTGCGGTGCATGATGTTCTTAAATTTTGAATGGCCGGCCATGCCTCGATGCCTCTATATTCTGATTCTTATGCGTTATCACATACCATATATGGGAAGCTAACACACGAGCGAGGAACTTTATAATGCCAGCGCAATATGGCAACAAAATGACAGAATGGGAAGGTGCGATCAGCGATTCTCACCGCCTTTCTGCGGGTTTACTCGCGGAGAGCCGGCCACCCAATCTAACGGGCTCGATCCGCCGCGCGTGGCCGGTAGTATCATCAGTCTCGATAAAAGCCGCGCAGAAGGTCGCATGACCTTCCGCGGGCTCCAGACGGCCCTGAGGCATCTTTGTAATAAACCGACCAATAGCCGCCTTTTTCTTCATCCCGATCACCGAGTCATAATCACCTGTCATTCCAAGGTCCGACATGTACGCTGTGCCACCCGGCAGTACGTGGTGGTCCGCCGTAGGCACATGCGTGTGGGTACCGACGACCGCCGACACCCGTCCATCCAGCACATGAGCAATGGCTTGTTTTTCGCTTGTCGCCTCACCATGAACATCGACTAAGATCGCCCCCGCATTCGAACCCAGTATGTAATTCTCAAGCGCCGCTTCCACCCCGACAAAGGGATCGTCTAATGGATCCATGAACAAACGGCACATGGGGTGAATAACAACGACCTTGGATCCAGTGGCGGTCTCAAACTCACCGACACCGCGCCCAGGCGTACCTTCCGGGAAGTTCAGCGGTCGCAACAATTTCGGATCGCTGCCGATATAATTAATGATGTCGCGCTGATCCCAGACGTGGTTGCCGGTGGTGATCACATCGGCACCGGCTTGGTAAAAAGATTGGCAGATTCGATCCGTGATTCCAAAACCGTGGGCTGCGTTCTCGCCATTTACGACGACGAAATCCAGCGCAAGTTGCTCCCGCAAGCCGGGGAGGTACTCCATGACCGCCTCGCGACCCGCCTTGCCGACCACATCGCCAACGATAAGTATGTTCATGGGGCTCCGTTCACGACCAAAGGCTCAAGTATCAGGGCTGATTTCAATTAACCCTTTCTCCGTTGCGATCCAATCAAGACGCGCATCATGGTGATTGCGGGGAATTTTGTCCACCTGCTGTGCGGAGAACGCCGCACCGATGGCAATCACCTCCTTTTTGACCCGCAGTTTCGCCAGGGTTCGATCATAAAACCCGCCCCCCCATCCAATCCGATAGCCGTCGGCATCAAAGGCCAGCATGGGGATGATCAACAGGTCCGGCACCATCTCCGGGGAATCCGCGGCCGGATGGTGAGTTCGCAGGGGACCGGGCTCCAATTGTGTGCCCGCTGTCCAACGTCGAAACGTTAGCGACTGCTCGCGCGACGTCACCACCGGCAACGCCGCGTGCAATCCAGCCTGCTCCAACCGCGCAAGCGCCGGCACGACGTCAATCTCAGTTCCAATCGCCAGATAACCGGAAACGGCATGGCCACCCAAATGTCCAAATCGCGCGACCAAGTGATCAGACAAACTTGTCGCCGCATGCGGACCGGATTCTTCAGCAGACCGACGACGGACAGCCTGGGCGGTCTCCCGAAGTTCGGATTTCTCACGATTAAGGGACATGGAGGTATGGGGCTTCTCGGCCATCAGAAGGTACCGCCGCACTGCCGTTGGCTTCGAAAAACCTCCGTGGCCTGCATGTGCAGGTGGGTGCCGTGTAACCGGCCCAAGGGCCGGACAGGGACAGCTCCCTGGAAGTATTCAGCCCCGGGGTTTGAAAGCCTAACGCACAGCGCAGCGGGTCTAATGAAACTAGTTTTGTTCGAGGGATTCGGCAATGGTTTCGATACGCTGCGCAACGCTTTCCAATGCCACCGCCAGGTTCTCTTCACGATCCAGGCGCGCTGCCGCGCCGCGGTCGGCGCTGGCGACCTTGAGTTGCGCATAAGCATCCGACAACTCATCTGCCAAGAGCAGCGACACCATGACCAAAAGGCGGACATCGCCGATCCGTCCGACGGACGCGACCAATTCCTGTATCCGGTTATCAATGTAATTGCCAAGTCGCGCCAAATGCGCCTCCTGGCCCTCATCACAGGCAATCTGGTATCCACGGCCGTTTATTTGAACGGTAACTTGCGGCACGGCGGGGCTATCCTCGGGCGCCGGCGGCGGCCTTCAAGCGCACGATCACCGAGTCCAGACGCGTTACGGTACGGTCGTTAAGTTCGCTGAGTGTTTCGTTTCGCTTCTTCAACGCCGCGTTTTCTTGCTCAAGGTCCAACGTCAACTGACTTGAGTTCTCCACTGTAGCGAAGCCAGGAGCGTTAGCCACGGCATGCTCCAGATTGGAAAATGCGAATTCAAGCCGTGCCTGCGCCTGTTCCAGCCGAGTTGGCTTCTGCAGTCCGATCGGTTGATTCAAGACAAACGTCCTCCCAGGACGGACGAAAATTGATCGATGGCACAGAATAGGCGCGTAGTGTACTGGGCGTCAACCAACTTCGTAGAAAACCGGTGTAATATACTTGATTCACTTAGGAAACATCCCGCCCAACTAAGATTTCAACGCCGTGATCACAAATTCACGTTGACCTTGTCGGGCAATGATCCGATGTTGCCGACCGGCGGAGGCCGTCGAGGCCTTCTGGGTTGAAATTGATTTGTTTCGCGGCGATGTCTTGTGAGGTTCTAGCGACCGACATTGCCGCCCCTGCGAACGGAGGAGGACATGGCGGTACGCTTAGCGATTAATGGTTTTGGCCGGATTGGGCGATTGGTTCTGAGGGCCATGCTAGAAAGCCGCCGAAACGATGTGGAAGTGGTAGGCATCAACGATCTTGGCTCGCCAGAAATGAACGGCCACCTGCTGAAGTACGATTCAGTGCATGGCAATTTGATCACTGACATCTCCGTGGATGGCGATATCATGAATGTGGGCACCAACCCTATCAAGGTAACAACAGAACGCGACCCAGGGCAGCTTCCCTGGGGCGAATTGAACGTCGACGTCGCGTTGGAATGCACGGGTCTATTCACTAAACGCGACGCCGCCGCAAATCACCTCAAGGCCGGCGCAAAGAAAGTGCTGATTTCTGCTCCAGGCACCGACGTCGACAAAACTATCGTATTTGGTGTCAACCACGGTTCATTGGGCGGCGATGACAGTATCGTTTCCAACGCGTCGTGCACGACGAACTGCTTGGCGCCAGTTGCCGATGTGCTGAACAAGACCGTCGGCATCGAAAAAGGTTTCATGACCACGGTTCACGCCTTCACCGGCGACCAGCCCGTGCTCGATACGCTTCACACGGACCCACGCCGGGCCCGAGCTGCGGCACAGTCCATGATACCTACATCCACAGGCGCAGCAAAAGCCGTCGGCTTGGTTCTGCCAGAATTGAATGGCAAACTAGACGGCACCTCGGTTCGTGTTCCGACGCCAAATGTGTCCATGATTGACCTAACCTTTACCGCAAGCCGTGATACCGCCGTGGACGAGGTTAATGCCGCCATTAAGGAGGCATCTGCCGGTCGCCTCAAGGGCGTGCTGGCCTTCAACGAGGAACCGCTGGTCTCCATAGACTTTAACCATAATCCAGCCTCAAGCACCTTCGACGCCACCCAGACACAGGTCATGCAGGGTAACTTCGTCCGTGTGCTGAGTTGGTACGACAATGAGTGGGGATTCTCCAACCGAATGTTGGACACGGCTGTGGCACTGGCCAACGCTAGCTAATGCGAGAATCCGACCAGCTTTCGCCAGCACGAGAACTTTGAGCGCGATGTGGTTTCGGCGCCGCGTCTCGTTTTTCGGATGATCTTATAGATGTAACAGGTATGCTAACGGCCACGCCCACCCGGATCAAAAGGTTGCCCTATGCACTACGACGCCATTGAGAACCATCACAGACTCAAACACGACCCTTTCAAGGCCCTGGTCGCGCCCCGACCTATCGGATGGATTTCCTCACTCAGCCCCGACGGCGTTTTCAATCTGGCACCCTACAGTTTCTTCAACGCCGTGAGCGACAAACCGCATTACGTCATGTTTGCCTCTTCGGGCCGTAAAGACAGCATCGACAATGTAGAAGCCACCGGCGAGTTCACATGTTCCTTGTCAACTTGGGACACTCGCAACGGCATGAATACCTCATCGGCAACCGTGCCCGCGGATGCCGATGAATTTCAACTTTCCGGCCTGGAAACCTCGCCTTCCAACTTTGTCGCCCCGCCACGGGTCAAAGCCGCGCCGGCCGCCCTGGAATGCAAATTCTGGAAGACCGTGCAAATGCCAGACGTGGAACCAGGATCGGATTGCGGTCATTTCGTCGTCTTCGGTCAGGTAGTCGGAATCTATATCGACGATACGTACATCAAGGACGGAATGGTCAACACCGGCGCTATGCGTCCCATCGCACGCATGGGGTATATGGACTATACGGTTGTAAATTCGGATACTGTATTCACCCTTAACCGACCCGTCGTCGCCGACGACGGCACGGTAGCCATCCCTTCCGCGGAGAAATGGGATGGCACATACCGTTGAGGCTCTGCGGTCTTTCCGAGTGACAAAAACCCGTTACAATATTTTCCCAGTATCTGCGTTACGCGACAACACCGAGAGCGCCCTCTTTTGTCCACCCGTTCGGTCATTTTCCACGACCTACCCCAAGCCCGCGCGGCGGTCGCCCAGGCCGACGCCATCGGCGCGCCGGTGGAACTGCGAAGCCCACCCAACGGCGCGGCCATAATTGGCCCCGGCGCCTTCAAGGCCATTGCAGATGATCTGGCGCAAACCCATCCGGGTGCGGCGTCAAGCATGATCCTCGATTGCGGAACCAATGCGGGCCTGGCCATGGCGGCACTTCGACAAGGTTGCAAAGACATTTGCGTCGATGTTCCCGCCGAAACCCACTCGAAGATTGCCGCCATGGCGCAAGCGCAATCCGCCCGTCTACACGACCCCGTTGAGATCGTCCTTGATCTCGCGGCCAGCGCCGACGGGGGGACATCTGAAGACCGGAACCGAATGAAAGTATTACTTGAACAATTTCTCCGTGGAGATGCACACGATGTGTAACACCGACGATATCGGATGTCGCCTTTATCTAATCACCCCGCCAAAGATCGATAGGGTGGCTTTCCGCGATGACTTGGCGGCTGCCCTCGATGCCGGCGATGTAGCGGCAATTCAGCTGCGCCTCAAGAACGTGAGCGATGACGAAATCAAGCGCGCAGTTGATATCCTGCTGCCCGTAGCCGACGCCCGCGGTGTGACATTCATCATGAATGATAGGCCTGACTTGGCCGCAGAGACCGGATGTGGCGGCGTGCATATCGGGCAAGAAGACGTTAAATATGACGCGGCCCGCGCCGCCGTCGGAGACAACCGTGTGGTCGGCATCACCTGCCATGATTCCAAACACCTGGCGATGGTTGCCGGCGAGAAGAAAGCGGACTACGTGGCCTTTGGCGCCTTCTTTCCGACCCAAACGAAAGACGTCCGATACCGCGCAGAACCGGAATTGCTGGCCTGGTGGTCGGAGATGATGATCGTTCCCGTCGTCGCCATCGGCGGGATCACAATCGACAACTGTCCGCCGCTTGTGGCGGCGGGGGCCGATTTTCTGGCGGTGGTGTCGGCTGTCTGGAATCATCCAGACGGGCCCGCCACCGCCGTGATCGAGTTCAACAAGGTGATTGCAGAGTCCCGGGTCTGAAACATTGCCTCCACGGAGCCAAGCTGGTAGAACCCGCGCATTCTCTGAACTCCACCAAAGTTTTGGGTCCAAAGCGATGAAGATTGACGGCAATGCCATCCGTCCGGGGATGGTCATCGAACATAAGGGTAGTCTATGGCGCGCGGTGAAAACCGAACACACCCAACCGGGTAAGAGCGGCGCCTACATGCAGGTCGAATTGAGAGACATCCGTGCCGGAACCAAGCTCAATGAGCGGTTCCGTGCCTCCGAGAAAGTCGAACGCGCAACGTTGGAGCAGCGGGAACATCAGTACTTGTTTTCCGACGGTGACAGCCACACATTCATGGATAACGAAACCTATGAGCAGGTGGAATTGAACACGGAACTGCTGGGCGAAGACAAAGTCCCGTTTCTTCAAGATGGCATGGTCGTCATCCTAGAAAGTCACGAAGGTTCGCCGCTGGGCGCGCAATTACCCAACTCTGTGATCCTGGAAGTGGCCGAAGCCGATGCGGTGGTCAAAGGCCAAACCGCATCTTCGTCCTACAAGCCAGCGGTGATGGAGAATGGGGTCCGCGTCATGGTGCCGCCACACATTGAGGCCGGCACGCGGATCGTAATCAACACCGCGGACCGGTCGTACATGGAACGGGCCAAAGACTAACTTCTGACCATAGAACAAGGCGCCATCAGCGTGCGATTTAATCGAACCACCGGCGCCGGCACGGCGCTTATCAATGTTATGATCGCGGCAGCGGAACGTGCAGGCCGCGGCTTGGTGCGCAGTTTTGGCGAGATAGAAACCCTCCAGGTGGCGAAGAAAGGGCCAGCCGATTTCGTCAGTGAAGCCGATCGGCGAGCTGAGGAAACGCTCTTTCGCGAACTCTCCAAGGCGCGCCCGAACTACGGTTTCCTCATGGAGAAGCGCGGCGCCGTGCCCGGTGAGGACACATCCAATACATGGATTGTTGATCCCCTGGACGGCACCTTGAATTTTCTTCATGGCCTGCCGCACTTCTGCGTGTCCGTGGCCTTGGAACGCGACGGCAAGATATGTGCCGGTGTGATTTACGAACCCATCTCCGATCAGATGTTCTGGGCAGAACGGGGCCAAGGCGCGTTTCTGAATGGGCGGCGTCTCCGCGTGTCGAGACGGCGCGACATGGCAAAATCCGTGTTCGCCACCGGCATCCCCTTCAATGACCGCGAGAGCCATGCCTTGTTTTTGAAGGAACTGGAAAATGTAATGGCCGCCGCCGCCGGTGTCCGCCGGTTTGGTGCCGCAGCTTTAGATCTGGCTTATTTGGCAGCAGGCCGATACGAAGGTTTTTGGGAACGCGGCTTAAATTCTTGGGACATAGCCGCCGGCGTTATCATCGTCCGTGAGGCAGGTGGATTTGTCAGCGACTTCAAAGGCCGGGACTTCGCGCTCAAAACGGGCGAAATCGTCGCGGCGAACAGCGATCTTCATATGCCTTTGCGAAAGCTTCTTAGTAGCGCGCAGTAAGGCCTCTTTGACATTCTACGTACCACCGGAATCCGGTTGTGCGCCCGTGGGGGCTTGGTTATGGTGATGTTCATGATTGAAACTCGGCCAGTCAATGCTGACGCGAGTGCCAAGGGGTTATTAGACCATGTATCTGAAATGCATTAAACGGTGTGGCAATTCAGTTGGCAAGGGCAAGAATGTCCTTCTGGTCGCCGCAATCGTGGGTGGTATCCTAGGAACCAGCGCGACGGCCAAGGCCCAGGCGACGGCCAATATTTCTGTCGATCTGAGCGTGTTAAATGATGGAGGACGTCTCGGCGGAACGGGGATCACGCGTCACCTCACCTTACCCCCGTCCCGGGTACCGCTCTCGACGCTTCATATCGCGCCGAAAAAGCAAATCAAATTGAGAGCGCCCGCGCCTGCTCGAAAAACCACTTCGGTAAAATCGGTTAAAAAATTAGACCCTAAAGTAGCGTCGAAGCTGGTGTCGAAACTCGCACCGGTGAAGGTTGCGAAAGTGCCGATGTCGAAAGAGCCTGCGACCAAAGCCATGCCACCGCCACCACCCGTCGCACAATTAACCACGCCGGCGCCACCGGCGGCGCCAAAAGTCGCGTCTGAGCCACCGGCGGTGCCAAAAGTCGCGAAATCCACTCCGACGACAACGGCCGCACCGAAGTCCGCAGCTCCCGAAGTTGCCAGCGCGCCAGCAAAGATCAAAATAGAACCGGGACGCGCCCTGCGAATCGCGTTCAGCGACAGGGAAGCGCGTCTTCCAGATGGGGATAAGGCAAAACTTGTAACTCTCGCCAATGCTTTGCGCGAGAAAAAGGATTTTCGATTGCAGTTGCTAGCCTATGCCGGCGGCCAGGGTCTGTCGACAAGCAAAGCTCGTCGGATGTCTTTGTCGCGCGCCCTTGCAGTTCGGTCGTTCCTCATCCGCAAAGGCGTGCGCAGTACTCAAATTGATTTGCGCGCCCTTGGCAACAAGACTGATGACAAGCCGGTCAACCGTGTTGACTTGAACCTCACCAAGCGTTGAGTGGCGCATTCGGCACATGACCGTCGCCGCCTAGGAAATCCGAATAAAGGCCGGTAATGACCCGCCCCCATACTTATCTCGTCAGAATGTCGTTGTTTCTCGGGCTCGTGGCCGCCGTTTGCATGACCCTATTCCTACCCATGCGATCGTTCTTTCTCGCAAATATGGCGTTGAACGGCCTGATCGTCGGCGTCTTGTTCTTAGGCATCATATACAACTTCCGACAGGTTTTGCGTCTCTACCCCGAGGTCTCCTGGATCGAAGAGTTCCGACGCAATCTAGATGAGGATGTATTGCATCCGGCGGCGCAGAAGCCTGTCAGCGATCCGAAGCTCCTCGCACCCATGGCAGCGATGATCTCCAATCGCGACAGCCTGAGCCTTTCGGCCATGTCGCTGCGTTCCCTCCTGGATGGGATCGCGTCCCGACTCAATGAATCGCGTGATCTCTCGCGCTACACCATCGGCTTGCTAATATTTTTGGGTCTGCTGGGGACATTTTGGGGTTTGCTGGAAACTGTGGGATCAATTAGCACCGTCATTGGCGGGTTGAGCGTTGAAAGCGGCGATGCGACGGCGGTGTTCTCGTCGTTGAAGCGAGGCCTGGAAACACCTCTTTCGGGCATGGGAACGGCGTTCTCGTCTTCATTGTTCGGATTGGCCGGGTCCTTGGTGTTGGGCTTTCTAGACCTGCAAGCCGCGCAGGCGCAAAACCGGTTCTACAATGAACTGGAAGAATGGCTCTCCAGTGTCACGCGCCTGTCCAGCGGCGCCATCGGCGGTGATGGCGAGCAAGGTGTCCCCGCCTATGTCCAAGCACTTCTGGAACAAACCGCCGAAAGCCTCGAGAACCTGCAACGAACCCTGGCCCGTGGCCAGGACAGCCGCGCCAACGCAGACGCGGGCATACATGCCCTCGCGAACAAGATCGAGACCCTGACCGATCAGATGCGCACGGAACAAGCGCTTATGAAATCTCTGGCTGAAACCCAGGTGGCGATGAAACCCATTCTTCAGCAAATCGCTGACAACGTCAGCCGACCCAGTGGCGGGGTCGACGACGCAACCCAGGCACATATTCGCAACCTCGATGTGCATGTGGGTCGCATGGTCGACGAGTTGCGCACCGGCAGGGATGATCTGGTCCAGCAAATCCGCAGTGAAATCAAACTCCTGGCCCGCACAGTCGCCGCGGCCAACGAAGATTACGATAGGTAAATTTCCAAGGAATCGGCATGACGTCGCTTGGACGGTATGAACGCAGCACCAATATCTGGCCCGGGTTCGTTGATGCCTTGGCGACACTTCTAATGGTCATCATTTTCCTGTTGCTAATTTTCGTGCTCGCTCAGTTTTTTCTCAGCCAAGCTCTGTCGGGCCGTGATTCAGCCCTGCAGCGGTTGGAAACTCAGGTCAGCGAACTGGCCGATCTCTTATCCTTGGAGAAGCGGGCCAATAATAATTTGACTGAGAATCTCGCCCAACTGTCGGAACAATTGCAGTCCTCCGTCGCGGATCGCGATAATCTGAACGCCACGGTCAGCGAGCTGCGCGCCACCCTTGGCGAAAACCAGGCAAAAATTGACAAGATGGTCAGTCAAATCCACTCGGATAAGGAGGAGTTGCAACGTCAGAATCTTGAAATCGCTTCCCTGAGCCAGGATGTGGATGCCCTTCGTGCTCTCCGAGCCGAGTTGGAAACACAGGTCTCCAACTTGGCAACCCGGGCCGCCATGCTGCGCGATGTAATCAACAATGAGAGAGGTGTCCGCACAAGAACCGAACAAAAACTCAGCAAGACCGTCGATCTATTGGACGCCACCACGGACAGTCTCTCCAATATGAAACGCAAATTCGCAGACGCCAAAGACACCATCAGTATCACGATCAAGGAACTTGAAGCGCTCAAACGTGTGCAAACCAAAACCAAAGAGGAACTCGAGGCCTCTAAGTCCGCGCATCAATCCACATTGAGCGAACTGGAGACATCGCGTCAAATCGTTGGAAAATCTCAATCGGCGCTTGATGTCGTTCGAAAGACACTGCTTGCGGAGAAGGATCTTTCGAAGAGCGCGCGGGCGCAGATTGCGTTGCTCAACCAGCAAATGTCGGCCCTGCGCCGCCAGCTGGCGAATTTAGAGCAGGCCTTGGAAGTATCGGAGAAACTTAGCAAGGAACAGAAGACACAGATCTTCAACTTGGGCAAGCGTTTGAACGCAGCGTTGGCCAGCAAACTACAAGAACTCTCTCGCTACCGTTCAGAGTTTTTTGGCCAATTGCGCGACGTCTTGGGCCGCCAAAAAGGTGTCCGGATAGTTGGCGACCGGTTCGTTTTTCAATCTGAAGTGCTCTTCGACAAAGGATCGGCCGAGATCGGTAAACCCGGCCAGGCGCAGTTAATCGCCCTGGCGGCGACACTCCGGAACATCGCCGACAAAATCCCGAAGGGCATAGATTGGGTGCTCCGCGTTGACGGTCACACGGATAGCGATCCCATCAACACCGTGCGGTTCCCATCAAACTGGGAACTTTCTTCCGCCCGCGCCATTGCCGTCGTGCAATCACTCATTACCAACGGCTTGCCGCCCAATCGGTTGGTTGCCGCGGGCTTTGGTAAATTTCAACCCATCGATCAGAAAACCGACGAAATTGCCAAACGGCGAAATCGGCGTATTGAATTGAAGCTGACACAACGCTAAGAGGCCGTTGTTTTGCCTCACATTGCGCGCGGAACCTAACGAACCAAATGCCGATCCTTTTTCTAATTGTCGTCGTCGACCTCATCGGATTTGGCATCATTATTCCGTTACTACCGTTCTATGCGGAGTCCTTCGACGCGGATCCGGCGACGGTCGGCCTGATAATGGCGACCTATTCGATGACGCAATTCCTAGCCGCACCCTATTGGGGACAATTGAGCGATCGTATTGGTCGCCGGCCGACCCTCTTGGTCAGTCTCGCCGGTTCGGCTGTGGCATATCTATGGCTTGGTTTTGCAGACGAATTATGGATCCTGTTCGCAGCACGGGCATTTGGCGGACTCATGGCCGGTAACATTTCCGCCGCCTTCGCCTATGTGGCGGACGTTACGACGCCCGAGAACCGAGCCAGGGGCATGGGCGTGATCGGCGCGGCCTTCGGCCTCGGGTTCATCATTGGCCCAGCGGTCGGAGGCATCTTGGCGGGCCCCGATCCGATTAACGCCGATTATCAAAGTCCGGCCTTCGCCGCTGCCGGCCTGTCGGCGGTAGCGCTAGTATTGGGTATCGTCTTCCTAAAGGAATCCCTTTCGCAGGAGATTCGCGATCGTTTGAATGCCCGAGCGAGCGAAGGTCGAGTGGCGCAGTTTCGCCGCAGCCTTAATTATCCCAACCTCCGCTTTCTCATTCTTATGTCCTTTCTGGCGACTGTCGCCTTTGCCGGGCTAGAGGCCACATTCGCCATGTGGTCACGCCGCCAGTTCGGATGGGGGCCGGAACAGAACGGTTATTTATTTGCGTTTGTCGGAATCCTTGGTGCCTTCGTCCAAGGCGGTCTGGTTGGACGCCTCGCCAGACGTTTCGGAGAGACCCGCTTGATCATTCAAGGCGCGGGCGCTCTATCTCTCGGCGTGCTGCTTATCCCTTTCGCAGAAACCTGGCCTGTACTTGTCATCGCCATGGCGGTGGCTGCCTATGGCTTCTCCATCATCTCGCCAGCCCTGAACAGCGCAATTTCGCTTCGCGTCGATGAAGAGAACCAGGGCATGGTGATGGGCGTGACGCGCTCCGCGACGACCCTTGCCCGCGTTGCCGGACCAGCCCTGGCCGGGTTGTTATTCGCCGTCATGGGCAAGGACTGGCCCTATTACGCGGGTGCCGCCAGCATGGCGACGGTAATGGTCTTGGTTTGGCACCGCAAAACGGAACTTCGCGACAAAGAGCAACCGGCCGCGAAAAACGTAAACGAGCCTTGACCCATGCCGCACCATCGCCTAAATAAATCGCCCGTTTGATCGGAGCAAAACGATGAAAAAAGACATTCACCCGGAATATCATGAAATCACCGTCCAAATGACGGATGGAAGCAGCTTCACCACGCGCACCACGTGGGGTGGTGCCGGGGACACCATGAAACTGGATGTTGATCCCCACAGCCACCCAGCGTGGACCGGTGGCGCGCACCGCTTGGTAGATACCGGCGGTCAACTGGCGAAATTTAATAAGCGCTTCAAGGATTTTGGCCTCGAGGGCTGATATGCGCTCAGCCATGGCTCATGGTGCCGGGTTCACAATCACATATACGCATGAAATCCACCTTTAACGGGACATTGGTGCCCTTATTGTAGCGACATGACCCTTCTGATGAATTTATTTTAATAGCAAAGAATGACATGCTCCATACGTCGTGCCGTGGGTAGTATCCATGGGAATTGACCAGGTTCCTATTCGAATGATTTTTTTGCATCTCGCCCTTGCGCCGATTTCCTGAACTGCCTATTTCCCTTACGTCAGCGGATGCCAATAGAGGGTCCGCCCGAAGACCGGAAGTTTCCGGAATCACATGTACGGACCTGGCCAAGGTGGCGGGTCCACCACATCCATATAGCTCAAGGAGAATATGGCTATGCATACTATCGATTTTTCCCCCCTTTTCCGTCATTCCGTCGGGTTCGACCGTCTACAACACTTGGCTGACGCCGCGCTTCAGAGCGGTAACAATGCCAAAAGTTATCCGCCGTACAACATTGAACAAGTAGGCGAATGTGGCTATCGCATTTCTATGGCGGTCGCAGGGTTCAGTGAAGTGGATCTTGACGTGACCTGCAAGGAAAACACCCTTGTGGTGTCGGGAAATCAACCCCAAGGTGAAAATGCTACATACCTTCATCGCGGGATCGCTGGGCGCGCCTTCGAGCGCCGCTTCGAGCTGGCTGAGCATATCAAGGTGTCCAGTGC
>DFRF01000102.1:0-8017 GCA_002378125.1 Rhodospirillaceae bacterium UBA3470 | reverse complement strand
CCTCGATCGGTACCCATACACACAAAGTCTATTCCGCACAAGAAAGCGGCATAGCCTCCAAACCGCCTAAAAACGTGCGCGCCCGGTCTCTAATACCGGGCGCGTGGCGTTTGTTTAAATTGCGTACCCGCTGCGGTTCGGACAATCCTACAATACGCTTTAATCCACGTGGATGACCATCGGAAAACGGGTTCTAAATGCTGATATTGCTATCGGTGGCGTTCTGGTCGCAGGTGCGATGGCCTACAGGTTGCTCACCGAACAACTTGTTACGGAGATGCGCGCCGCTCCCGCCCTATTCAACGTCGCTATCGAGTGGGGCAGATTCTTCGCTACGTCTAAGGCCACCGCGCATTCGGACCCCTCCTATCTCGTGGATGACATAGTTCACTGCTGCGTCGCTGACATGCCAGGCGCCGTTAGGCACACGGCGACCTATGGGCTAACAACGTGATTGTGCCATTCACCCTAGCCATCGTTACAAGCAGACCTTGACGGACGATCCGCACCTTCTGGCCAAACTTAATATTCTGGAAGGTAAGGTAACCTGGGAAGCAGTGGCAAAAAATCTCAACTATGAGCACCCAAACGCCATTGACCTGATGGCGGCTAGTCCATAAATCTCGCCACTAAGAAGCGGCACCCCCTGAAGATGGGGTGTCTGCGAGAATGGTCTCCATAGCAGATCGAATGATCGCGGGGATTGAGACGGGCTTGCGTGTTTCGCGATCGACGAACACGTGGACGAAGTATCCGGTGGCGGCTGCCTCTTCGTCACCGGCGATAAAGATGGCGACCTCATATCGGACGGAGGAGTTTCCGAGGCGATCAATGCGCAAGCCCGCCTCAAGCTTGTTCGGATAGGCAACCGACTTGTGATAGTTGCAGTGGGACTCTGGGCAGATACCAACTACCGTCGCATCATGAGGATCGAAGCCGGCATTATCCACCATGAACATGTTCACGGCGGTGTCAAAATAAGCGTAGTAAATGACGTTGTTGACATGCCCATACATATCGTTGTCATTCCAACGTGTCTGTATGGGATGGAAATATTTGTAATTGTCCCGGGTCTCAATCGTTACTGACATGGTCTGTCACGTCCCCCTGTTAGCACTGTGAGGGTGCAAAATTAGAGGGGCCGCCTCACCGGACGACCCCATTATATTTTGCCTCAAACCTGTCAAACTCGCCTGAAAACGCAAAAAAAGTCAGAAGAACAAAATAACTCTAGTCGCGGGGATTTTCGCCGTCAATAGAGGAATCATCGGTAGATATTTTCAACCACACTAGCCCTTGCTCCGAGCATGAGAGAGCCAGAAAAAGGCCGCCCCGATATTGGGGCGGCGAGTATTCTACAGGGAGGCGTCTTAGTTTGAATGTAAGTAGCCTTGCTCATTCAAACGATGAACGGTACCCATAAAGGCCTAAGAAATGGTAAATTTTGCGTGGTTTATCCTACCTTGGGTGATGACCGCGCCGGGGGGCACGGATCGTCATGAATAAACTGATTGCCTGGGGCATCGTCCTCTTCGCGTTCATCTTGCCAATCGGACACGTCGCATTCACGCGCGATATAGTGACTCGACCAGAGGGCAGCACGTGTCCCTTCAGCCCACGGACCGGCTGGATCGTCATGGTCTTGTTCCTGGGGCCGTTGGGCTGGTTCTTATTCATAAAGGCTCGACACCGGCGCCGGAAAGCTCGTCCACCGGCTAACTCTTAAAGACCGATTCCGCACCGTCCCGCGCCGCCTCCTTCGACTTAATTATGGCCTCAGCGCGCGCGATTTCCGCCTGCAATTCATCAATGTACTCACCAAGAGCCGCAATGGACATTTCTACCAGGTTCTTCGGCTTTGGTTTTTCTTTTTGTGGCTCCAAATCATTCCATTCCATCGCCAAGTCTCCAAGGGCTCCATCATCGAACGGACAAGGCCCAAACCTTGCCAGGGTCTGGTGAACATACTAGACACGAGACAAGCGGATCAATCGCTAACGGAGACAAGCCATGACCACCGCCCCCGGCATGACCTGCATCGAAATCTTGGAACCTGGAGCCCCCAACGTTTTGGTGCCGGCAACACGGCCGGAACCCAATGCCGGCGCGGGCGAGGTTGTCATTAAGGTTGCGGCGGCCGGGGTAAACGGACCCGACCTCATGCAACGCAAAGGCCTCTATCCCCCGCCAAAGGGGACCTCTGATCTCCTGGGCCTTGAGGTCGCGGGAACGGTCGCTGAGGTGGGCGACGGCGTCTCATCTTGGTCCGTCGGCGATCCCATTTGCGGACTAACGAATGGCGGCGGCTATGCGGAGTTTGTTGCGGTCGAAGCCAGCCATTGCCTGCCTATTCCGGCGGGGCTGAGCGCCATCAACGCCGCGTCTTTGCCGGAGACCTACTTCACCATTTGGAGCAACATCTTCATGACCGCCAGGCTGTCGGCCGGCGAAATCTTTCTGGTTCATGGTGGCGCTGGCGGCTTAGGAACGACGTCGATCCAACTGGCCAAAGCGTTCGGAGCCACTGTGGTTGCGACCGATAGCCCGGCCGAGCGCTGTGCCATCTGTGCGGAGCTCGGCGCGGATCGCGTGATCGATTACAACGAAGAGGATTTTGTCGAAGTTGTCCGTAACGAATTCGGAAGCGCCCAGGTAATCCTGGATATCGTCGGCGGCCCCTATATCGAACGCAACATCAAGGCCGCACGTCATGACGCCCGGATCGTCCAATTAGCCTTTGCGCTGGGTTCGAAGGTGGAGGTCAATTTGATGCCGGTCATGCTGAAGCGCCTGATCTACACGGGTTCAACATTGCGCAGCAGGTCTGACCCCTACAAGACCAAAGTTGCCGAAGAACTCCGGGAGAAGGTTTGGCCGCTGTTTGCCGATAGCACCTTGAAGCCTGTCGTCAACACGACCTTGCCCCTCAACCAGGCAGCAGAGGCTCACGTACTCATGGAACGTGCCGGCCATGCTGGAAAGATCGTGCTCACGACATAATTCGGTTCAGGGAAATACAAGCACCAGTTGCAATGCCGTCATAAACGGGTTGACAGCCTACTCTTTCTTCGGATTCGCCATCAACGTCGCGAACGTAGAACCCACAATCAGCCAAGCGCCGGACTTTTACCGGCGCGCTTGTGCTTCAATGCATCGCCACCGCGGGGTTCGTAGACCAGGATCACGAACAAGAGAATTCTAAAAGGCCTTCAGATTTTCGCCCGAGACATGGCGCAATCTCCAGACCTGATTAGTCCCACTTTCCAGCGCATTTGTTTGACCAAGCACCCGGCGGAAGGTTATAAAGGAACTTAACTTCGGAGCCGGCACCGGTATGGTCGCCGGCAGATTCTTTAAAAAGGACGATAACGATGGCGCATCCCCTGATGCCGAAAGCGACGGCCGTGTGGTTGATCGACAACACGACCCTCACTTTCGAACAGATTGCCGAGTTTTGCGGCCTTCATGATTTGGAAATTCAGGCCCTGGCGGACGGAGAAGTGGCGCCGGGCATGCACGGCTTGGATCCTGTCTCTCGTGGCGAATTGACCATGGATGAAATTGAGCGTTGCCAGGCGGACCCGGCAGCGAAGTTGAAAATGGCAAAGATCACCACGCCGCAGCCAAAGGCGCGTTCCAAGGGTGCTCGCTACACCCCTGTTTCCAAGCGCGGCGATCGGCCAAACGCCATTGCCTGGCTTCTAAAGAATTACCCGGAACTGAGTGACGCGCAGATTTCCAAGATGATCGGCACCACCAAGCCAACCATCAATGCCATCCGGGACCGCTCCCACTGGAACACTCCTAACATCAAACCACAAAACCCCGTGGGTCTGGGACTATGCAGCGGTGCAGATTTGGAAAAAATCATCGCCGTGGCTCGGGCCCGCGTTGGCAAGATGCATGCCCCCGGCGCCGCGACGGCGCCCGACGGTGTCCTGCCACGCTTCGAAGTGGAGCCGGCGGCGCCGGCTCCTGAGGAACCGATTGCGCCCAAGATGAAGCTTCCGGAAACGCCAGCGACGGAACTGGAACCGGATGTCAGCGTTGCATCAGTGTTTGGGGACGCCCCGACCGATGGCGAAGCTAACAAGGACATCGACCCGCAGCCTATTTGAGCCGCGAACCGCCACGTAGGTGGTTTCGTTGCAGAGCATCTTCAGGCAGAGCGCCTCCATGCAGGCGCCCAACACTTACATGCAATGCTCAATCTCGGCGACACCCGAAAAAAGGCGCGAGGCGTACATCACTATCACGGACGACGCCCTATTCTGCGGCGTCGCCGTGGCCTTCTGGAGCCTCGACGATCCGCGTCTCGAAATCCGCCGGGGCAACGATCTCCAGAACCTCGAAATCTGGCGAGCATTCGATTTCCCGATGCGCGATCCATGGGCGCTGATTGATAGCGTCGCCCTTGCGGATGGTGTGTACCCCTTCGCCCTCGTATTCGAAAGACGCCCAGCCGTTCAGCACCAAGACGAACTGAAAGGTGCATTCATGGAGGTGCCACTCCTGAACCTGATCGCTCTGCTTCTTGCCGTTGGCCTTGATGATGTGCGCGATATAATCGCCGTTGGTGCCGTTTTTGACGCCAAGATCACGGTAGTCGAAAATCTCGCGCAGACCAGGCTCCCAGTCGGCGTCCTCGCCTTTCGAATGGACGAATTTCCATGTATCTCTAGGGTTCGTATCAGACATTTTTAACTCCCATCAAATGCGTTAACTCAAGCATAACATAAACGGTGCAAATCCAATTCTTCAGACGATGGTCACGCCGCTGTCTACTGAAATCACCTGCCCAGTGGTGATCAACGACTCATCGGCCGCCAGGTACACGGCCATCTCTGCAATGTGAATCGGTTCGCCCAACCCCAACAAATGTGTCTCTGAAATGGCCTCGATTTCGGGACTAGCATCCAACAGTTTTTTCACCCGGTCAGACAAAGTAACCGATGGGGCAATGGCGTTAACCCTGATCTTGTCCGGCGCATACTCCACCGCCATTGACCGTGTCATGGCGGCGATAGCCCCCTTGGCGGCGGTATAGCAATCGCGCCCCGGTAGAGCCATAAGCGCTACGTTGGATGACATATTGATGACGGAACCGCCACCCGACTTGGCGATCACCGGGATCGCATACTTGGAGCAGAGAAAAGTCCCAAACAGGTCCAGGTTGATGCAGCGCCAGAACTCCTCCACAGGCGCTTTGGTCACGGGTCCGTCCTGCAAGGTCGATCCGCCGGCGTTGTTATGAAGGATGTGGAGGCGCCCGAACCGATCCACGGTCTCTGCGATCGCCGATTGAACGCTGTCGGCGTCACTCACGTCAGTTTTGATGAAGTGCGCGTCGCCACCGGAATTCCCACCAAATGCGCGCGCCGACTCCGCAGCCGAAACGCCAACATCCGGATTGATTTCGGCAATTACAACCTTCGCGCCCTCCTCTGCAAAACGCTCCGCCGTAGCTCGGCCAATGCCGCCGCCGCCGCCGGTGATAAACGCCACCTTCCCGTCCAATCTCGACATCTGAATTCCTCCTATCCTTTGTCCGGGTTCGCACCGGGCCAGACAGGTGAGCTGGCTAGTTCCGGCCAGGCGATCGGCGCTTGAGACGCAGCGCAGGCATCCGCAATCGACACATCAGAATCCCATTTTGCCGCCACATACCGATTGCCAGTCACCGCGTCCGCATCGGCGGAGCACAACCAAAGGATAGGTGGAACCATAGCGGCCGGAGGGATCATTAAGCTACGAGCCATCTTGGTAACCGCCGGGACCATCGGCGTATCCGTGGGGCCGCCCGGCACCACAACATTGACGGTGATACCATCCTTGGCAAGCTCACCGGCATGGCCGGCAGACATGGCCTCCAAACCCGCCTTGGACGGGCCGTATGGATGGAACATGGGTCGTAACATGGTGAAGAAACTGGTAGTGACGTTGATGATCCGACCCCATCCACGAGTCCGCATAGTGGGCACGCAAGCCTTTGTCAGATACCACGGTCCGGAGAGATTGGTCGCGACAAAATGGTCCCACAATTCCGGAGTCACTTCATCCAAATTCACCAACCGATCCAGATGGTCATCACGGATGAGCCCCATGGAAGCACCCGCGTTGTTGATCAGTATGTCGACTTGTCCGGCTTCAACAATCGCCGCTTGGCAGTCCGATGAACTGCCAACATCCAGGGCATGTATCTGCAGCCCATCGTCGGCATGGGTCGCGGCCAAATCGCGCAGTCCATGATCCGAAATGTCAGCTGCGGTCACCGATGCGCCCGCGGACAAAAACGCGCCAACAAGTTTCCGGCCGATGCCGCCGGCGGCCCCCGTGATAAACACTCCCTTTCCGGTGAGATCAGGGATCACGGTCGCATCGCTTCAGGCTGGCGAAAGGACGTGAATGACGCGGCTCTCAAGCATATCTCTCACCTTCGCCGCGTACTCCGCCATATGGGGCGCGGCTGCGTGTGCCTTCAAATGATCAAGACTTTTCCACTTTTCAATGACAATGAACGCATTAGGTCCGATTTCCGTTTGGATGCCCCCAACACCCTGGGTATCTATGGTCGGACCGTACTCGATACAACCGTCTTCAGCGTGAACGTTGGGAATGTTGGCGTTAAAAGCCTCAAGAACATCACCGCGTTTATCGGGTTTGGTGGTAATAATGGCAACAACATGGACCTCTGACATGGCGGGCCTCCTTTTATTTTTGGTCTTTCTGAAATGGTGAATTGCGTTGGAAAGAGTGTGACGCGGTTCCACCAACGACCGCAACATGGCAGCGTTTCACCGAATATGTCCCATATTCTCGCCCGTAGTCGGGAGAATCTAGCATATGCCATGACTGTCCATTCCGTTCCTGTTTCCCAACAAGAAACCCTACAACGAAGAAATCCGGAACGGCCATCGACAAGGCTTCAACACCCGGGAATAGCCAAACGGCGACCAATTCAACAGGGCGTTTTGCCGAGGCATCCGCTATCGCCACCGGATCATCTCCTAAATATACGGCTTTCGTTTCGAAGGGCCCTGCGAAGCAGAAAAGTCGCACAGTCTTGGCCGGTGCTTCGCCCCCTAACGCGGCGAATGAGAATGCCAATGGGTACGGGGCAATCTATTACCCTTAGTTCTGCGCTGTTCGCACAACATCATTGAATTAAATTAACTGAAGATGCGTCACAATAGGGCGCAGGCAAAACGCTCGACTGCGTAACCGCCGAGGATATCATGCCAAACGCAGAGCATCCGCTGAACGGTCACCATCGACCGATTGAGCTTGGAGACCAGAGCAGCGGCCGAGCGTCACCGCTCACTTGCGTAAACAAATAGGCAAACCGCGTCCCTTTGTCCGCAGGAGCATTGTGATGTGCGCCGGCGGGAACAAGACCCATTTGGCCACGGTCAATTCCCGGTGGCCCGCTCGGACGTCGCCGGGTAAGGTGGAATTCCCATCATAATCAAGGATATGCAGAACTATGAAGATTGCAGTCATGGCGACGGGCGGTGTTGGCGGCGTTTTTGGTGCTAAACTCGCTCAAGCTGGGGAAAACGTCACCTTCATCGCCCGGGGTACGCACCTGGAGGCAATCCAGAACAACGGCCTGACCATCGCCGGCGATGATGGAAACCAGATGCTTGAAAACATTCAAACCAATGGCGACCCAGAGGCCGTCGGCCTGGTCGACGTCGTCATGTTTGCGGTGAAGCTTTGGGACACAGACAGCGCTGCGGTATTCTGCAAACCCATGATTGGTCCGAATACCGTGCTCATTCCGTTCCAAAACGGCGTCGTCTCCACGGAAACCATCTCGAAGATTATTGGCGAAGCACATACGGGACGCGGATTATCACGTGTCTCCGCCTCCATCGAAGCTCCCGGGGTCATTCGGCAGGTCGGCAGCTTTGCCTCCCTGGCGTTTGCGGAGGCCGATGGCGCACGGTCTCCACGTATGGAGGAATTTCTGGCAGCATGCAAACGCGCTGGCATCGAGGCCGAGATTCCCAAGGAC
>DFRF01000179.1:613-3196 GCA_002378125.1 Rhodospirillaceae bacterium UBA3470 | reverse complement strand
TGATCTCCAATCGCGTATCGCCGCCTTTGATGATCTGGCGGACGGATCCGATGTGCGTAACAATGCCTGTGAACATGGCTGACGGTTCTAGGCCTCGAGACGGCGTGTGTAAATCGTCAAATTGTCTGAGCCGAGTGGGATTGTTACAGATGTCGCGAAGCCCTTCATGTCCGCAAGTTTCTCCACATTCAAACTGTTGAAGACGGCATGGCCATCACCGCCCATTACCGTTGGTCCGCGATACCACGCCACTTGGTCGACGAGATCGTCGCCGAGGAATGCCGTCGAAAGGCGTGGCCCGGCTTCCACAAGCAGGCGCGTAATTCCTTGATCCGACAGAAGCGTCAGGGCGGCAGCCAAATTCAGGCCTTCATCGGCGGCCTTCGGTGCCGACAGTTCAACCAATGACGAAGGGCTGTCGGCAGATATGGCTCCTTCGGCCCCGATCCGCCACACGGGGACCATATCTGCCGACGCTACAAGAGTGGTTTCGGGTCCAAGGCGGCGTTTTGAGTCCAAGATAACTCGGACGGGTGAGCGATGAGATAATCCCGGTAGACGGCAAGTTAGCAAGGGGTCGTCGGCCTCGACCGTCCCGCGGCCTGTCAGGATCGCGTCATGGCGGGCCCGAAGTAAGTGGCCGTGCCATCGCGCCTCAGGGCCGGTGATCCACTGACTGGCACCTGTGCGGCTGGCCACGAACCCGTCGGCAGTCGTAGCGACCTTCAAGGTCACTAGGGGCCGCGCGGCTTTTTGGCGCCTCCAGAATCCTGAATTGAGCGCTTCAGCTTCCAGATCCAGAAGTCCCACATCTGTCGCGATGCCGGCTTCGCGAAGGCGCTTAATGCCCCGGCCAGACACCCGAGGGTCCGGATCCATTGCGGCGATAACGGTGCGAGAAATGCCCGCCTGAATAAGGGCGTCGGCGCAGGGGCTGGTTTGACCGACATGACTGCAGGGCTCGAGTGTGACGTATGCGGTTGCGCCCCGCGCCAAATCCCCGGCCCGCGCTAGAGCCTCGGTTTCCGCATGCGGACGACCGCCAGGTTGGGTCCAGCCGCGTCCAACAATGCGATGAGCTGGATCCTCACTCACCAGAACGCAGCCCACCGCAGGGTTTGGCCAAACATTCCCGAGGCCACGCCGGGCTAATGCCAGTGCGGACCGCATATGGCGGAGATCAGCGCTAGTCGGTAACGGCTTCAAGTTCGCCCAAATTTTCCACGAAATCTTCGAAATCCTTGGCTTCGCGGAAATTCCGATAGACCGAGGCGAAACGCACGTATCCTACCTGATCCAGATCTTTCAGGTTTTCCATGACCATCTGTCCGATAGCCTTGGTAGGGATTTCACTCTCGCCGGATGCTTCCAATTGGCGTTGGATGCTGTTGACAATCCTCTCGATCCGTTCCGCTTCGACGGGACGTTTTCGTAGGGCGATCCGCAATGATCGCGCCAATTTTTCGCGGTCGAAGGGGGCCTTCTCGCCCTCCTTCTTGACGATGGTCAGTTCGCGTAACTGGACACGTTCGAATGTCGTCCACCGCGAACCGCACTCGGGGCAGAACCGGCGACGCCGGATGGCTGCATTATCCTCTGTGGGGCGTGAATCTTTAACTTGAGAGTCCGAATGGCCGCAAAATGGACACCGCATGGTTCTGTGCTCTCCCCCGGTCTACGTCTTTCCCAACCGATCATATTTGCCGATAGATAGGAAACTCGCTGCATAGCGCGGTAACGTCTTTACGCGCCTTGTTCTCTGCCACTGAATTGTCCTCCGGATGCGCCGCGAGGCCATCCAGGACATCGCCAATCAAATTACCAACGTGACGGAATTCCTCGATACCAAAACCGCGCGTCGTTGCCGCCGGTGTTCCCAAACGGACGCCTGAGGTAACCGCTGGCTTCTCCGGGTCGAACGGAATGGCGTTTTTGTTGCAGGTCATGCCGGCGCGTTCGAGGCTTACCTCCGTGTCATTTCCCTTCAGACCCATCGGCCGTAGGTCAACAAGCATGAGATGCGTGTCCGTCCCCCCTGCGACAATATCCAGGCCGCGATCGACCAGGGTTTCCGATAGCGCATGGGCATTTTCGACGACCGACTGACAGTAATCCGTGAACCTGGGTTCCAGTGCCTCGCCGAACGCCACGGCTTTGGCGGCGATCACGTGCATAAGCGGCCCGCCCTGCAGGCCAGGGAACACGGCCGAGTTGAACTTCATGCCGAGGTCCTCGTAATTGCTAAGGATCATACCGCCGCGCGGGCCGCGTAAGGTCTTATGCGTCGTCGTGGTCACCACGTGCGCATGCGGTAAAGGAGACGGGTGTACACCGGTCGCCACAAGACCGGCGAAGTGCGCCATGTCACACAACAAATACGCTTCGACCGTGTCAGCGATCTTACGAAACGCTTCAAAATCTATGGTCCGGGGATAGGCTGAGCCGCCGCAGATGATGAGTTTCGGGCGATGCTCTTCCGCTAGACGCGCCACTTCATCTATATCGATGAGGTGCGTATCCTCACGCACACCATAATGAACAGCATTGAACCATTTCCCGGACTGCGCCGGTTTGGCGCCGTGG
>DFRF01000179.1:0-311 GCA_002378125.1 Rhodospirillaceae bacterium UBA3470 | reverse complement strand
CTGCGCCGGTTTGGCGCCGTGGGTTAGGTGTCCGCCTGCGGCAAGAGAAAGTCCAAGGATAGTATCACCGGGTTGCAGAAGCGCCATCATGACGGCACCGTTGGCTTGGGCGCCGGAATGAGGTTGCACATTAACGAACTTACAGTCGAACAGCTTCTTCGCCCTTTCGATGGCTAGCGCTTCGACGACATCGACGAATTCGCAGCCACCATAGTAACGGCGTCCTGGATAACCCTCGGCGTATTTGTTGGTCATGACGCCGCCCTGCGCTTCCAGTACGGCTCGCGAAACAATGTTTTCGGAAGCGATCA
>DFRF01000055.1 GCA_002378125.1 Rhodospirillaceae bacterium UBA3470 | reverse complement strand
TGATCGTGGTCGTGGTGATGATCGACTTCGATGCCACGGCTATCCGCATAATCGATCATTTTCCGGCTCGTCGCTCCAGCAATAATCTTATTTACGTCCAATTCACATTGTTCCGTAAACATCAACTCAGCCTGGTCGTTGAGTTCAACAATCGCTTCGCGAGCCGTCTCCAAATCGGCCGCCGTCGCGAGATCGACTTTGTTAAGAATCAACACATCGGCATTTTGCACCTGTGCCTCATAGAATGGACCAAGCATTTCGCGCAGGCGGGTGAACTTTGGAATGTCGATCACAGTCACCATGGGACCCATTTCGTAGCGGCCTCGCATGGTCTCGTCCGTAAACGTCTCGATCATCTCCTCTGGTTCGGCTACCCCCGTGGCTTCAATTACACAGACGTCAATGTCTTCCTTGTCATTCAACTCCTCAATGGCGTTGATCAAAGAACCCTTCAAAGTGCAGCACAGGCATCCAGACGTTAGTTCGATCATGTCCAGGTCCCGGCCCTCTAGAATGGCACCGTCGATGCCTACGTCGCCAAATTCATTTACAATGACAGCCATCTTGCGGTCTCCCGCGCCCTCCTGAAGAAGACGGCGGGCAAGGGTCGTCTTGCCAGACCCGAGAAAGCCAAAAAGCATATTCACACGCATCTCAATCGCCTCCTGACACAGCTTTCTGAGAAGTTAGATCGGCGGACCAGCCAACGGAAGTCTCGGGCCCCAAGAAAGACATGGCCTCAACAAAGATATCCTGGAACTCCGGCCGGGCTGCCAGAGCTACGTGCTCCATTTGCTGCGACAACTCGAAGGCCCGGTTTCTCTCCGTCTCCGACAGCAACGCCATCTGCGCACCCATGAGCGCGGCGTTGCCGGAATAGGTAATTTTTTCTAGCGGCAGGTTGGGGATAAGCCGGATTTTTACCGCGCTCTCGGTATTGATATAGTTGCCAAACCCGCCGCACATCATGACTTCCTCAAGAACTTCATCTGGAACGCCCATGACCTGCTGCAGCATGACAATCCCCGAATAGATAGCACTCTTGGCCAATTGAACCTGGCGGATATCGGCTTGGGTAAGAGCGATTGGCTCTTCCTTGCCGGATGTATCTTCATCGACCAGAATGAACTCACATCCGTGGGGCGTATCGACAAGACGGTTACGCAATGTTTCGGGAAGATCCTCCCTATTCTTCCGGCGCAGTCGCCCGGACTTCTCCAAAACCTCGACAGTCGCCAGTTTCGCACAGGCGTCGATCAGCCCGGAACCACAAATTCCAATCGCGGGCGTGTCACCGATCACCGTGCAGGCAATATCATCGTCAATAGCGATTTTCTCAATCGCACCAAGCGCGCCGCGCATGCCGTGGCGGATTTGCGCTCCTTCCAACGCCGGCCCGGCAGGCGCGGAACAAACCATCAATCGCTCCTTCGAACCCATCACCACTTCACCATTAGTACCGATATCGACAAGGGTTCGAATTTCCTCACTATCATAGATGCGGGTTGCCAAAACGCAGGCCATGGTGTCGGCGCCCACAAAACCGGCAACGATAGGCAGAAAGCAGACTTGCGCATTCACGGCTCGCTTGAGTGGCAAATCTCGGGCAGGCAATGCGAGCGCATCGCGGATTACGGGCGCGTAGGGTGCGAGGCCCACGTAGGTGACGTCAACGCCCAGCAAAATATGGTGCATACAGGTATTGCCAACAATGACGATCTTGTAGATGTGTGCAGCGTCGATCTCTGCCTGCTGACTGGCGTCTCGAATGAAATCATTAAGAGCGTTGAGGGCACGGCCCCGCAGCGTTGCTAACTTCTTCTCATCGAATTGGGCATAGGCAATGCGCGACATCAAGTCCCCGCCATAAACCGCCTGCGGGTTGACGCCCCCGACATCTGCCAAAGTCTCACCAGTCTCTAGGTTGATCAGAGTGCCGACGATACTGGTCGTGCCTATATCGAAGGCCATGCCGTATTTGTGTTCCAACATGTCGCCGGCTTCTACATCAATGATCCGATCATTAAAGGTCGTTACCGTCATGTTGCCAGACTGAGCCCGGATCGCACCTGGCACCTTTCGGAGAACCTCCAAGGAGACATCACGGCTGACGTTGTCCGGAAGGACCGAAATCATCTCCTCCCAATCCGAGGTTTGGTGGTGTTCTTCCGTCGGTGTCGTTGCCTTGACGACATATTTGGCAACGCCGCAATCGAGGGTCATTCTATCGTCGTCCGCGAGCGACTTGTCGGACGATAGGATTTGATGACCCACTTCCGCCTTGGGCGGCAACGCCATTACCTTGGTGTCGGCAATCACCTTAGTTTGACACGCTAGCCGGAAATTCTCGCGAACCTCCTCGTGACCCAACTGGACCGTATCTTGAATGGTCGGCGGCGGCACCTCGCCACTGATAATCTTGACCCGGCAGGTACGGCAACGGCCACGCTCACCGCAGGTCGCTTCAATTTCGACGCCTGCCGCATGGCCAGCTTCCAACAGCGTCTTTCCACGATCAATGGTTGTAGATCTCTCCTTAGAGGGATCCTCCGGATCGACGTAAGTGATCGAGACCGTATCTGCCATTTAAGCCCAAGCTTCTCGGGGTTCTTTAACCAAGTCGAGAGCAAGTCTTACAGCCTGCACTGCATCCACCCCCCAGCCATCAGCACCGCATTGATCTGCCCAATCCTGTGTTGTCGGGGCACCGCCAACTAGAATGTGAACCTTGTCTCGGTGTCCCGCCTTCTGGAATTCGTCGATAGTCACCTGCTGGTAATAGACGGTCGTCGACAATAGCGCCGAGAACCCAACCAAATCAGCCTTCTCCGCTTCGGCAACTTCAATGAACTTGTCTGGATGGACGTCAGTGCCGAGATTGATCACGTTAAAGCCGGCGTTTTCGAGCATAATGGTGACAATAGACTGTCCGATATCGTGCATGTCGCCCAATACGGTACCCATTACGAAGGTCCCGACTGGCTTTTCCGCCATTGCCGCTAATAATGGCCTAATCAGTGCCAGGCCCGCCTTCATGGCGCGGGCCGTGATCAACATCTCAGGAATGAAAATGATCTGCTCCGTG
>DFRF01000141.1:3083-3403 GCA_002378125.1 Rhodospirillaceae bacterium UBA3470 | reverse complement strand
TGGCGGCCCTTGGTCGCGATCTCGGTTTCTTTGCCAAAGGCGTCGATGGTCTTTCTCGGGGACAAAATCGAACTGGTCGGCTTCACCGCGAAACGGACCACCAAGTCCTGTCCGGTGGAAATGCCGCCAAGGACGCCGCCATTGTTGTTATTTAGAAAGACGATGCGGTTTCCGTCTACGCGCATCTCGTCCGCGTTTTCCTCTCCCGTGAGGCCGGCCACGCTCATTCCAGCACCGATTTCAACTCCCTTTACGGCATTGATGCTCATCATGGCTGCTGCGAGATCGGCGTCCAACTTGCCGTAAACAGGCGCGCCCCA
>DFRF01000141.1:0-2872 GCA_002378125.1 Rhodospirillaceae bacterium UBA3470 | reverse complement strand
GAGTTCTCTTCTCCTGATAAATATGCAGAACTCATACCAGAACCAATATTTACTCCCTTAACGGCATTGATACTCATCATTGCGGCAGCTAGATCGGCATCCAGCTTGCCGTAAACAGGCGCGCCCCAGCCAACGGGTATACCTTCCGCATGGACTTCGATTTCGGCGCCAACGGAGGATCCAGATTTCCGAATGCTGTCCAAATAGATTTCCAAATCAGCGACTGATTGGGGGTCGGGGCTAAAAAATGGATTGTGTGCGGTTTCGGACCAATCCCAATTCTCTCGATCGATATATTTGTTCCCCATTCGGGTCAGGGCCGCGCGGATCTTGATGTCGTCATTAAGCACTTTCCGCGCGATGGCCCCGGCGGCTACCCGCATCGCGGTTTCGCGAGCAGATGAGCGTCCACCGCCACGATAATCGCGAATGCCATACTTTTCCATATAGGTAAAATCTGCGTGGCCTGGACGAAACTTATCCTTAATGTCCGAATAGTCCTTGGAGCGTTGATCCTCGTTCTCGATAATGAGGCCAATGGGTGTGCCCGTAGTCTCTCCCTCAAATACACCTGAGACGATGTTAACCGTGTCAGATTCACGGCGTTGCGTAGTATATCGCGATTGGCCTGGTTTTCTTCGATCTAGGTAGGGCTGGATATCCACTTCCGACAGCGGGATTCCAGGCGGACAACCGTCCACCACGCACCCAAGGGCGGCACCATGGCTTTCGCCAAAGGTCGTGAAACGGAAAAGATGGCCGAATGTGTTATGAGACATCGGTGCAAACGTTAGACGACGGAGATGTCGGGGGCGTCGACGGCCTTCATGCCAACGATGTTGTACCCACAGTCCACATGGTGGTTCTCGCCAGTGACCCCGCTGGAAAGATCGGATAAAAGATACAATCCGGCCCCACCCACGTCTTCTAACGTGACGTTGCGGCGCAGCGGCGAATTGTATTCGTTCCATTTCAGAATGTAGCGGAAATCACCGATTCCGGATGCAGCCAAAGTTTTCATGGGCCCGGCCGACAGGGAATTCACCCGAATACCATCCTTACCGAGGTCCTCAGCAAGATATCGCACACTGGTTTCCAGGGCTGCCTTGGCAACGCCCATAACATTGTAATGCGGCATGACGCGTTCTGAGCCAAAATAGGTCAAGGTAATCAGGCTACCTCCGTTCTTCATCAGCGGGCGTGCACGCTGACAGAGCGCTGTGAACGAGTAACACGAAATATTCATGGTCATTTGGAAGTTGGCTGGCGTTGTGTCGATGTAGCTGCCCTTTAACTCAGATTTGTCGGAGTAGGCGATGGCATGAACCAGGAAATCAAGGTTATCCCAGTGGCCCTTAATTTCGTGGAAGACCGTGTCCATGCTGTCTTCATCAGTGACGTCACAAGGAATGACAATGTCGGAGCCGACGGATTTGGCCAAGGGTTCTACTCGTTTCTGCAGTGCCTCACCCTGAAAGGTGAAAGCCAGTTCGGCGCCCTGTTCGCGGGAAGCCTTAGCGATACCCCAGGCGATGGAACGGTCATTGGCGACCCCCATGATCAAGCCCTTTTTTCCGGCCATGAGAGGTGCGGCGTCGGTCATTTGTCCCTCTTTTTCTAATTCAATATTTCGTCCCATGGACGATGATGATCCCTCGGTAACAACATAGAGCAAGGCGTACGGCGATGGTAGAAGAAATGGGCCGTGGACCTGCGTTTTGCGTCCCAACCGCATACGTAGCTATCATGTTGAAATAAAAGATAATCATATCCGGAACTGACGGCTGTTCTATCTGAACAAGGCACAGCAGCATGGGCTACTGCGTTTTTGTTCGCGCATGGATTGCCGTTCGGTCGATCCATTATTTCGCAATTTTCTAGGGCCGTGGACGGTGCTTAGGTGCCACTTTTCGAAAGGCCAACGTGATATGGCGCCAAACGCTTTGTGGGATTCGCCCTAAATGTCTTATGGATTTTTTTAGTGGAAATCGACATATCTCCCTCAACGTCGGTAATCATCCCACACCGTCGCGAACGATTCCAGGGTTGATGGGGAAGCGGCTAGCTTACGATTTTCCAGGTGCCATCCGGCTCACGACACGCTCGCCCCGTCGCGGATTTTTCTTTGCCGCGCACGTAAACGGTCTGCTCGAATTCTCGGCAATACTGACCATCTGTTTTTTGGAAAGTTTTGGTTGGGGTTACGCTACCGGAGTTCCCCGAATCCGGATTGCTCCAAGATGATGTCGCACCACTTTTACCATACTCTAGGCTCTGTTGCGTGTTGCGTTTCATGTAGGCTTGGTCGGCCTTATCTAGAGATTCTCCAATTTCGCCCCCAAACCACGCGCCTGCCAATGCGCCCGTGGCGATCGCGACCATTTGGCCCTTGCCACTACCAATTTGAGAGCCTGTCAGAGCACCGAGACCGGCGCCGAGAATTGTACCCATGGTTTGTTTTGGGTTTTTCTCCATATCAGTCACGCAACCGCCTAACATTGATGTAGAGGTCAACGCGAAGGCAAGGACTATCCAGTGAGGTTTAGAAAAACATGAACGGGCGAACATTAAACAACTCCGTCTAACGCTTTTAGGATCGAAACCTGAGACCTATATTTACCACGCGTAAAATGCGCGTTCAATATCCAGGAAATAATATAGTCTGTTACGATTAATTTTTAATTTTCTTTGAGGCAGTGATGCGTGTCACGGCGGACAAACCGATAAAAATTTTTAAGGAATGGTATAGGGAGGCCAAAGCGACCGAACCTATTAACCCTAACGCTATGACACTTGCCACCGCGGACGACGAAGGGCGCCCCTCAGCGCGAATGGTTCTTCTTAAAGATGTCGATATGGACGGTTTTGTATT
>DFRF01000071.1:6457-6594 GCA_002378125.1 Rhodospirillaceae bacterium UBA3470 | reverse complement strand
GCAATCGCTGCACCGATCACCTCGCGATCCTGGGAGTAGCGATCATATAATACGACCTCAGCGCCATAGCCGCGGGTGTTCGCAACTTTTAAAGCCGGGGCATCCTCCGGCATTACGATTACGGCGGGAATGTCGTG
>DFRF01000071.1:0-6179 GCA_002378125.1 Rhodospirillaceae bacterium UBA3470 | reverse complement strand
ACTTTCGAAGCCGGGGCATCGTGAGGCATGACAATTACGGCGGGAATGTCGTGCAATTGGGCGGCCGCCGCAACACCTTGCGCATGGTTGCCGGACGAGAATGCAACGACGCCATTTTTTATTATATTTTCAGGTAATTGTGAGATTGTATTATAAGCCCCTCTGAACTTGAAAGAGCCAGTCCGTTGCAACGGTTCCGCCTTAATAAGCAACCGGCCGCCAACAGCGTCGTTCAGATACGGCGATTCCATTAATGGGGTCCGCACGGCCACGGCGGCAATGCGTGCGGCGGCCGCGTGAATGTCGTCAATGGTTGGCGGCGTCAGCGTGGGCAAGGGCATCGTGCAGGGCCTCCTGGCATTCGGGTTCCATCAGATTAGGCATGTGGCCGACACCATCCACAGTTACGGCCGTGAGTTCGGGGATCGCTGCCACCATGGCGTCCAGCGTCGCCGCGGACAGAATATCTGAAATGCTGCCACGTGTGACCACCAGAGGAATCCGCTTGAGGGTCTGGAACAAGGGCCATAGCTCTGCCACTTCGGTGTCATTGAGGATGGGACGTATGAGGTTGTAATCCCAATTGTGTTCGATCCGGCCGCTCATCCCTCTCTGAAAGGTACCGCGGGCAATCCAAAGCCAATCCTCATCGGTTTCAGCGGGCAGCCCGGGAAAGCGATCACGAAGATACGCGGCCGCCGCGTCCCAGTCATTAAATCCCGACGCACCCTCTTGCATATAGGTGAGAATTTTATCCAGCCCATGCTTTTCGATGACCGGGCCAACATCATTGATCAGCGCGCCGGCCAAAACGGTCGGCATAGCCGCCCCCATGCCCATGGTGATCAGGCCGCCCATCGAGGTACCGATGACGAACACCCGACATATATTAAGAAAGATCAGCAAGTGCCTGATATCATTTATATAAGTGAATGGCGTGTAATTCCGCCACTCGGAATCGTATTCGGATTTGCCACGCCCCCGGTAGTCCGGGCAGATAACCCGACGATCTGATGAAAGTTGTTTCGCCAACCGACTGAAATCATTTGAGTTCCGGGTCAATCCGGCCAGACATAGTACGGGGGTCTTGGCGCGGTGCTCTACCCCATAGTCCCGGAAATATAGGCTCAAGCCGTCTTGGGCCGTATAGCGCCGCTCGGAGAACGCCAAAATCTGTTGCTCCTACAATCCCATAAGCGCCGGCAGACCTTCCAAGGTCGGTAGCATTCGCTCAAGGGTCCCAGGGATGTTCTCAGGCGTCTGGTTGTAGAGGTTTATCCAAACAACTCGAAAACCTAAGTTCGCCGCCGCCGTCGCATCGCATGCGTTTGAAGACATGAAGCAAACGCGGGTGGCATCGACGTCGAACATGTCGGGGACCATCTAATATACATCAGGATTTGGTTTGTATACTTCAACCATCTGAACGGAGAATGTTTCGTCCAGTGGATTCATAATGCCGGCGTTTTCTTCAGCGCCATGTACCATTTCGGGCGATCCATTTTTCAGAATGGCCGTTTTCATGCCACCGGCCTTCAGGCCGCGCAGCATGTCCGGAACTTCAGGAAATGCATTCAGTTCCCCATATATCCAAGAGTTTTTGTCGCAATTTTTCGTCTTGAATGCCGAACGTCGCTATTGTGTAACCAAGTGCGTCCTGGATGTTTTGCCAAAAGAGCACATATTCACGCATTTCGCTACGCAGCCAAGAATACTCTGTCCGTCGTGCCCGCCACAAGTCGGAGAGCGGTTTCTCCTTATCGCCCAAATCATCTCTTTAGCAGGCCGCGGTGGCAACGAAATCGAACAGGGTGCCAAAGGCGTCGAAGACGCAAGCGTCAATATCCTGCATGATCGCGCTCATCGGCGAAACCTCCGATTTGGCGCATGGAAGCGACGCTCAAGTTCTGGCATGGGGTCAGCGGTCGGTCAACCGACAAGCCGGTACCCCGGTCAATTGTGGGATAAATGGAGATCACCCTCCAACCCGAGCGCCACTTCCGTCTTGGAAAGCACGAGACGATAAATTTGCAGGTTTTCCAATACTCTCTGGACGTAATCTCGCGTTTCGTCGAAAGGAATAATCTCAACCCAATCGACCGCATCGACGTCGGGGTTGCGTGGATCGCCAAGCGACTTGATCCAGCGGCGCGCCCGGTGTGGGCCAGCATTGTAGCCGACGAGCGCCAGGACATAAGAACCCCGGAATTGCTTTAGGAGATCGCCAAGATAACTTTGTCCAACCGTCATGTTGTATTCAGGACTGGTGACCAACCGCAGGCGCGAATAGCGCATTTTTAGTCCTTTCGAGACGACTTTCGCCGTCGCGGGCATGATTTGCATCAGCCCTTGCGCGCCGGCATGACTGCGCGCGGTGATCCGAAAGGCGCTCTCCTGTCGGATCATGGCCAATGCCAAGGACACCTCGGGCGGATTCGATGTGGCGGTTTTCGGCAATTTCGGCAGTGTCAGTATTGGAAAGGCCTCGTTGCGGAGCAGGGGCATACCGTTGCGATGGGCCTTGTTGGCAATGCGAATAGAAAGGTCCGGCCGCCCACTCAGGCGCGCCAGCTGGGCCGCTCGGGACCACCATTGGGGGTCTTCTGACAGAGCCACTAGGCTTCGGACAAAGTCCCGCACAAGATCATGCGCCTCCAAATCCCCAAGAATTCGGATGACCGTGACCATTTCATGATTGTCGAAGGCTTCCATGGGGGTCTCCGGAAGGTCGACTGCCCTAGGCAATTTCAAACTTTTGCCCGGCCATAGACGGGCGAAGGCCAGTTGTCCGTAATATGTCAATGGATGGTCGGCGGCCTTGCCGAACCAATCAACCGCGCGTTTAATATGACCGCCAGATTCCTTGGCGCGACCCGCCCAATAGGCGCTGCGAGCGATACTGACCGGGTATTTGACGGCGCCATGCATCCTCTCAAAGTGCTGAAATGCTGCGTCGTGATCTTTGAGGAATCGCAGCGCGATCCATCCGGAAAGCCATTCCGCTTCAGCATGCGCTGCACCGCCGGGCGCCAACCCGCTATTCTTGGCGATATGATAGGCGTCGGTCACATGCCCCTTGCGCAGAGCACGTCGAGCCAAAATGGCGCGCTCTTCCCACCACATCTCCGCCCGCGGAAGTTCATTCTCCAGACTCTTGGCCAGTTCGAGGGCCGTATCCAGGTTCTTGCGCCGGCGCCATCGCAGGCGTTCATATACCAGGCCCGCATGTGATTTGAGCGCCTCAGGAACACGTTTAATCAGCGCGTCTACGTTACCGGCACGGCGCCGAAGCGCGATCCGCGCCTGCGACAAGCGCTGCCAGCTTTTGTCGACCAGTGGCAGCAACCGCCTGGCGGCACTGTGTCGGCCGTCCCAAAGCAGTCGGTCCAATCGCGCTAAATGATCGGCCGGCGTCAGGATTTTTCGAAATCTCTTATAGAAGGCCCGCGACTGGTCACGGGAGAAATCACCCTCGATCCACGCCCCACGGATACGCGCCACCCCCTTATCCGTCTCACCCATGGCTTGCTCCGCCAGGCCAAGCCGAGCCGCGCCTAAAGCGCTCAGCGGTTCGCGCGTGCCGAACCAGGAAACTACTTGTTCCGCTGTCCAGGACATGGGTAATGCCTGTTCGGCACGGCGCATAAGGCGGCTGTGCCGGGGCCAATCCGGATTTTCGACCAGAAACTTTTCCACCTCTTCGAACGCGGGCGTGACGCCGGCGCCGGTCAGACGACGCCAGGTGATCAACTTCCGGGCGATGGGGTTGTGAACCCGCGACCCTCGGCTCCGAACCGTCTTCCATTGCCGTTTCGCTGCCGCCTCGAGCGCGCCTCGCGTCAACAGTGCATCGGCTTTGGTTAGAATCCGCTCAGCCGCTATAGCCGGCGTCAGAGCTGCGGATACCAACAAGAAAAACAAGGTCAATGCAACGTTTCGCAGTAGCCGTCCTCCAACCAAACTTGCCGGGCGCATGCCAGATACGGGGGAGGTTAGCGCGCGCGTATCTAAATCGACAACCCACGCTTTTTTGAGAGATACAGATTTGGCAGCAATCTAGCCATACGACTTTTAGTAATTTGAAACTGTTTGTTTTTTTATGCAAAAAACTTTTGTTGCCGGGGTTAAAAAAACTTGCCCTTTCTCGAGAATGAGCGCGAACCATCAATTTGAAAGTGAAGAATCGCGCCATGACGCAGGCTCAGCTACTTCAAAGTCACTGCCAAGATTACTTAATCGCCCACCCAATTTTTCAAAATTTCATATGAATTGTCATACGAATCAAGTCATTCAGAACCTCAAGCTGGCGCCTCAGTTTCTCGTTCCTAAATTTTTAAAGAACCAATTTTCACTGCCAACCGCATTCGGTCCAGATCACCTCGACCAAACTTATTTTTTCCGATAAATTCTGGATTGTCGACAACGAGAAATGTCATACTGAAAAGGGTATCTTGGGAAATTCGGTATGGCTGCGGTGATCAGTTCTACAGGATCAGACAATCTGATAATAGAATTTTTTAAGTCCATTCAATGGGAACGCATAACCCCACAGATTTCTCGTCATAATTACTTTGTATTACGGTAGACGGTACATGGGGATTTCGGTAAGCTTCGATCAATACAAGAAAAAATAAACCTAGGGAAAGTCATTTTCATGTCATTTGCTACCACCCAGCGCCTGACCACAGCAGGCGCGAAAACAATGCTTGCGGCTGCCATCGCCAAATCGGAGGAGTTCGGTATTGCGGCGACCATCGCCATTGTCGATGCGGGCGGCCATATGGTTGTTCTAGAACGCATGGACGGCGGTCGTTTCCATACTGTGCATTCCTCGACCACCAAGGCGGTAACAGCGGCTTCCAACAAACGCCCGACAACTACCCGCGGCGCCCAAGGTCAAGACCTAGACACCCTGCACGCCATTGGGTTATCCCTCGCGGCAGGGGCAAACCGCTGGACCGCCATGGAAGGCGGATTTCCCATCATCGTCGACGGCGAATGCTTGGGAGGAATTGGCGTCAGCGGCGGTGACTGGCAACAGGACGAAGATATCGCAAAGGCGGCCGTCGAAGCCGTCGGGGTGGAGCTCTGAAAATTACCCAAAATTACAAAAAAATCACCGAAAACAGGAGGAACTAACATGAAGACGCTCAACATAGTGATGGCTGGCGCACTTGCGCTCGGGCTTTTTGCGGCGGCAGTACCAGCGAAGGCTTTCCCAAATGGCCCGATCGAATTCACGATTCCGTTCGGTGCCGGCGGCGGCGCTGACATTGAAGGGAGGCTTTTAGCCAAAGAAATGGCCAAGGTTCTAGGTGTTCCGCTGGCACCTGTTAACAAACCTGGCGGAGGCGGTGCGATTACCTACACGTACATCACTAATTCCAAGCCAGACGGCCATGTCCTCGGTTGGAACTCTACCTCAGTCCTGACGACTACGAACCTGGGTAACACGACCTTCGATTACGACGCCATGGACCACATTGGCCGGGTCGAATACCAACCGCAACCCTTCGTGGTGCGGGCAGACGCCAAATGGAACAGCTTCAAGGAATTCGTCGCAGCCTGTAAGGCCGCGCCAGGGAAGTTGAAGGTAGCCAACTCAGGCACCGGCAGTTCCACCCACACCGCGGCAATCATGCTGATGAACGCGGCGGGCTGCGACGTCATCCATCTCCCAAAGGGGATCAAAGGCCGCAACAAGTCCGTTCTTAACGGCGAAGCCCACGCGATGATCGCGCCTTTGACAGGTGCCGTGCGTTTAACCAAGGCTAAGAAGCTGAAAATTCTCCTGATGCCCACTGCCAACCGGAGCCCGTTATTCCCGAATGTGCCAACTGCAAAAGAACTCGGCTATGACGTGGAACTGGATCTTTTCCGGGGCCTGTCCGTTCCAAAAGGCACGCCCAACGATGTGAAGATGAAGCTTGCGGACGCCATGACCAAGGCAGCAAAGTCTGAAGCTTTCATGGCGCTGGCAAAGAAAAAGGGCTTCACGGTAGCGCCGATGGGCCACAAGGAGTTCTCGGCATTCCTGGCCGCTGAAGACGCGAAAGTGAAGAAGATTTTCAAGAGCGCTGGTCTATACCGCTCGAAAAAGCCGAAATAAGCCCATAGGACGGTCCGCTGCAATCGGCGGGCCATCGTTCCTTATCGACCAACGAGACCCTAAAATGCGA
>DFRF01000067.1 GCA_002378125.1 Rhodospirillaceae bacterium UBA3470 | reverse complement strand
ACGTTATAAACGTTACGGCTTTCCAACATGCTGTCGGGCCGGGCGAAGTATATGTATTCAAAAATACAGAATTTCTGCGGGCGCTTGTTGAAGGGCTTGACGCTATGCAGGCCTTTTTCGTCGATGACGACGATTTCACCCGGTTCTACATCGCGAATGAACTCCGCTCCGATGATATCCAGGGCGCATGTCTCGGACGTCAAGATAGTCGCGTCGCCAAGGCGGCCTAGCACCAGCGGCCGAACCCCATAGGGGTCGCGTACACCGATTAACTTCTTCTGAGTCACGGCCACCAGGGAGTAGGCGCCCTCAATATGGCTGAGCGCATCGGTGAGTCGGTCCACCACTCGACCGTATTCGCTTTTGGCGATGAGATGGATGATGGTTTCCGTGTCGCTGGTGGACTGGAACAGGCAGCCGCGTTGCACTAGTTCCTTGCGGATGGAATAGGCGTTGGTAAGGTTCCCGTTGTGGCAGACGGCGAAGCCGCCAAATTTGAACTCCGCGAACAACGGTTGCACGTTACGAAGCGCCGTGTCGCCACTAGTGGAATAGCGGACATGGCCGATGGCCACGTTGCCATCAAGGCGGTCCATGACCGATTGGACGTTGAAGTGATCGCCGACCAAGCCAAGGGCGCGGTGGGAATGGAACTGCTCTCCATCGTAAGCGACAATGCCCGCCGATTCCTGACCGCGGTGCTGAAGTGCGTGCAAACCGAGTGCCGTGTGGGCCGCGGCGTCGGAGCTGTCATAGATGCCAAATAGGCCGCATTCCTCGTTTGGATGATCGTCATCCGGCTCGTCCGAATGGCTCGGAAGCGGGGTGAGACGGGAACCCGGCTGGTGAGGCGGAAACCGCATTTCATTATCCATGCTGCAAAGCTGTATCTTACTGTTGTTGGGTGTTACCGATCAATCGTTCCATGTCCTCGCGTTCGCGAACGCCATAACCGTCATTGGCCTTTTTGTTCCTAGCCTTGGGTGTTGGCGTGATCAAACTATGGACAACTGAGCCCACATCCTTCGACGCGCCCGGTTTCTTTCTCGCGCTTGGGTCCTTCCGCTGTTTGATGGCGTAATCCTCGGGCAGGTTTGCAATCAGTATTTCCGCCGCCGGTCCCACCAATTGCATGGTTCTGGCGTGACGCACCCAATCGGGGTGATCTTTTTGGGAGACGAAAAACTCGAAACCAATGTAGGCGACGACCACGATGAAGGCGCCTCGAATAAGACCGAACAAGAACCCCAGCGCGCGGTCAAGGGCATTGAGGGTACTGTGCTTGACCTTGCTGGATATGCTGCGCGTCAGAATGGATAGCATTACCAGGGAGAACACGAAAATTAGCGTCCCCGCTGCTAGGTCAGCTAGAATCTCTGTCTTAATAAAATGTCGTGCGTATGGTTGGGCGTACGAAAAACTGTAGAACGTTGCCACAATGGCGCCAATCCAACCGACGATAGAGAAGACTTCGTGCACGAAACCTCGTGCATAGGCAAAGATCGCTGATCCCAACAACACGACGATAACGCCGGCGTCGAACACATTGATGGGTACATCGCCCAGGTGTTCCATGGTCAACCAGTCGTCCTTGTGTCTTCGGAGCTGGCATGTGTCGTCGGGCCGCTAACATGGTTGTGCTCTGCGCTGGGGAACTTGGCGACCAGATCGGACAGATGATCAATTTCGATGATGATCAAAGACGTATCCGATCCCACAGTCTTCTTGCCTTTGTCTTCCGCGCGCCCTTTGCGCATCCGGGCTTTCGGAATGATTGCCCGGGAAAAGCCCAACTTCTCAGCCTCTTTCAGGCGGGCATCCGTTTGCGATACGGCGCGTGCCTCACCTGCGAGACCAACCTCGCCGAAGACCACCGTTGCTGGCGGCAGCGGCGTGCCAATGACGGACGATATCAAGGCCGCTGCCACTGCCATGTCTGCTGCCGGTTCTGTAATTTTCAAACCACCAGCGACGTTGAGATACACCTCGTTGCCGCCGAGCGCAACACCACAACGCGCTTCCAATACGGCCATGATCATCGCCAGTCGGCTTGAGTCCCACCCCACTACCGCGCGGCGCGGCGTGGCCTGAGCGGATGGCGCGATCAACGATTGGATTTCCACCAACATCGGGCGCGTACCCTCCATGCCGGCAAACACGGACGCGCCGGAAACATCATTGCGATAATCGGAAATGAATAGGGCCGATGGATTGGGAACCTCATGTAGGCCCGTCTCCATCATTTCGAACACTCCGATTTCGTCAGCTGGGCCAAAGCGGTTTTTAACAGAGCGCAGAATCCGGAATTGGTGGGATGGGTCGCCCTCGAAATAAAGGACCGTGTCTACCATGTGCTCCAGGAGGCGAGGGCCGGCGATGGTGCCCTCCTTGGTGACGTGTCCCACCAGGATCAAGGCAAAGCCGGCGCGCTTGGCCAGTCGGATCAATTCCTGGGCCGACGTTCGGACCTGGGAGACGGTACCCGGTGCACTCTCGATGGAGTCCACATACATGCATTGTATCGAGTCTATGATCACTACGCTTGGAGCGTTTGCGCCCTCTAAGGTCGCGGCAATGTCCCGGACTGACGTGGCTACAGCTAATCCGATCAGGGTGTTGGCCAACTCAAGGCGTGCGGCCCGAAGTCGCAGTTGGTCGATAGCTTCCTCGCCTGAGATATAGGCACATCGCATTTTTGTCGACATCTCCGCAACGATCTGCATCAAGAGGGTGGATTTGCCGATACCCGGATCGCCACCTACTAACGTGGCTGAGCCTGGGACCAAGCCGCCGCCGGTAACACGGTCGAATTCAGCGTTACCGCTGACCCGGCGGGGCGGTTGTTTCTCACCCCCCTTGAGCCCAACGAATTCGATCTTTCGGCCTTTGCGCGCACCCAGGCCTTTGGGCGCGGACTCCGCTGGCTGTTCCTCGACCAGGGAATTCCATTCGTTGCAAGCGGGACATTGGCCAGTCCATTTCGGCTGAAAGGTGCCGCAGTGCTGGCAAACATAAAGTGTTTTAGCTTTGACCATGGACGCAATTAACCATCGGGAGGCGTCTAGACCAAGGAGATTTCCAAGAAGCGCAGGATACAACGCTTTTGACTGAATAGATGGGAGGATTGAGTGCGTTTTGTCGTCCGAATGAGGAGCCGATTCGCCAATAACAGCTAGTGATTTAATGTGGAGATCATGCTACTCAAGACCTTTTGCAAAGAAACCCTGGGCTTTCGAGTTGCCGCTCTGACTTCCATGCGTAAGCACAAGATCTTCACGATGCATGATGTGGAAAAACAATTGCCGACGGCATTGTTCAGTGATTTCTCGGACGATGAGACCAAAGTCTCGATCGACTAAATAGTTAGTGAGCCGCTACAATTGTGATTTACGATCGCATGGCTATGCCCGAAGCGCCATCTTGATGGGCCCCGTTGTACGGCCGTGGATAAATTGATCCAAGCAGTCGTTCCCTGAATTTTCGAGCTCTGATGGCGGGCCGGCCCAAATGATCTTGCCATCGAACAGCATTGCGATCCGGTCGCCAATTTTCTTAGCTGATGCCATGTCGTGAGTAATGGTTAAGGCTGTCGCGCCGACGACTTGGTTCACATGTACGATCAGCTTGTTGATCACATCGGCCATGATCGGATCCAGACCTGTGGTTGGTTCGTCGAAGAAAATGATGGTTGGGTCCGCGGCGATGGCACGGGCAAGACCGACACGCTTTTGCATGCCTGAGGACAAATCCGCCGGTGGCAAATCGCCTATTGCCGGTCTCAGTCCGACCAGGCTCATCTTCTCAATAGCGATCTCCCGAGCCCTGCGCCGGGAACAACGTTTCTCCGCCAATAGACCGAAGGCAACATTCTCCCACACGGGCAGGCTGTCGAAGAGTGCCGCGTGCTGGAATAGCATGCCGATCGATATGTTAAGCTTCTCGCGCGCGGCAGCCTCCATCTCTAGGATGTTCTCGCCGTCGATCTCGATGGTGCCGTAGTCGGGGGTGAGCAGGCCCAAAATGCACTTGATCGTCACCGACTTGCCAATTCCTGAACCGCCGATGATCACCACTGATTCCCCTGGGGCCACGTCAAGGTCGACCCCATCC
>DFRF01000116.1 GCA_002378125.1 Rhodospirillaceae bacterium UBA3470 | reverse complement strand
CATGGCGTTCTTTCTGTTCTGGTCTCCGCTCATGCCCCTGACCGAAACCCTCACCATGCATTACGGCACGGCCGGCAAGCTGGACTATGGCCGGGTTCGCCTATGGGGCTCGCTCACGTTCATCGCCGCCGCCTGGGGTGGCGGCTGGCTGTTGACCGGGCGCAGCGAGGATTTGATCTATTGGATCATCCTGTGCGGTACCGTCGCCGTGGTCATCAGCGCGGTCCTTTTGCCCCATGCGCGCCTAACACCATCGGAAAGCCACAATTCCTTCGCGCCGATCCTTCAGGTTCTCAAAGACCGTACATTTCTTTGGTTCATCGTCGCCACCGGCCTAATCCAGGCCAGCCACATCATCTATTACGCTTTTGGCACCATACATTGGGAAGAGGCAGGGCATTCGAAAGCCGTCATCGGCTGGCTGTGGGCCGAGGGAGTGATCGCGGAGGTGTTGCTGTTCATGTGGGGCGACAAGATCGTCAAACGGGTGGGCGCGGCGCGCCTGATCGCTCTGGCCGGGCTGGCGGGGCTTATACGATGGTGGGGGACCGGCGTGACGGACGAGTTGCCGGCCCTCTTGTTCCTACAGATCCTCCATGGCGCGACTTTCGGCGCGGCGCACCTAGGCGCCATTCATTTCATCGCGCAACGCATGGAGGCCTCGGTCTCGGCGACGGCGCAAAGCGTCTACGCCGCCGCCGTCAGCGGCATCGGTTTCAGCCTGGCGTCACTGGTGAGCGGGCATATGTACGCGACCCAGGGCGGGGCAGCCTACCTGCCCATGGCGGTGATGGCGGGCATAGGCGGGGTGATCGCGTTCCAACTTCGGCGACGCTAACCGGCGTTGCCGCGCCCTTCAATGGCGGCCCAACGCGCCAGCGTCTTCTCTGCGCGCTGCACAACAGGCACGTCGATCATCTTGCCGTCCACGGTAATCGCGCCGCTGCCCTTGGCGGTAGCGTCCGCATAGGCGTCAACGACGCGGCGGGCATTGTCGATTTCCTCAGGGCTTGGTGAGAACGCCGCGTTCAGAATGGGCACGTTCGATGGATGGACGCAAGATGCGCCTTCCATGCCGAACCGCCGGGCCGTTTCCGCGGCGATCTTTATGCCTTCCAGATCAAGGAAATCGGCGACCGTCCCCATGAGCCCCATAGGCATCAGTCCCGTCGCCCGGGCGGCGATGGCGACCTGCTGTTTCGCAAGCGCCAGGGTATCCGCGCCGGGCGCCAGCCCCATATCTGCGGCAAAATCCTCACCGCCGAGATTCATAGCGACGTTGCGAGGGTCCGCCGCGCCGATTTCCACGGCCTTGAAGTAGGCGGCCGCCGTCTCGATCATCGGCACCAAGCGAATGGTCCCCGACGTCATGCCCGCATCCGCCTCGCGCTCTGCAACACGTGCGGAGATGGCGCGGACATGATCCGCATCGCGGGCTTTGGTGACAAGGATCGCGGCGACGCCGTAGAACACGGCGGCGTCTATATCGTCGGCGGCCAGATCATCGGGGTCGTTGATGCGAATTAAAACATCCGCGCCGTTCTGCGATGCTGACACGGCCGAACCCCACAACGCCTTACGCGCGGCATCCAATTCCGAATTGGGAACGCTGTCCTCCAAATCCAGAATGATTCCATCGGCGCCCCGCAGGTGTGCCTTCGCGATGAAACGGGGGTTGTTGGCCGGCACATACAGGAGCGATCGCCAGACGGGGTGAGATGTGTTCATTGCAGGTCTCCTTACCCGGCGAGCATCCGTGAAAGGATGCCCCCTTGCAAGGCGTACCGGGTGCGTGTCACGGATGAGATCATTGCAGTTGCGGAGTACGAACCATGTCAAACATCGCGGTGGTCACGGGCGCAAGCCAGGGGATCGGCGAAGCCATCTCCGGACGATTGACCGAGGACGGCTGGCGGGTCTTCAACCTCGACCGATCGCCGCCCGGCAATACCGACAATCCATCGATCTGGGTCGAGACGGACCTCACCGATCCTGCCGCCATCACCACGGCCTTCGAGATGGTCGCCGCCGAAGGGCCAGTCCTGGGTTTGGTGAACAACGCGGGCCTCGGGATCATGACCGAACTGGAAAAAACCACCGTCGAGGACTTCAACCTAACCGTGGATGTTAACATGAAGGCACCCATGCTCTGCGCCCAGGCCGCCATTTCGGCCATGAAAGAGGCGGGATTCGGACGCATCGTTAACATTTCCAGCCGGGCCATGCTGGGCAAGACACACCGGACCGCCTACGCGGGCACCAAGGGCGCCATCGCGTCTATGACACGGGTCTGGGCTCTGGAACTGGCGCAGTACGGGATTACGGTGAACGGCATTGCGCCGGGGCCCATCGCCACAGAGTTGTTCACCCGCGCTAATCCCCCCGATATGCCGCGCACACAGGAGATCATCGGCACAATTCCCGTTGGCCGACTGGGCACACCAGCCGACATAGCCCATGGCGTGGCGTGTTTCATGGACGAACGTGCAAGCTTCATCAACGGCCAGATTCTATTGGTCTGCGGCGGCATCAGCCTTGCACGCGGCGGCAGTTGAAACCGATTTGCGAAAACGTTAGCTTTCACCTAGGTCCGATATCCGCACTGGGGTCATCACAGACGCCGCCGCCTGGCGGGAGGAAACGTTGGTCTTCGATGGCGGCCGGTTCCACCTGGATGCAGCCTGCCGTGATGAACTCATCCACGCCGCTGGCGAGCTTCAGGCCAATCAGCTGCCCGTGGAGGCACTGAGCCCCAGGCACCTCGACTTGTCCGCCTGTGACGCGGTGATGGCACGAACCCGCCGCGAGCGGTTCGAAGGTGTAGGGTTCGCCATCTCGGACCGCTTGCCGTTGGATGATCTCGATGAAGAGATCGCCGTCAAACTGTATTGGCTGCTGTTCTCTCGGGTCTGCCGCCCAGTGGCGCAGAAATGGGACGGCACTATGGTCTATGAGGTCACAGACACAGGCAAACAGGATGAACCCGGCAATGGTGTGCGGTCGTCGAAGGCCAAAAGCGGGCAGTATTTTCACATGGTCAACGCTTTCAACCTGCCGCCCGACATCGTCAGCCTGCTTTGTATCCAGCCGGCAATGATGGGCGGCACCAACGGTCTGATCAGCATGCAGACTGTGTTCAACATTCTCCGTGCGGAAACTCCGGACTTGATCCAGCGTCTCTTATACCGGTTATATTTCGATCGCCAGCACGAGCATGCGCCCGACGATAAACAGCTTACATACAAACCCATTTGCGAGCCGGCAGAACGGGGCGTTAATATCGAGTTTTCACGATGGCTCCTGAAATTCGGCTATCAACTTGCCGACGGGGACATGGACGACCTGACGCGCGCCGCCATTACGTCGTTCGGCGAAATCTTGGATCGACCGGGCCTGGGCAAGGCGTTCACCT
>DFRF01000201.1 GCA_002378125.1 Rhodospirillaceae bacterium UBA3470 | reverse complement strand
GAAGATCGCGCTGATTTGCGACCGGGATCCGGCGCGCATGGCGGCGGCGGTAGCCGCTGCCGGCGCGGACCCTGCGGACATGGCCATAGTACAAGACATGGATGACGCGGACGACATTCAACTGGACGTTCTGGTTGAAGCCACCGGCAATCCCGAAGCCGCCGCGGCAGTTGGCGAACAGGCTATTGATCGCGGCCAGCATTTGGTCATGGTTTCCAAAGAGGCCGCCGTCGTGGCCGGGCCCATCCTGCACGCGAGGGCCAGCGCAAAGGGCTTAGTCTATACGGAAGTTGAAGGCGACCAGCCGAGCCTGCTGATCGGGCTCATGAGCTGGGCCAAAACCATCGGCCTGGATGTTCGCGCCGCCGGCAAATCCAGTGAGTACGATTTCGTCCTCGGACCTGATGATTCACTCGCCTGGAGAAACCAACGTCACTCGAACTCCGGTCTGACCGCCCTGTGGGAGCGCACCGATATGTCCTGGCAAGAACTGACTGACGCCAGGGAGGCCCGCGCAGCGAACCTTGGCTTGCCGACCCGCACGGTCCCCGACTTCTGTGAGATGGGCGTCGTCGTCAACGCCTCAGGCTTTACCCCCGATCGACCCGAGTTCCATACGCCGATCTTGCGGCCAACCGAACTGGCCGAAGCCTTTAAGCGGAGTGCCGACGGTGGACTTCTAGCCGGAGATCGCCGCATCGACGTGTTTAACTGTCTGCGCCGCGCCGACGAGGCTAGTTTCGCCGGCGGCGTTTTCATCCTGGTCAATTGTCACGATGACAAGACCTGGGACTTACTTCGCGAGAAGGGGCATATCGTCGCCGAAGATGCGGGCGTCGCCGTTCTCTACAACCCGCAGCACCTGCTGGGCATCGAGGCGCCGCTCACCATCTTGGCGGCGGGGCTATTGGGCATCCCCACTGGCGCTACCGATCCCAAACCCGTGGTAGATTTGGTGGCGCGAACAAACCGAGATTTCGCTGCCGGGGAGAGGCTTACCATCACGGACGCACACCACCACGAAGTGGGGGGCCTGAAACCCGAACTGATACCCGCCGTCCGCTTCGCAGCCGCCAATCCCTGTCCCTACTACCTGGCAACGGGCGCGCGGCTACGCAAAGACGTGCAGGCCGGCACATTGGTCACAGCGGAAATGCTGGAGATGAACATGGGAACCGTCCTCGCACGCCTGCGGGGAGAACAGGACCAGCATTTCGGATTTCAGTAATGGAGCCCCGTCCAAGACAGGAGAAGGAAAAATGCGTCGATGCAGACACACGCCCTCTTTCTCTTGAAAGCATTGCCGGGTAAACCGCCTACTGCTTAGATGGGCCAAACCGGTCGCCAAAGGGGCTATTATGAAAATCACCGCCGTTGAGACCATCCTGGTTGAAGAATTTCCCAATCTAACGTGGGTTCAAGTCCATACGGACGACGGCCTGGTCGGCTTGGGCGAGACCTTTTTTGGCGCGCCCGCCGTAGCGGCACAGGTGCACAATTTCATCGCACCTTACCTGATTGGCAAGGACCCGTTACAGATCGAACGCCATCACGCGAAGCTTCTGCCCTACGCAGGGCGCGGCGGATCTGGCGTGGAAATGCGCGCCGCGTCAGCTATCGACGTGGCACTTTGGGACATCTTCGGCCAGGCCATCAATCAGCCAATTTATCAGGCGCTGGGTGGAGCGACACGGGACGAAGTCCGCATATACAACACATGCGCCGGCTACCAGTACGTGCGCAAGGCGCCCGCCCAGGTAACCGACAACTATGGCCTTAACCTGCAAAATTCGCCCGGCCCCTACGAGGATTTGGAAGGCTTTCTCAACAATGCTGACGAACTGGCCCACTCGCTCCTGGAGATGGGCATCAACGGCATGAAAATCTGGCCCTTTGATTTCGCGGCCGAAGCTTCCGGCGGCCAATACATCTCCAATGAAGATCTGAAGACAGCACTGGAGCCCTTTGAGAAAATCAGGAGCGCCGTCGGCGACAAGATGGAGATCATGGCCGAGCTGCACTCCATGTGGAACGTCCCCATGGCAAAGCGCATTGCCAGTGCCCTGGAGGACTTCGATCTCACCTGGGTTGAGGACCCGGTGTTCATGGACGAGTTGGAAAAGGTGGGCGAGGTTGTCGCATCCACCCACGCCCCCATCGCCGTTGGCGAGCTACTGGGCGGCAAGGCTCAGTTTCGCGACCTTTTGGAACAGGGCGTAAGCCTCGCGATCATGGACCTCGTCTGGGGCGGTGGGCTGACGGAGGCGCGCAAAGTCGCCGCCTTAGCCGACACCTTCGGCGCGCCCTTTACGGGCCATGATTGCACGGGGCCGATCGCGTTGACCGCATCGGTACACATGACCATGCACGCGCCCAACGTCTTTATCCAAGAGATGGTCCGCGCCTTTTATTATGGTTGGTATCAGGACCTGGTGACAGAGCTCCCTCCAATTGCGAATGGACGCATCACCGCTCCCGACGGGCCCGGCCTAGGCACGACGCTCAACCCGGACGTCCCGGCACGCGCAGACGCAACGGCCAAGATGACCAAGGCCAATGATCTTTAACAGCGATCCTGATAGCCGCTGGTCGGGTTCTGAATGAAATCCGTGAGATTGCATTGCAGGCGGCCACTGCGCCCGATCTGACGAAGTTTCTGCACTTTCTCGACGAGATGCGACGGTAAGAAGAAGTTTACGGCTTACCCTGCCGCGTACGCTTTTAATCGCGCCTGAAAGGCCGACGACGCTGCAACCCCCTTGTCGACGAGATGCGGCGGCACCTGACCATTCTTGATCATCAACACCTGCTCCACGTCCGATGCTCCGATCCCGGCGAAGCACTGATCGGTCCAGCACAAGGCGTGGGGCGTGAGGATGACGTTATCGAGTTTTAGAATAGGATCGTCGACGGACGGTGGTTCCGGATCTAGCACATCAAGACCGGCCCCGGCGATAGTCCCGTCCGTTAGCGCCGCTAGAAGCGCTGCCTGATCAACGGTCGGCCCGCGCGAAGTGTTAATCAGATAAGCCGTTGGTTTCATCAGAGCCAAGCTTTTCGCATTGACGATATGCCGGGTCGCCTCGGTTAGCGGCGTATTGACGCATAGGAAATCGCTCTCGGCGAAGACAGTCTCCAGATCGACCAGTTCGACACCGATTTCGTCCGCAGTGGCGGGGTTACAGTACGGGTCATGGGCTATGTGACGCATCTCGAAGGGCGCCGCCATGCGGAAGGCTTCGGCCCCGATATTACCGATGCCAATCGATCCCAGGGTGCGTCCCACCAAACCTAGACCCATGTAGTCTGAACGCTTCGCAAATCCCGCAGGGCCCTCGCGGGTTAAGCGATCTTTGTCGAATAGCCTACCAGCCAGGGCCAGGACAAAGGTCATGATTGTGACGGCTACCGGGCGGCGGACGCCGTCGGGAGTAATGCAGACCCCGATACCGGCCTTCGTACACGCGTCCACGTCAACGGTATCATAGCCGACGCCGAACCGCGCGACGATCGTCAGGCGGCCATCTTGCGGAATACTGTCGGCGTCAAAGATTGGCGTCAACAGGATCAGCGCGTCGAAGTCGGCGAGCGAAGCGGCGGTCATTCGACCATCAACGGGATCCACGTAGGCGACCTCGACGTCGGCGGCGTTCTCGAGGGGCGAAAGGTCAAACATGGGATAGGCGGGCGACCCATCCGACTTGTTGAAGTCCCCGGACAGGGCTATGCGGAACGCACTCATTTCTTTTTATCCCCCTTGGCGCCGCGCCGTGGCTTGCAGCCTGCACGAATGGCCGTCATACCCTCGATCAGAGCCTGCTGATAGACCCACAGATCACCGGCATAGCACAACACATCGTAGCCCTTCTGATAGAGGGCAATGCAACCGGCTGGGTCGCCAGCTAAACGCCCCAAGGCCTTACCATGTTTCTTCGCGGCCCGCTCGACGGCGCGGCAGGCCTTGAGAAATTCAGGATGGTCAAATTGCCCGTTGATACCCAGCGAGCAACTCAAATCGAAGTGCCCAATCCACAGGCAATCAACGCCCTTAACCGCGGCGATGGCGTCAATGTTTTTGATCCCTTCCTCGGTCTCAATAAGGGTAACGCAGGCGATGCGGCGATTGGTAGCGGCTAGGACCTTGGCCGGGTCGCCGGGTTGATAGTGGTCATGGGCAATGGCCAACGCCACGCCTCGGCTACCTTCCGGCGGATATTTCATGCAGTCGATGATGTACTCGGCCTCCTCCTTCGAGGCGACCATGGGCAGGACTAGGCCATCAGCACCAATGTCCAACGCTCGGGCAATATGGTGGTATTCCTTTGATGGAGGACGGACAAGGACAGGAATACCGCCGACCCGGAGCCCAGCAATAGCGCGCTTGGTTTCCGAAATTCCAAAACCCGAATGCTCCATATCCAGAAATACGAAATCGCAGCCCGCCGACGCGATGATCTGGCCGACACCCGGCGAATTGAACTCGAAGATGGAATGGCCAACCTTCAGATTGTCGGACGCGAAAAGTCGTTTGAGATTGACAGTCGCCATAGCGCCCTCCCTGATCGATTTGATCTGATTATGATAATGTGCCCCATACTACACACCATCCAGCAACAATAAGAAACGTCCATGTTCAATGACTTTTGAGGAGGGAACCCCGTATGCCGACCATCCAATCCGTCGAAGCACGCCTGTTTGCCGTCCCTTTGGCCGAAGTGCTGTCCGACGCCAAACACGGCGACCACACGCATTTTGAGCTGATCACCGCGACAATCCAATTGGACGATGGGACGGAAGGCTTGGGCTATACGTACACGGGTGGACGCGGCGGCCAAGCTGTCTTGGCGATGATGCGTCAGGACCTGGGGCCGTTTCTAATCGGCCGCGAAGCTACTGACGTGGAAGCAATTTATGAAGAGCTGCAATGGCACATTCATTACGTGGGCCGGGGTGGTATAGCGTCGTTCGCTATCTCGGCTTTGGATATCGCACTTTGGGACATTCGCGGCAAACAGAGAGGCGAACCTCTTTGGAAAATGGCAGGCGGCGCGTCGGATCGATGCAGGGCCTATTGCGGCGCCATCGACCTGAACTTCCCGCTGCAAAAACTCCTCGCCAATACCCAGAGCTATCTGGATGCCGGCTTCAACGCTGTGAAGATTAAAGTCGGGCGCCCAGAACTCGCCGAAGACGTAGAACGGGTCACCGCCGTTCGAAATCTCATCGGTCCGGATATCACGTTCATGGTCGATGCCAACTATGCACTAAGCGTCGACGACGCAATTACCGCCGCCAATGCTTTCAAGAAACACGATATTACCTGGTTTGAGGAGCCTACAATTCCAGACGACTACAACGGTTATGCTCGGATCACCGAGGCAACAGGCGTTCCGTTAGCCATGGGAGAGAACCTACACACCATCCATGAATTCGAATACGCCTTCGAGCAGTCCAAACTCGCCTTTATCCAGCCTGATGCCTCAAACTGCGGGGGCATCACTGGCTGGTTGCAAGTCGCGGAGATGTCACGGAAATACGTTATTCCGGTTTGTTCTCACGGCATGCAAGAATTACATGTGGGCTTAATGTCCGGACAATCGAACGCCGGCTGGTTGGAGGTCCACAGCTTCCCCATCGATACCTATACGCACCGCCCCCTTGTCGTAGAGGACTCCTTGGCAATCGCCCCGTCCAAACCCGGCACCGGCGTCGAATTTAATTGGGACCAACTCACACCACACGAGATGAATGCGACGGCCTGACCGCCGTTCTCCTATGTTGATAAATAGTCTTGGCCGCAGGGGCTCTTCACGTTAAGTTGCGTTATAACAGACGTGGATGTTTCAGGTGCAACTGCCATCTTATTAAAAAAAATAACAATTTTGCTTGATGACAGGCCACAATAAGTTGGATAACGTACCCGCTATTGAAACCGATTTATTGGTTCATCGTAATATCACTAACAGGGAGACTAATATGA
>DFRF01000031.1 GCA_002378125.1 Rhodospirillaceae bacterium UBA3470 | reverse complement strand
CTGTGCTCGGCCTCAACTTCATCGACGTTTACTTCCGGAGCGGCCTCTATCCCCTAGAACTGCCCAGCGGGGTCGGTGCCGAGGCAGCAGGTAAAGTTATCGCTCTGGGCGACGGGGTCATAGATTTCAAAATTGGCGACAGGGTTATCTACGGCGGCGGCCCGCCAGGCGCCTATGCCACCTTTCGAAATTTCCCAGCCGACAGGTTGATCCCGATCCCCGACGGTATCGATGACGAGACTGCGGCCGCGATCATTGTCAAGGGGATCACAGCAGAGTACCTACTTTTACGCTGTTACCCGGTAAAGGCCGGTGAGGATGTACTTTTTCATGCCGCTGCTGGTGGCGTCGGCCAGATTGCTGGACAATGGGGCACGCACCTTGGCGCCAACATGATCGGCGTAGCCGGTGGTCAGGATAAATGCCAACTAGCGCTGAAAAATGGCTACGCACAATGCATCGACCGGAAGTCGGAAAACATTGTCACGCGAGTCAAGGCGCTCACCAACGGCAGCGGGGTCTCCGTGGTCTACGATTCGGTGGGAAAGGACTCGTTTGAGGACTCCATCAATAGTCTTAAACCCATGGGCATGTTCGTCTCTTTTGGAACAACCACAGGTGAGCCCCCAGCCATCGCGCCATCCAGGCTCCAGAAAATGGGCTCGCTTTATATCACTCGACCAACCCTAGTCGACTACATGGCTGTACGGAGCGACATGCTGAATTCGGCGAACCAGGTTTTCGACTTACTGCAAAAAGGCGTCCTCAGCGTCACCATCGGCCAACGCTATGGCTTCGACGACATAATTCAGGCGCACGTTGAACTGGAGGCCGGGGCCACCAGGGGCTCCAGCATCATCACCTTCTAGGTTGGGAGACTGTCATGAGTGTCAACGCGACCACGCCTCGAATGCTGGAGGTGCTAGGGGCATCTATGGTATCCGACGATTACGCCGGTGGCAGCATCGCGCTCCGGCTATTCCAAAAAGACATGAACATCATCGGCGATTTCACCAAAAGTCTGGGCCTCGCCGCGCCCCTGTTCCAGGCCAGTGCCAACATCTACGACCGTGCCATGAACGAAGGCCACGAAGAAGACGATACCGCTTCGGTCTGCGCGGTATTAGAACGGATGTCTGAAATCAAGCGCTAGCATCCACTCATGAATTCAGGGCTAGTCGACAGCATTGAAATTCCCGTTTTAAAAACGACCGGCGAAAAATTCGGGTATACAGGTTTTTGAAACGCTCAACGGAGATTATTTAGTGGCAATGCTTTCTAAGCCCGCCAATCTTCGTCTTCATCGAATTCCTCAAATTCCCGCCCTTTCCTTACCAATGGGTGCCGTATCCTAGACAGCAATAGGGAAATTTGGGGCAGCTTCAGAAGAGCTCGAAATACTCCCGGTGTTCCCAGTCGGTAACAGTTGAGAGAAATCGGGCGATTTCCGCACGTTTGATGTGCAGAAAATAGTCTACAAACCGGTCGCCTAAGGCCTCGCGGAACATGGTGCTTTCGTCTAGTGCTGTAACCGCGTCCATCAGGTTGGTCGGCAGCTGATCCGCGTCAGTGGCATACGGGTCGTCTGTTGCAGCCGGAGGAACAAGTTCCTTGGACAGCCCATCAAGACCGCTTAAAACCTGGCACGCGAGATACAGGTACGGATTGGCCGCCGGTTCGCCCACTCTGTTTTCTAGGCGGGTTGCGGAGTCGCCCGGTCCCGCACCAACGACGCGCAACATCGCTCCCTTGTTGTCGCGCCCCCAGACCACCCGATCCGGAGCCAGGGAGTTCGGCTTATAACGTTTGTATCCATTTACGGTGGGCGTGGTGAATACCGTCGCGCCCGGTGCGTTTTTCAATATACCGGCGGCGAAAGACCGGCCCGTCGGAGACAGCAGTTCTTCCACCGTGTCCGGAGCGAAGGCGTTCGCACCATCCGATCTCCGTTCCAGAGATTGATGCAGATGCCAGCCGCTGGCGAACGCATTGGGCAGGCCGGGCCGACACATGAACGTGGCATGATACCCATTCCGGCGGCAAATTTGTTTCACGGCGTTGCGGAACAGGATCATGTTATCCGCGGCTTCGAGACCCGGCACCGGGCCCAATGTGAATTCCAGCTGGCTCGGACCAAATTCCGTTTCCAGCGTTCTCAGCGGTAGCCCCAGTGCAAGTAGATCGCGCCGAATAATCTCGAAGACTGGATCTTGTTCGTCCATCCGGAGTTCAGTGAGATAGTTATATCCCCGCGCGATCAGACTGACCCTTGGTGGGGTAGCCGGCTGACCTGCATCTTCCGGTCGCAGCATTGGGTCTTCTAGCCGGTAGATATGGCACTCGACCTCGATGCCGGCGATATAGTCGAAACCTTGGCCCTCAAGACGTGACAGGGCGTTTTTCAGGACATGCCTTGCAGAAAACGGCACGGGTTCTCCATTGGCCAAATACCCATCGCACAGAACCCAGCCGGTACCGGGCGCCCAGGGCAGCACTCGGAACGTGGAGGGCACTGGAACGGCGATGAAATCACCTGCGTTCTCCATTTCTGGAATGCCAAAGCCCCCGCCTGGGCTGAACACCGGAAAAACTGTGGTGTGCGAGGTGTCCTTCGCGAGTAGAGT
>DFRF01000158.1:17864-32063 GCA_002378125.1 Rhodospirillaceae bacterium UBA3470 | reverse complement strand
GATGCTGTTGAGCGACGAAGCAGAAGCCAAGAAGGTTATTTCTCAGATTCAAGGTGGAAAGAGTTTTCTTAATGCTGCTAAGGAGATCGCAAAACAAGATAAAGCAACAATTGAGCTTGGTGACGTGACCCGGGAGGATCTTCTCCCGGATATCGCCGAGGCTGTTTTCGCCTTGGCTAAGGATGCCGTTTCGGTCCCGATCAAGAGCTCCCTGGGCTGGCATGTCATGCAAGTGGTGAATGTCGTCCCTGGTGGTACCAAGAGCTTTGAGGAGGTCAGGGATCAAGTGAAGAACGACTTGGCTTTTCAGAAGGCCATCGATGCTATTTTTGACCTCTCCAACCGGTTTGAAGATGAACTGGGCGGTGGCGCATCCATCTCTGAGGCGGCTGGTCGCCTCGGTTTGAAGGTGGAGAAACTCGCAGTTATCGACCAGGCCGGAAACGATGCGAATGGAATGGCCGTGACCAACCTACCAGTTGGAAATTTCTTGGCCACGGCATTCGACACCGAAGAGGGCGAGGACAGCGCCATGACGGAGGCTGGAGAGGATGGTTTCTACATTCTCCATGTGGATGGTGTTACGCCGCCGACGCTCCGCATCTTTGATACGGTGAGAGCGGACGTCACCGCGGCCTGGAAGGCCGTAAAACGGCGCGAAGGCGCTAAGGCCTTCGCAGCCGTAATTGTCGGGGCCGTGGCGGACGGTCGGAAATTGGTCGATGGTGCCGCGGAATGGCGGGTCGAGGTGAAGCCCGTGGACGGCGTGCGTCGCCGTGGAAACCGAGGCGACGTCAATGACGCGCTTGCGGCGAAGGTATTCAAGCTGAAGCCGGGTCATGCTGCCATGGAACGGATCGGTGAAGGATTTCGCGTTGCCGCGTTGAAGAAAGTCCACGCGGCGCCGTTAGGTCCATCCGAATCGCGCAAGGAAATGGCCGAACAATTGACACAGTCCTTGCGACAGGATTTGGACACCCAATTGGTGGCAGCGCTTCGTGAAGGCGCGGGCGTCAACATCAACCGCCAGGCCGTGGACGCTCTGTTCGGCGAGCGTCAGAACCCGCAATAATAGTAGGCGTGGTATTGATGGATGTGGCTTTGCCCAGTGTGACCCCGGAATTTGCCGGTTTTGCCGACGTTTACGAGGCGGGTCAGACCCAAGTGGTTTGGATGAAGCTGGTCGCCGATTTGGAAACACCGGTGTCGGCGATGATGAAGATCGCCGATGGACAGCCAAACAGTTTCCTTCTTGAATCCGTTGAAGGCGGCGCGATCCGGGGGCGCTATTCGCTTATTGGCTTGCGTCCCGACCTGATCTGGCGATATGCCGATGGCCGCACGGAAGTGAACAGGTCCGCGCTGACATCGATCGACGCCTTTCTGCCCTGCCCGGTGGGAGATGCTGATGGCCCTCTAGCCTCGCTGCGCGCCCTCATGGCTGAGAGCCGGATCGAATTGCCGGAACAGTTGCCGCCCATGTCGGCCGGTCTATTCGGCTACATGGCGTATGATGCGGTTCGTTTGGTCGAACCGCGGGTCCCGGACAACAATCCCAATTCCCTTGATTTGCCGGACAGTTTGTTTCTGCGTCCCACAGTAATGGCTATTTTTGACGCGCTGGAGGATACGCTCGCCTTGATAACGCCGGTATGGCCTGATGACGAGCTGGAGGCCGTTGCGGCCTATGACGCGGCGCGGGCGCGAATTGGCAGCGTCGTTAGCGATCTGGATCAGACTTTGCCCTACCGCCGTGAGCAGCGGCGGTCTGGCCATAGCCCCATCACGCCACAGTCGAACATGTCGAAAGAGGCCTTCTGCGATATTGTGAAATCTTGCGTCGACTATATCCACGCAGGCGATGCCTTCCAGATCGTGACGTCGCAGCGTTTCTGCATGCCGTTCGAGTTGCCAGATTTTTCCTTTTATCGCGCACTTCGGCGCCTCAACCCATCGCCGTTTCTGTTTTTCATGAATTTCGGCAAGTTCTCAGTCGTCGGTTCCAGTCCGGAAATCCTGGTGAGAGTGCGCGAAGGCAAGGTGACCCTCAGGCCGCTGGCGGGAACGCGTCCACGCGGCGCGACGCCAGAGGAGGACATTGCCTTTGCCGAAAACCTGCTGAATGACCCTAAGGAACGCGCTGAGCACTTGATGCTGCTTGATCTTGGCCGCAACGACGTAGGTCGGGTTGCCAAGGTGGGTAGCGTCAAGGTAACGGAGCAGTTCATCGTTGAATACTATTCCCACGTGATGCACATCGCCTCCAACGTGGAAGGCGAATTGGCGGACGACTGCGATGCCATCGACGCCCTCCTAGCCGGGTTCCCCGCCGGTACGGTCTCCGGCGCGCCTAAAGTGCGGGCCATGGAGATCATTGAGCAATTGGAGCACGAGCGACGCGGTGTTTACGCGGGCTGTATCGGGTACTTCGGCGCTGACGGCGACATGGATACTTGCATCGCCCTGCGAACAGCCGTGATTAAGGACCAGATGCTCTACGTGCAGGCCGGGTGTGGCGTGGTTGCCGACAGCGACCCTGAATACGAATATCAGGAGACCGTTAATAAGGCCCAAGCCTTGGTCCGCGCCGCAGAAGAAGCTGAGGCCTTTGCCGGTAACAACTCCTAATTTAATTGCCGCCGCCCGTATCTGTCTGTTGCAGCAGGGTGGAGACGGGAACCAACTGAAAGCCCTTTTCTTCCAATCCTTTAAGCCATGGCGTGATGGCTTGCAGGGTCTTTTCTCGGGGGTGTCCGATGGCTATGGCGTGCCCCTGTTTGCGTGCTAGAGCTTCGATTTTTGCCAATTGCTGATTGATCATGTCGAGATCATTCTGGTGGTCGATAAAAATGTTGCGGATGGCAAAATCTACGCCTGCGGCAACAGCCGCCTTGCGGCCCATGGAGCCTCCTGACGTAACCGAATCGAGGAACGCTAAGCCGCGCCGGTTTAACTCGGCCATCAACACCTCCATGCCCGGAAGATACGTGGTGAACCGGCTGCCCATATGATTGTTGATCCCGACGTAGCCGTCGAACCTGTCCAGGCTCCACTCGAGGCTGCTGGCTAGTTCCTCCGGGCTCGCTTCCCGCAATAAGACCTTCGGGCCCGGGTCGATGCTTCGGGAGCTGGGTTCCATAGGCACATGCATCCAGATCTCGTGTCCTGCTTCACGCGCCGCGCCGATTTGCTCGGCGGCGCGTTTAGCATAGGTCAAAAAGGACATGGACATGGGGCCGGGCAGCGCTATGGCCCGTCGGGTCCTTGATTTGTCGATGCCCAAGTCATCAAACACTATCGCGATCATAGGGCGGCCGTCAGGGGTCACGGGAATGGCGAATTTGTGCCAAGTTTTCGGGGCTTTGACGGTGGCTGGCGGGATCACGGCCTGCTCGATAGGCGTGGACGGCGACGTCTTCCGGACGCCCAAGCGTTCAACGGTAACGACAACCTCTTTTGGTAGGGCTTCCTCGTAAGCGCGCACAGGGCCCTCACCTTGCAGCAACGCGTTTTCCGGGAGCACGATATTTGGCAGTGGCAAAGCATGTGCCCTTGGTGTCAATTCAGTCTTGTTCTCAGCGGACAGGTGGGCCGGCGGGTCTGATTGGCTTTTGACGGGGGGGGCGGGTTCGCTTTTGACCACAGGGGGCGCCGGAGATGGCTTGAATAGGAAACCTAATCCATAGCCGATCGCCAGTCCCATCAAGGCCAAAGCCACTAGAATCACCTGACGCTTGGGATTGGGTCTTATGGTCCGTCCCTGGGTCGGTTGGTCTGATACCATTTCGGATTCCGGCCGATCTCCACGGTGTTGGGGCGACATGACCTTCAAAGCGACGGAACGGACCCCTTATAGGGGGCTATACTGTCCTATCCGAGGGCCATGCTCCAATTGGTCGAGATTTACAGGGTTCGCGCCAATGTTACAAATTTTCAGGAGTTTTCGGGGTTGATTGGAGTGCATTTTTCGCACTGATTAGGGATAAAAAGCTAAGAATAGCTGTCAGCGGCGAGGCCTGATGGATAGTGTCGTCCGAAAAGATGAGAAAGTTAGCGCCAACTGCCGCTAGTTTGTCCGCCGAGCGTCGCATGAGGTAGGCGACGCCGGGCACATCGCAATCACTGTAGGAAATCCGCATACGCGGCTAGGGAGGAGGTATATGCATGTAGACTTATGAATGTGAGGGGGGATCAAGGGAATTGGGGCCCTCGTGACAGATCGTGCGATAGCAGAGTGATGTGTCCGCTGAGAAACATTCTACGCTCCCGATGTGACGGGTCATACTCCGATCCTAGATACCAATGTCCTGAAGGTTGTAGTCCCGGATATCGGCGCGCGCCGCCGGCGTCCATCGGAACGCGTCCTTGGCATCCGCCATGGGGCCGTATTCAAAGGGCGTTTCGTCTGGAAACCGCTGTTGGCGGGCATCAATGGCGTACATGAGCATGCGCGACCGTCTCAGGATGTAGGCGTCATCGTAGTGGGAAACGGGATTGTGAATACCGCCGCTGGTGATGCCATACACGGATTTTCGCCGGTGGAAACCGAAATGGACGGACACCCGGATATTGTCGCTGGTGTTGGCGAAGGAGCCGTGCACTGCCTGGCGATTGACGATGGCGACATCGCCGGGCGAACAGATTAAGGGCACCGCGTCAACCAAGCGGTCGGAGCCGCTTTCCGAAGCCAAGTCGGAAATGTCCAACTTTCCTCTGGCATGGGAGCCCGGCACCACCCACAGGCCATTGGCCGCATCGCAGCCGTAAAGCTGCATCATGAAGTTGAACCCGTGCGTGCCGGCGTCCAGTTCAGGCTTGTCCCACCAAGTCCATCCGTCTTGGTGCCATGCAACCGAACTACCAAGGCGCGGTTGCTTGATCCACAGGCCCTCATTGAAGGGAGTGAAATCGGGCCCATTGACCGCCGCTGCGACGTTAAGCAGTTCCGGGTGACCATACAGTCGGAGGCACGCATCCGAATGCTGCAATGTACCGAGCAACAGTTGCATGACCCATTCCGGCGCTTCGTCAGGGGCGCTGGGCTCGGCCATTTTCACGGGATGGCGCCCGTGGTTTGCATCGGTGCCGCCAAGTGGATCGGATAGCGGCCGTGTCATCCGCACCGATCGGCCCTTGCAGTCGCTTCCAAGGGCCGGGCGGCCGTGTTTGTCGACGGAGGCGTCCTTGGCGATGGGCGCGCGCTCCAACAATTCGGCCACGTCCACCTCGATGTCGCGCCGCTCTTCGGCGCCGACGACGTTCTCGAAAACGTAAAAGCCCTCGCGCCAGTATGCGTCAAGAATATCGGTGGAGAGCGCACCATCCGGACCATAGGTGATTGGCCCCCTGTTGTGCATGGCGAGCGCCCGTGCGGTGCCACACTGCTTGTATCGGGCCATCTCCAATTCATCGTCACCAAAGTCGACGAGTGCGGCTACGTCATCTAGCGGCAAGTTCACGTCTACCTTCGGCATCTTCAACCTCCTCAACGTCATAGTCGCTCGGAGTACATCACGATCTGGTGGTGCGTACAATTCGCCATGTTTCATTTGACCCGGTTTGACCGGAGGAGAGCGACCATTTACCATCTTCGAAGTGACGCAACGCGCCCTCCCCCGCCTTTCGGATAGCCATGTTGTCATCCTTGTCATTGCGCTGGCGCGCCCTGCCCAGCAACGTACGCGGCTCGCTGTGGATCTTGCTGGGCTCGCTGATCGGCGCGGTAATGGGTGGGTTGATCAAATTCGTGGGCCAGCGGATTCCGGTGTTCGAAATCCTTTTCATCCGCCAGCTGTGCGTGATCGTGATCCTTTCCCCAGTCTTGGTACGCAACTACAACACTGTATTCAACACGAGTAGCCTTCACCTGCATGTGATGCGCGGAATGTTTGGCGTCATCGCAATGGCGGCGGGGTTCACGGCTTTGGTATACATGCCGCTGGCCGAGGCCACGGCCATCAGCTTCGCCAAAACCTTGTTTACGACCGTGCTGGCGATAATTTTCCTGAAGGAAACCGTTGGCATTCGCCGCTGGTCGGTGACCATAGTCGGTTTCATCGGCGTCCTGATCATCATTCGGCCTGGCACCGAGGCGATCAACGCCTACGCTTTGTTGGCTCTAATGTCATCCCTGTTTGTCGCCGGCATCATGATCGTTCTCAGAAAATTATCGCAAATCGATCCCGCGCTGACGATCATGGCCTATCAGTCATGCTTCGTAACCGCCATCATGGTGGGTCCGGCGTTGTATTTCTGGGTTACGCCTACTTGGCGAGAAATTGCCGTCATCATTTTAATCGGCGGTCTCATGTCGGTGATGCAGTGGGTTCACATTCAGGGAATGAAGGCGGCCGAAGCGGTGGCCGTCGCGCCAGTCGAATATGCCCGGCTTTTGTTCGCGACTATTATAGGAATTGTAGTGTTTTCTGAGGTGCCGACCGTTTGGACCCTCACGGGATCGGCGACCATCATTGGCTGTACCTTTTACACTATTCGACGGAATGCAATTAGAAATAAACAGAGTTATCCTGTTCCGTGATTGGCCCTTTCCTTATCGCGCCAAAAGGCCGGCGGTTTCTTATCTCATCAAGGGGTAAGCCCTATATCGCGTGCACGTTATTTGAATTCCATGGCAGCTACATCGGTAAGCCCGGCGGTCGCGGGCATGGCGTTCAGGGTTTCTAATTAGGTCTATACTTTTTAGTAATCGGTAGATGTTAATCGAACGCCCGCTTCATGCGCTAATTAACATATTTCACAGCTTCCCCCTTTAGACAGCGCTCGATCGCCATCGCTTGAGTGTCAATGCGTTGGTTACGACCGAGACACTGCTAATTGCCATGGCCGCACCAGCGATGACTGGCGTCAGCACTCCGAGCATTGCAAGGGGCAAGGCCGCCACGTTATAGGCGAACGCAAAGAACAAGTTCTGACGGATCTTCCGAACGGTTAACTTGGAGATGTCCATAGCATCCGGCACGAGGCGAAGGTCCGGACGCATTAACACGATGTCGGCGCTGGCCATGGCCACATCAGTGCCTGACCCCATGGAAATACCGACGTCAGCCGTCGCCAGGGCCGGTGCATCATTGATCCCATCGCCGACCATGGCGACAGTGCGCCCGTCCTTTTGCAGGGCGATCACACGATCCACCTTGCCTTCGGGAGGAACTTCGGAGGCAATGTTGTATATTCCGATGCGCGCAGCCACGGCATCAGCGGTGCGATGATTGTCACCGGTCAGCATGAGGGTCGCAACAGCGTTATCATGCAGTTGGGCGATGGCGTCGGATGATGTTGGGCGCGGTGGATCGGCGACAGCAATCCAACCCAAAAGCGTTTTGGAACTGGTGTCACCTGCCCATACGACCGTTGCGCCGTGCGCTTCGTGGGCCTGCGTATCTTGTTCGGTTGCAGAGATATCAATTCCCATCTCCGCCATTAGTACGCGATTTCCGATGATCAGACCGCGTCCATTGATCGACGCGCGGAACCCGCGCCCGACCAAGGCTTGAGCCGTCTCCGGCGGGATCAGTTCGAGACCTTGGCTTTTGGCCTCGGTGATGATGGCGGTAGCAATTGGATGTTCGCTGCCGGCTTGCGCAGATGCGATCAGGCGCAGAAACTCATCGGGGTTTTCCTCAAACCCGCCTAGCCCTTCGATGCCTGGTCGACCCTCCGTGATCGTTCCAGTCTTATCGAAGACGACGGTCTGGATCTGCGCGGTGCTTTCTATGGCTTCGACATTTTTAATGAGAATACCGTTTCTCGCGGCAGCGCCAGTTCCGGCAATGACGGCGGTCGGGGTGGCTAGACCGAGCGCACACGGACACGCGATAACCAATACACTCACGGCGTTGATCAGGGCGTCTTGCCAGTCCGCACCATAGATAGTCCATCCGATGATCGTGAGCACGGCTAGGCCTACTACAACCGGCACAAAAACGGCGGCGATCCGGTCGACCAATTGTTGAACGGGCGCTTTTGATGTCAGCGCTGCATCAACCATGGCTAACATGCGTGCGAGGACCGTATCCGCGCCGACCGCAGTGACACGGATATGGAGATAACCGGCGCCGTTCAGGGATCCACCGGTAACGGGCGCGTCGATACTTTTTGGTATTGGCAGGTTTTCGCCGCTGATCATCGCTTCATCGACGGCGCTCTCACCCTGTACGACGACACCATCCATCGGGATAACCTCGCCCGGACGTACGGCGATAAGATCCCCCGGCGCCAGCGCGTCCGCCCGTACAGTCGACTCGACGCCAGAGACCAAAAGGTGTGCGGTTTCTGGCTTAAGGCGCATGAGTGCACGGATGGAATCTGTCGTGGCGCGCTTGGCCCTCGCCTCGAGTACCTTTCCCAGCAGGATAAAGGTGGTCACCAGCGCCGCGGCCTCGAAATATATTGGCGGATTCTCCGAAGGCCACATTATGACGTTGAAGGCGCTGAGCCCATAGGCGGCGCTTGTGCCAAGTAGGACAAGCAGGTCCATATTGCCGCTGCCCGCAAGTAGCGCGCCGATGGCGGGTCGCAGAAACTGAAGGCCGGCAATGATCAAGACCGGGGTAGCCAGTACCCACTGGGCGACAGGCGTCACCAGCATCTGCCCAGAGCTGAACATGAAGCCCATATCAACGACGAAAGGTAAACTGAGCGCAGCCGCGATGAGGAAACGCCAGCGAAGGCGTTGTTGGTCGGAATAGGCATGATCATCCGGATCTAACAGGTGGTCGTTGATCTTCTTTGCGGTGAAGCCGGCGTTCTCGACAGCCCGCACCAGGACGATCTCCGGTAGATTCCGGTCTTGTACGGTCACGGAGGCATGGTCCGTTGCTAGATTGACATACGCTCCGATGACACCGTCGACAGTTGTAAGCGCCTTCTCGACCCGTCCTGCGCACCCGGCGCAAGTCATTCCGCCGATTGACAAACTATGGCGCCATCTGAGTGGTGGCGTACCCCTAACGCAAGGATCGGATGAAGGTGATGTGGAGGGCTCCATGAGTAAACCTTATATCGAGCTTTAAGATCTATATAGAGGTTCTAGTTACAGGAAGGTCAAACGCCCGCCATCCGTGTTGCTTGACCGGCATTGGTCGACGTACCATTGTGGCCCTCCTAGCAACCTGGCTAGTTTTATGCTGGTCCGATTTATGGCGTGATGACAAAGCACTACCATGTTTTTGCTGATAGATAATTATGACAGTTTTGTCTACAATCTGCGTCATTTCATGGGTGAGGTTGGCGCTGATATCGTCGTGCGTCGCAACGACTCGTTGACGGCTGATGAGGCCCTAGCCATGAACCCGCGAGGCATCGTTCTGTCGCCGGGCCCGTGCTATCCAGATGACGCAGGTATTTGTTTGGAACTGGTGGCAAAAGCGGCCGGGCGAGTACCGCTGTTGGGGGTCTGTCTTGGACACCAAAGCATTGCACAGAATTTTGGTGCGACCATTGTTCGCGCGCCGGAGCCCATGCATGGGAAGATGAGCCAAATCGAACACACAAATAGTGGTGTCTTCCAAGGCATCCCATCGCCGTTCGAGGCCACGCGTTACCATTCTCTGACCATCGCTCCGGATACCGTGCCGGATGTTCTGGTGGTGACGGCGCGCAGCGATGACGACGTCATCCAAGGTGTTCAGCATCGGGAACTTCCCATTCACGGCGTGCAATTTCACCCGGAAAGCATCGCCTCGGAACATGGTCATGCGCTTCTCAAGAACTTCATTGATATGACTGCGGAGAGGGAAGCGGCATGAGTGACGCTTTGAAACCATTTCTAGCCCGGGTGGCGGACAGTACTTCCCTCTCGGTCGCGGACGCGGAGAGTGCCTTCGATGTAATCATGTCCGGTGACGCCGATGCGGCGCAAATCGGCGGCTTGCTGATGGCGTTGCGGTTGCGTGGCGAAACTGTGGATGAGATCACTGGCGCCGCTCGGGCCATGCGCGCGAAGGCGACGATGGTGCGCGCACCTGAAGGTGCCATGGATATCGTTGGCACGGGCGGGGACGGCCTTGGTACCTACAACGTGTCGACGGCTTCGGCCCTTGTGGTTGCCGGTTCCGGCGTGCCCATCGCTAAACATGGAAATCGCGCCGTCACATCAAAAACTGGGGCGTCGGACGTCCTGTCGAGCCTTGGGATCAACTTGGAATGCGACATGGCGCTGGTGGAGGAGTCCATCGCCGAGGCAGGTATCGGCTTTATGCTCGCTCCACGCCATCACAGCGCCATGCGCCACGTTGTGCCGGTCCGTGCCGCTATGGGTATCCGGACGATTTTTAATATTCTGGGGCCGCTCTCCAATCCGGCCGGCGTCAGACGGCAGTTTTCAGGTGCCTTCGACCGGGCCTTGATCGAGCCTATGGCTAAGGTGCTGGGTAACCTAGACAGCGAGGCGGCCTGGGTTGTCCATGGCGCCGATGGCATGGATGAAATCACCACCACAGACGTGACACATGTGGCCGCCTTGTCGGATGGTGAGGTTCGGACATTCGACATCACGCCGGAGGACGCGGGATTGCCGCGGGCCAGCCTGGACGACTTGAAGGGCGGAGATGGCGACCACAACGCAGCAGCCATTGAGGGTTTGGTTGACGGGCAGCCAGGCCCCTACAGGGATATCGTGCTCTTCAATGCAGCGGCTAGCCTTATCGTTGCCGGTAAGGCGTCGGACCTAAAGGACGGCGTCGAGCAGGCTGCACGCAGCATTGATGATGGCGCCGCCCGCGCCGCCCTGGACAAGATGGTGGAAATCACCAATTCGGGGGCCTCCGGCACCGCCGGCAATAGCGTCATCACCGGCACCCCCCTCGATGATATCGACGCATCATGAGCGACGTGCTTGCGAAAATCTGCGAAGACAAACGCCGGCATATTAAAGCCCAGCGTCGTGACCATCCACTTTCCAAATTGGAAGCCGCGGCGAAGTCCGTCGATCCGCCGCGCGGCTTTGCCCGAGCCCTGTGCGAAGCGACTGCGGCAGGACGCTACGGCCTGATCGCCGAAATAAAGAAGGCCTCGCCCTCGAAAGGCTTAATCCGCGCTGATTTCGATCCCGCCACCCTGGCGCGAGCCTATGCGGCCGGCGGTGCATCGTGTCTGTCCGTGCTGACGGATATTCCTTATTTCCAGGGCGACGACAGCTATCTGGTTGCGGCTCGGGCGGTCGTTGATCTTCCGGTGCTGCGCAAGGATTTTATGCTCGACCCTTATCAGATACTAGAGTCCCGAAGCCTTGGCGCGGATTGTATCCTGTTGATCATGGCTGCCTTGGAAGACGGACAAGCTGACGAATTGACGATGAGTGCTACTGAGTTGGGTATGGACGTCCTGGCCGAGGTCCACGATGGTGCCGAACTGGAGCGCGCCTTGCGCCTACCGACGAATTTGATCGGCGTGAACAATCGCAACCTTAAAACCTTGGACGTCGATATCACTATGACAGAGGCGCTTGCGGGTGCCGTTCCCGATGACCGGGTGTTGATCAGCGAGAGCGGTCTGTATACGCCCGCCCACTTGGTGCGGATGGCGATGGTCGGCGCGCGATGCTTCTTGGTGGGCGAATCCCTTATGCGCCAAGATGACGTGGAGGCCGCGACACGATGCCTGTTGACCCAGGAGGCCGATGCAGCATGAGTGGGTTCACCCATCTGGATGACGACGGTAATGCCGTAATGGTCGATGTTTCTGCGAAACCGGAAACCGAACGCATTGCGACCGCCAGGGGGAGCGTCATCATGGCTCCGGAGACTATGGAGTTGATCGTTGCCGGCCAGGTCAAGAAAGGCGACGTGCTCTCCGTTGCGCAGCTCGCGGGGATCATGGGTGCGAAACGGACGCCGGACCTGGTTCCCCTGTGCCACCCGCTCAACCTGACATCCGTTAAGGTTGATCTTATCTGTGATCCGGACCGCCATGCTGTGGATATCACGGCTTGCTGCAAGTTGACGGGGCAGACTGGTGTGGAGATGGAGGCACTCACGGCAGTCAGCGTGGCCGCCTTGACGGTGTATGACATGTGCAAGTCCGTGGATCGTGAAATGCGGATTTCTGACATTCGTCTTGTTCAGAAATCTGGCGGCAAATCAGGAACTTTCGAAGCCTCATGAGCGCGAAACCTGAGATGCTAAGCGTCTCCGAAGCTTTGGCACGCGTGACGGGCGGCTTTGGGTTAATCGCGTCGGAGCTTATCAACCTGTCCGAAGCGTTAGGCCGCGTCTTAGCCGAAGACGTTGCTGCGCGTTTGACGCAACCGCCGATGGCCGTGTCGTCCATGGATGGCTATGCGGTGCGTACGGCCGATCTCCATACCGTTCCGAAAAGGCTGACGCAGATCGGGAAATCGCAGGCGGGCGGCGGATTTGAGGGGACAGTTGGCGCCGACGAATGCACGCGGATCTTCACTGGCGCGCCACTTCCTGATGGTGCGGACGCCGTAGTGATCCAGGAAGAGACTGATGTGGACGGGACGCAGGTTTCCATAAAGGAGAGCGTCAACACCGGTGCCTATATCCGTCCCGCTGGGCTGGATTTTCAAACAGGAGATGTGTTGTTGCGGGCCGGCAAAGTCCTTACCGCGCGGGATGTCGGTCTGGCGGCCTCCATGAATGTCCCATGGCTGCGCGTCCGTCGACGTCCGCGGGTTGCCTTCATCGCCACAGGCGACGAAATCGTAATGCCGGGCGACCCTTTGGGCGTAAGCCAGATTATCAGTTCTAATAGCCTGGCGCTGGGTGCTTTTGTGCGGGTATTGGGCGGCACGCCGGTGAACCTGGGCATTGCTCAGGATACGGAGGCTTCGCTCCGCAAAACGCTGGCCGGCGCCAAGGGCGCCGATGTCTTGGTGACTATTGGCGGTGCTTCGGTGGGGGATTATGACCTGGTGCGCCGTGTCCTGGGCGCCGAGGGTTTGGATCTAAACTTCTACAAGGTCGCTATGCGGCCGGGCAAACCGCTGATCTTTGGAACCTGGGACGGGATCCCTCTGTTGGGGCTTCCGGGCAATCCGGTTTCCGCCGGCGTGACATCCGCGATTTTCCTTCGCGCGGCGATGGAAGTCATGTTGGGAACCGGTGACGGCGCGCTACGAACGGAAACGGTGCGTTTGGGGCGTGATTTGCCGCAGAACGGCATTCGCCAGGATTTCATGCGGGCAACCCTTCGCCACGATACGGATGGACAGTTGTGCGCCACCCCCTTCGAGCTTCAGGACAGCGCTATGATGGCGCGGTTTGCAGCCGCCGATTGCATGGTGATCCGTGCCCCCGGGGCCCCTGCTGCAAAAGCCGGTGATTTGGTCCTTATCACCCGGTTGGATACGGGTATTTCCGGGTTCTGATCACCCTCGTCCCAGTGTGTCGGTGACCGGTCGACCCTCGGGACATGCTATATTCGGAGAATTTTGTTTAATATCAGCGTATATATGGGAACTCTATTGACACCGTTCGTGAACCTAAGTAGAACATTCTAGAGATTTTATTTTTGTTCTACTTTATTTCTCCAATTTGCGCCCGCAATTTTGGCCGTGAGAGGAACAGCCCGTGCTGACACGCAAACAACATCAACTTCTGACTTTCATTCACCAAACGCTTCGCGATACGGGAATTTCACCGTCCTATGACGAAATGAAAGAGGCCTTGGGCCTGAAGTCGAAGTCAGGTATCCACCGTTTGATCACAGGATTGGAAGAACGCGGATCCATTCGCCGTTTGCCGCATCGGGCCCGCGCTCTTGAGGTTTTGCGGTTGCCCGAAAATATGGATTATGCGCCGACCTTGCCGGTAAAACACTCGAGCGGGTTCACCCCGAATGTGATCCGCGGAGACTTCAAAGGTGGGGGCGCCATGCCGGGAACCATGGTGACAGAGGATTCTGAGACGCTGCAATTGCCGCTGTATGGGCGCATTGCTGCGGGTACCCCCATTGAAGCGTTTCGCGATACTTCGCACACGGTCGAGGTGCCCTCGGGTATGCTTGGCGCGGGATCTGAACATTACGCTTTGGAAGTGGAAGGCGATTCGATGATTGAAGCGGGCATTCACGATGGCGATACGGTGGTCATCGAGCGCTCAGATACGGCCAATAATGGCAGTATTGTTGTAGCTCTCTTGGAGAATACGGAAGTCACCTTGAAACGTCTGCGCAGCAAAGGCGCATCGATTGCCCTTGAACCCGCCAATAAAGCCT
>DFRF01000158.1:1349-17561 GCA_002378125.1 Rhodospirillaceae bacterium UBA3470 | reverse complement strand
TTGCCCTTGACCCCGCCAATAAAGCCTATGAGACACGAATCTTTGGACCTGATCAGGTTAAAATTCAGGGTCGGTTAGTTGGTTTGATGCGGAAGTATTAATTGGGGTCCGAGTTTCCCCCCGCTGTATGAGTGTCCTGAGCCACTCGCCACTGACCTCAAAGACATCGCGTATCAGATGCTGGTTTCATCCATCCTTATCGCGTGGGCGCTGTTCGCCATAAATCGAAGCGGGCTAAGGAGCGTGTGCGGCCGCGAACCTGATGGGTGGGAGCGAGGGTGGCAACAAGACCGACCCAGCCATAATGTTCCAACACAACACTTGCCATATGGGCGAGTGAGACTGTTGGCCCTGATTTCCGGTAAAGACAGTCGAGGATGTCGCAGGTCAAGGTTTCGTTCCATCGTAGACCGTGAATGGGGGATAAGCAGATCGTAGGGACTAGAGCCGCGAAATAACTAATAAACGTAGGCGAGGCCGACGGCTCCCAAGGTCGTTATTTCTGTTAGGATTGGTGGCGAAAGGAAGGTATCACGATAGTCAAAATATCCCTTCTCAAGTGGAACGAGATGGATTTCCGACGTTTTCTGCGGCGCCACAGCAACCGCCTGTAGGCAGGACGCGGTCACGTCTTCACCTTCGTGAACAATTTTTAGCACCGAGGATTTTGCGAAGAGGCCTGGCGCGCGGAACGAACGCGCTTGATCGTCAAGGTTTGTCACCGTGATAATATGCGGCACGCCGACTTTCAGGGAGATCAGACCTGATTGGTATACCTGATCCTTGATAGTTTCTGAGACCGTTACGGCATCTTCCCATTTCGCCGCTTCAGCGGCTTTCTCCTGATTTGTCGTGCATTCCCAGGTGATATTGGGTGCCGAGTCCACGCCGGACGCCACGAAGATCCGTTTGCTATCCCAGGACAGCGCGGGATGCCACGTCTCATTCTCTATGGAACCGCAGGCCGAAAGTAGGGCGCAAACACCCACCAGACCTGCTACTGAACGGAATTTCATATTCCCCTCAATCATGATGGTCGCGAACGTCGAATTGGCCTGACAAATAATGTAGCCCATGTGCACCGGCTTACAACCGCCTTCTGAGACGATGATCGACCAGGAACCTCAGATTTAGATGAATTTAAGATCGATCGAAAAATAATGATATTTTTTCAATGGGTTGAACGGATATTGGTTGACAAAAAATTATTTTGATTGCGTTGCTGCAACTGCGAAAAATATGTGATAAAACGCCTCAAATCCTGGAATTACCTTTTGGAGCACCCGCGCAATAATATGAGCGTCGTCACTCGATTCGCCCCTTCCCCGACCGGATTTCTACATATTGGTGGTGCCCGGACAGCCCTTTTCAATTGGCTTTTTTCCCAACACCACGCCCTTTACGGAGATGGTGGCACCTTCCTTCTCAGGATTGAGGATACCGATCGTAAACGTTCCACCCAAGATGCCGTGGACGCTATTTTTGATGGGCTACGGTGGCTGGGCCTGACATGGGATGGTGATGCGATCTCCCAATTTGGGCGTATAGAACAGCATCGTGCGGCCGTGGAACGCCTCCTGGACGATGGCCGGGCTTACCGATGCTATTGCACTCCGGAAGAGCTTAGCGAAATGCGCGAGGAGGCTCGTACCACCGGTCGAAAACGTATGTATGACGGGCGCTGGCGTGACCGGGATCCCGCCGACGCGCCGTCGGGCGTCGCGCCCGCCGTCCGCCTAAAGGCACCAGAGGACGGCGAAACCGTCATTGAAGACCTAGTCCAAGGCGAAGTAAGGGTCGCCAACGCCGAATTGGACGACATGATCCTATTACGCGGCGACGGTACGCCTACCTACATGCTGGCGGTTGTCGTTGACGACCATGACATGGGTGTTACCCATGTCATTCGCGGGGACGACCATCTCACCAACGCGTTTCGACAAACCCAGCTATTTCAGGCCCTGAACTGGGATACGCCGGCTTTTGCTCATATTTCGCTGATCCACGGACCGGACGGTGCAAAGATGTCGAAGCGTCATGGGGCGCTAGGGGTTGATGCCTATAGGGACCAGGGATTCTTGCCGGAAGCAGTCTGTAATTATCTGCTGCGCTTGGGATGGAGCCACAGGGACGATGAGATCATATCCATGGAACAGGCTATCGAATGGTTCAACCTGGATAGCGTGGGAAAATCGCCGGCCCGGTTCGATTTCGATAAGTTGACAGCCTTGAACGGCCATTACCTCCGGGAATCCGGACCGGAGCGTCTCATGGATCTGATTTTGCCAAGCCTTTCCGAGTATCTGGGCTATAACCTTTCGGAAATTGCCGTCCAACGTCTGATTCATGGGCTTCCCGGTCTTCGTGAACGCGCTAAAACATTGTCAGAACTTATTGAAAATTCGTTGTTTTATGCGGCTGAACGCCCCATATCCATTAGTGACAAGGCACGAAAACTAATTGATGACGACGGACGTCGTCGGCTGGAATCCGTTAAGGACGGTTTCGCGGCATTGGATGATTGGACGGAAGACGCCCTAGAAGCGTGGGTTCGCGAATTCAGCGAACGCACTGATATCAAAATGGGGAAAGTGGCGCAGCCTATTCGGGCTGCCATCACGGGAACGACGGTGTCTCCCAGTATTTTCGAAGTCCTAGCCGTGTTGGGGCGCGAGGAATCGCTCGGCCGAATTGCCGACGTGGTCAATTTTGAATAGTCCGTATGGCCCAAGCCTGCGGCGACGCTGCCTAATACAAAGTGTCGTTGAAATAGGTCGCCAAGCAAGTTTGATACTCGAAAGATGGAGAGGGATAGCATGAACGCAAAAGACAATTTAAAGAACGCGAACTTCACGCTAACGGACAATCGGTCCGGTGATACATATGATCTACCCGTTTTGAGCGGATCAGTCGGACCTGACGTCATCGATGTTCGCCGTCTCTACGCAGAGACCGATTGTTTCACCTACGATCCCGGCTATACCTCCACGGGCAGCTGCGAATCCAAAATTACCTACATCGACGGGGAACAAGGTGTTTTGTTGTATCGCGGTTATCCCATCGATCAATTGGCGGAAAATTCCGACTTTATGGAAGTATGCTACCTTCTTCTCTATGGGGAGCTGCCCACGGGTGAACAGAAGGTCCAGTTTGAGAAAGGTGTGACCTACCACACAATGCTCAATGAGCAGTTGAACTACTTCTTCCGCGGTTTCCGGCGGGACGCCCACCCCATGGCGGTCATGTGTGGGACCGTCGGTGCCCTATCCGCTTTCTATCACGACAGCCTGGACATTTCTGACCCAAAACACCGCATGGTCGCCTCCTACCGATTGATCGCTAAAATGCCAACAATCGCGGCCATGGCCTATAAGTTCTCTATCGGCGCGCCGTTCATGTATCCCCGCAACAACCTGAAATACGCCGAGAACTTCCTGTACATGATGTTCTCCAACCCATGCGAGGATTATGAGGTCAATCCTATCTTGTCGAAGGCCATGGATCGGATTTTGATCCTGCATGCCGACCATGAGCAGAACGCGTCGACGTCCACGGTTCGCTTGGCCGGTTCCAGTGGCGCAAACCCCTTTGCCTGCATCTCCGCCGGTATCGCGTCGCTTTGGGGGCCCGCTCACGGCGGGGCCAACGAGGCAGTACTAAACATGCTCGAAGAGATTGAGCATCCGAAGAACATCACCAAATTCGTGGAAAAGGCCAAGGATAAAGACGATCCTTTCCGGCTCATGGGTTTTGGCCATCGGGTCTATAAGAACTTCGACCCGCGCGCCAAGGTAATGCACCAGACTTGCCACGAAGTTCTCGGCGAGTTGGGCATCACGAATGAGCCGCTTCTTGATATCGCCGTGGAACTGGAGCGGTTGGCTCTTGAGGACGATTACTTTGTCGAGAAGAAGCTGTATCCGAACGTGGATTTCTATTCCGGCATTATCTTTAAGGCCATGGGCATACCCACCAGTCTTTTTACGGTGCTGTTCGCCGTGGCGCGGACGGTGGGTTGGGTCGCCCAATGGAACGAGATGGTCGAGGACCCGTCCCAGAAAATTGGACGGCCGCGTCAACTCTATACTGGCGAGACCACTCGCGAGTTCGTTCCTTTGGGTCAACGCTGATTCTTGCGTGATCACGCATTAACAAACGGTGATGGAGGCCTAGGCTGCGCCGTTTTTATTAGCGTCGATGACGCTAAGAACGGCCTTGGCTGCACGTTGTCCGGCTGGTTCGTCCTCCCGACCAAGTTTTATCAGCGCGGCGGCGTAGTCATCTTTCTGGCGTTGACTGCGTTCGGGTGTGGTGAGGAGATCGACAATTGCCGACGCCAAGAGTTCGGGCTGGCAACGGCTCAGGAGAAATTCTGGAACAGCCTCGCGCTCCAAGATCAGGTTGACGATATTGGCGTATCGGACCTTAACTAGACGCTTTGCGAGCCACGCCGTCACTGGGTTCATTCGATAGGCAATCACCGACGGAACCATGGCTATGGCCAATTCCAGAGCCACCGTCCCTGAGGCTGCCAAGGACACATCGCTTGCCGCAAAAGCGTCATACTTATGGGACGGATCACTCAGCGTGATTACGTCGCTGGGCCACTGATTGACCGCTTGTGAGACGATCTCCTCGGTTGGAGATGCGGTAATGGTGATCACCCGGAGCGCGTCGATCTTGTCATGAAGGCGTTTGACGGTTTCGGCGAACACGGGGAGATGGCGGGCGGCTTCGCTTCGACGACTGCCGGCAAGTACCAAAAGTACTCTTTCATCGTCGCCGATACCGTAGGCCCGTCGGAACGCTTGACCATCTCCCTGATTGGCCCGGCATTCAAGGATGGGATGGCCAACATAGGTGGTGGCGAGGCCGTGCTTTTCGAAATAGGGCGGCTCAAACGGCAGGAGCGCAAGCAGATGATCAAGAAAGCCGGCAATTTTCTTGGCGCGTCCGGACCGCCAGGCCCAGACACTGGGTGCGACAAAATGCATAAGTGGAATTCCCTGCTTGGCCAGTCGCTCTGCCACTCGAAAATTGAAGTCTGGTGAGTCGATGCCAACGACAACGTCGGGCCGTCGCGCCAGGACATCGGCCTTGGTCTGCAGGATACGCCGTCGCAAGGCGGGCACTCGGGGAAGCACCTCCGCCAAACCCATGACTGCGAGATCCTCCATGGGAAACAAGCTTTTTAGGCCCTCGGCGCCCATGGCCGCCCCCCCAACGCCGGCGAAGCGAATCCGGCCTTTGGTGGCCTGTTTAAGACCAATCATCAAGCGGGCCCCTAAGTTGTCGGCGGACGGCTCTCCTGCGATCAAATAGATCAATGGCGGGTTCAATGCCTCGGCGTCCAGGCCGATTTCGAGACCAAAGATAAATATTCCCGCGTGGTCGGCTTTAGCAACCGTCGTCGCCCGGTCGAGGATCAGAGAGTTTCCGGCCTCCACGGCAATGCCGCGAAGACCCCAGCGCTTCGCCATGTCGACCGTATCTGGCCCGATAGTTGGAAGATCCGCTCTACGTTCCTGCTCAGGCTTCAACGTCTTAACCAGAATTCCGCTACGTTCTTCTGACGCCGTCCAAGCGGGGAGTTTAGTTATCATGGCGTTGGTGCCAAGACGATCTTCGCGGGCGATAATGACGCCGTCTGCGATGATAACCCCTTGCCCCTTGTCTTGGCGGCCGACTTCGTTTGCCGCGGCTGCGCCGGCGGCAATATCAGCCAAATCCACCTTTGTAGGCCTGGCTCGCGTCAGGGTCCCGGATCGGGCAAGGAGTTCTGGCGCGATATCGCTGACTTCGATGACACGGAACCCTTCATCACGCTCCAGATGCGTGATCAATCGGCGCAACAGGCCGTCATCGCCGAGTCCATAGATATTGCCGCGTGCGAGAAATCGGGTGGTCCAGAAATCCGGGCGCAAATCTGCCGCGGCCGGCTTGCTGACTGCTCCGGCCAATATCAGTTCCTCGACTTTCTCTTGCTTAAGATACGCAATAGCTTCACCGGCAGCTCCGAGGCGGACCCATCGGTGTGGTCGGCCATCCATCGTTTTCGGGTCGGCTTGCCCTTTTAGGGCTACAACGACAAAGTCGCGCGCTTTGCGCTCACAATTCTTGATGAGGATTGCGGGCAGCGCCCCTCCACCGGCGATAATGCCTAGCCTAGGCCGCATCATCCATGGCTGGCTGACAAATAGCGCGCGATGTATTAGCGCGAATGAACTGTAGGATGTCCATGACCGCCTCGTTGTTGCCGAAATCGTCGGCGACGTCTTCGAGGCGTTCCGCCATAGTTCCTTCCGCTGCGAAAATTAGCCGGTAAGCTTTGCGCATCTCATGGATGTCATCTCGCGAAAAGTTGCGACGTTTCAAGCCAACGATGTTCAGACCTTGAAGACGTGCCCGGTTACCGGTTACGGAGCCATAAGGGATCACGTCTTGTTCGACGCCGGACATGCCGCCGATCATGGCATGTTTGCCAACACGGACGAATTGATGGATCGCGGATAAGCCACCGATGATCCCCCATTCACCAACTTGGACATGTCCGCCCAGGGTGGCGTTGTTCACCAATATGACGTGATCGTCAACAATACAATCGTGGGCGACGTGCGCACCAACCATGAGCAGGCAATTGTTGCCAATCCGCGTCAACATGCCTCCACCTTCGGTTCCGGGGTTTACGGTGACGTGCTCACGAATAACGTTGTTGCAGCCGATCTCCAGGCGCGAGGGCTCGCCATGGTACTTGAGGTCCTGCGGCCGATGTCCGATGGATGAGAAGGGGAACACATGGGTGTTCGCGCCGATACGGGTAAGACCTTCGACCACGACATGGGAGAGAAGTTCGACGCCCTCCTCCAGTGCGACACCATCTCCGACCACGCAATAGGGCCCAATGCGTGTGCTATCGCCGACTTCCGCCTTCGCGCTAACAATCGCGGTTGGATGAATATCAGCCATCGCCCTCGTCCACGATCATGGCGGAATAGGTTGCCTCTGCCATCAGCTTTCCATCGACCTTAGCCTCACCACGGAACTTCCATACGTTGCCCCGGCTGCGATGCTTTTCCACATGAAGTTCCAAACGATCTCCCGGTCCAATTGGTCGGCGAAACCGCGCTTGTTCGATTGTCATGAAATATACGATGCCGTCGGCTTTTTTCCCGGTGGTCTCGATCACCAAAATGGCTGACGTTTGTGCCATGGCCTCAATGATTAGCACGCCCGGCATGATCGGATGGTCGGGGAAGTGGCCCTGAAAGAATGGCTCGTTCATAGTTACATTTTTTATGCCGGTGGCGGTGGCGTTGGGAACCACGTTGGTTACCTTATCGACCAGCAGAAAGGGATAACGATGCGGTATCATTTCCATGATCTCGCTGATTTCAATTGTTCGGCTCTGATTTGTCGCAGTATTATCCATGCCTAGCTATCTATTCTTGTTCTTGACTAACCTATCGACGAGGGCGACCTCTTTCAGCCAATCACGCATTGGTTTTGCGGGTGAACCGCCGATGGTGCCGCCGGGGTCCACGTTGCGCATGACCCCGCTCTGAGCGGCGATTTTGGAACGACTACCCACTTTTAGGTGTCCCGTCAAACCAGCTTGACCGCCAATCATGACGAAATCTCCAATTTCAGTGCTACCAGAAATGCCCACCTGACTAACGATAATGCAACCTTTTCCGATGCGGACGTTGTGTGCGATTTGCACCAAGTTGTCGATCTTGGTACCTGCGCCGACAACTGTATCTGGGCCAGCGCCGCGATCAATCGTCGTGTTGGCGCCGATTTCAACGTCATCTTCGATGATAACCCGACCCAGTTGGGGAACCTTGTGGTGACCGGCTGGTGACAAGGCAAACCCGAAACCGTCCTGGCCAATATTGACGCCGCCGTGGATGATCACGCGATCTCCGATGAGGCAATGGGACAGGCATGTGTTCGGCCCAATGCGCGTACCCGTGCCGACAACAACTCCGGGACCTACGACTACCCCGGAGCTGATGTGGACACCGGCACTAATCTCCGCATGGGCTTGGATAACAGCGCCGGCCTCAATTCGGGCACCGTCGCCAACACTTGCCGAGGCGGCAACGTGGGCGTTGGCTGAGACATTTGTGCTTTCGTCAGCCTGCAGCGGGTAGAACGCGGCGGCGATCAGGGCGTAGCCCAGATACGGGGCATCCGAGATCAGGAGCGCCATGCCCGAAGGCGCGCGATTCGCATAAGCGGCTTCAACGACGCAAGCGCCAGCCTCACTTGTGCTAAATGTATCAGCGTAGCGCTTATTGTCGAGAAAACTGACGTCTTCCGGTCCGGCCTCGGAAAGCGCCTTAACGTCCGCGAACGTTCGGTCGGGCGCGACGTCTCCAGTGATAGTCGCGTTCGCAATTTTTGCCAAATCCGCAAGAGAGATTGGTTTTGCGCGGCGAAAAAACCGCGGGTCTGCCATGTCATTTTCTTCCGGGTTTGCCGACGGGAACAGTCTTAAGTTCTGCGTTTAAGCGCTTCAGGACCTCTTGTGTCATGTCCATTGAGCGGTCCGCAAGAATTGTGTTCTGGCGTCGGAGAACGAGGCTGGCACCGCGCTTGGTCGCCACGTCCCCCATGATGAGGTTCATCTTCTTCTCAACCACCAGCATGGCCTGGGTCAACGCGCCATCAAGATCAATCTTCCGTTGGCTAACCAATTTCTGGACGCCAACGACCTTCTGTTCAAACAACCTACGTTCGTTGGCAAATGCCTCAGGTCCCAGCAGCGTTCGTTTCTTCGCCAGTTCTTGATTGGCGATACGGAGGGCGTCTTCTTCCTTTTTGATATCTGCTTGAAAGCCCTGCCGATATTTTTCGATTTGTGCGCGAATATCCTTGATTGCCAGCGAGTTCATTCGAATGGCTTTAATATCGAGAACCGCAATTTTCAGCGGCACCTGTGCGGTCGCGGGCACCGTCAACCCCGCGGCAACGGCCATTATACCCAGTGCGAAGGACTTGATTAATAGTTTGCGAAATTTCACACATTCCTCCTAGAATCGGGCACCAAAATTAATCTGGAACACTTCTTCTTTATCATAACTCTCTTTGAGAATAGGGAAACCGGCATCCATCCCGAGGGGGCCCATAGGAGAGCGCCACGTCATGCCGAAGCCCGCAGACATCCTTAGCGAGGCGTCATCTTGAACGTCAGAATTTGACGGACTGAGTTTTCCGGCACTACCGAGGTCGGTGAAGATACGACCCCTAATTCCCAAATCTTCCGGGAGGCCTAGAGGGAATGACAGTTGAAACTTCGTCGAATACATCCACTCAGCGCCCAGAGCATCATTTGTTGCGGAATCTCGAGGTCCGAACCCGGAACTCTCAAAACCGCGAACTTCAGTATCGCCCACAAAATAACGCTCAAGAAACTTTATGTCCTCGCCAAGCCCAACGATATATCCGACCTTGCTTCCAACGGAAAAAATTAAATCCTCGTTTATTGGATGGTGAAGACCGGCGCGTATCGTGTTTCGGAGGTGGCGCACAGACCCACCTAGGCCTGCCAGGTCCGTTAAGAAAGACGCCGTATAACCTTCCGTCGGATCAAGTTTGCTATCCAGTGTATCGTAAATCAACTTATGCGAAATTTGGGAGGTGAATGCCTTACCTTCCTGATCCTTTACGAGTTGGGCCGCCCCAGAATCGACATTGGTGATTGAGGCCCTCTTGATGAGATAGGCCCACCGTTGGCTCAGGTCTGGCGTAACACGATATCCCGTCCGGATGCGAAACCCTGTTCGATTGCTGTCAATGGAACTAAGAGCCTGAAGGTCCTGGCGGACATGAAAAACATCAAATCCGGCTGATACATCGCGATTCAGAAAATAGGGTTCGGTAAACGAGAGATCGATCTCGCTCCGGGCTGCCGCGAGCGAAAAAGTCACGCCGAGGTTCTGGCCACGGCCAAGGAAATTGCGCTCTATCAAGCTAACTTCGCCGATCGGGCCAAGCGAGGAAGAGAAGCCGGCGCCCAGGGAGATAGTACCGGTCGACTTCTCCTCAACCTCCACCTTTATGACTGTTTTATCAGGCGAGCTTCCGGGTATTTTGTCGACCGTTACCTTTTCAAAGAAATCGAGTCGACGCAGTCGGTTATTCGACCGTCGCAGTTTAGCGGAATTGAACGCATCGCCCTCGACAAGTTCGAATTCCCGGCGAATGACCTTATCTAGCGTCCGAACATTGCCCGAAATATCAATGCGTTCGACGAAGACGCGTGGCCCTTCCTTAACCTGGAAGGTAATATTCAGTTGATGGGTCTTTCGATCTCGCTTGATCCGGGGGCGGACGTCGACAAAGGCGTACCCGAGTTCCCCCACGCGCGCGACGATTTCATCAATCGACTTGTCGACGTCGCGGATGTCATACCATTCACCCGTTTCGACTTTGAGGGCCCCGGTAATATCCTTCGCCTTGAGGTCACGTAGCTTGGCATCAATGTCGATTTTGCCTATTTTGTAGCGTTTGCCCTCGTTTACACCAAAGGTTATGAAGAAATCTTTTTGATCGGGGGTCAATTCTGCAATTGCTGACGTGACTCGAAAATCTGCATAGCCGTCGGACAAGTAGTGTTGCCGCAACAATTCGCGATCCAAGGTAAGGCGGTCCGGATCATAAATATCGTTTGACGAAAGAAAACGATACCACGCCGTTTCTTTGGTTCGGACTATAGATCTCAATTTTCGGTCGCTGAACTGCCTATTGCCGACGAAACGGATACTGCGAATTGTCGTCGGTTCGCCTTCGTCGATTTCAAACGCCAGGTCAATCCGATTCTGCGGAAGCTGAATGACCTTTGGTTCGATACTCACCGCAAAGCGACCTTGCCGACGATACAGCGTAAGAATGCGTTTTAGGTCGTCTTGCACCTTGGTACGGGTATAGATAATTCGCGGACGCAAGGAGATTTCGGCCTCAAGGGTCTCGTCCTCCAAGGCGCGATTGCCTTCAAACGCGATCCGATTGATAACAGGGTTTTCGACCACGTTTACGATCAGGGTGCTACCCTGCGTGTTGATAGAGACATCCGCGAATAAACCGGTAGCGAATAGGCTTTTCAACGATCGATCGACGCGAAGCGGATCGAAGCTGTCGCCTTCGCGCACCAAAAGATAAGACTTAACCGTCCCCGGTTCCACGCGTTGGACACCGTTGACGTCAATCCGCTCGATTACCCCGGCTTGGGTGATTTCAACCTGCCCCGCGCGCGCTGAAAACGGCTCGGCGGCCATGCTAAAGATGGCTCCGCTCAATACCGCCGCAAAGAATAGGCTCGGTTTACTCAAGTAATCCCCCGGTTGATCGATTATTAGATGAATTATTCTTTTATAAATTCGATCATTCTCAAGTGAACGCGGTCATTCCAACAAGAATGTGACATCGTTCCAAGTCACAAATACGAACAAGACCAATACCAGAATCAGGCCAAACCGAAAACCGTATTCTTGTGCTTTCGGTCCAAGCGGCCTCCCGCGCACAGCCTCCACCGCATAGAACGCAAGATGACCACCATCAAGCATGGGTATTGGGAAAAGGTTAATGAGCCCGAGGTTTACCGAGAGCATGGCCATAAGAAGGATAACTTGGGACAATCCCAATTGTGCCATGTCCCCCGAAATCTTCGCAATCCGAAGCGGTCCGCCCAGGTCATCGGCATCACGCTGGCCATTGATCATCTCGCCGATGTAGATAAGTATTCGGTATGTAAGAATAACTGTACGTTCCGTTCCCAGCCAAAGGGCGGTGAACGGGTCGGCGCGGTCATATCGCAGATGCTCAAGATGGGGGCGGATACCGAGCTGACCGATATTTTGCGGCTCGCCGTCACGGCCTACAGCGGCTTTCGGCGTCGCTGTAATCTTGAAAATCTTTCCATCCCGTTGGACATCAAACACCAGTGGGCGGTCTGGATTGGCGATCACCACCTGCCGGAGGCCGTCAAACGTCTTAACTTCACGGTTGTCGATGGCGAGAATTATGTCGCCGGACTGAAATTCAGCTTCGGCGGCGGCGCTGCCTGGAATTATTTCTCCGACTACTGACAAGGGCACTGGATTTCCTTGAAAAATGGCGAGGCCCGCGAAGGCGACAATCGCGAACAGGAAATTGACGGCCGGTCCGGCGGCGACGATAGCCGCACGTTGACCTAGGGACTTGTGATGGAAAGAGACGGACTTCTCTTCGTCGGTCAACTCGACCAGTTCGTCGTCATCGCCCTCGCGACTGTCGTCCTCACCGAACATCTTGACGTAGCCGCCTAGTGGAATGAGGCCGATCTTCCAACGTGTGCCGGCTTCATTGGTCCTGCCGAATACTTCGGGTCCGAAACCGATGGAAAAAACCTCGACACGGACGCCATTGTGCCGCGCGACCCAGTAATGTCCCCACTCGTGCACGAAGATCAGAGCAGATAAAACAATAAGGAATACAATGATATAGTTCCAAGTCCAGTCGAGAAATTCCATGTTTGTACCTGCTTTTGATTGGTCGGTTTGCGGACGTATCCCACCCGCCTAATTTGTTCGAATTATGTAACTCTCTCTGCCGATCGCCGGGCCATTTCATCAATAGACACAACGTCGGCCAGCGAATTGATCGCTGAATTCGCCACATTCTCAAGCGTTTTCTCTACAACGGCTGAAATATCCAGAAACCCGATCTCGCCGTCGAGGAAACGGCGGACCGCAACCTCGTTGGCGGCGTTTAGTATGGTTGGTGCGGCACCGCCCGCATCTAGGGCCTCGCGTGCTAATCTTAGTGCCGGGAAACGCTCAGGATCCGGGTCTTCAAAGGTCAGTCTGCCGACCTCATGCAGATTCAGCCGTGGTGACGGCGCTTGCATGCGCTGGGGCCATGCCAATGCGTAGGCGATGGGTGTCCGCATGTCGGGTGTTCCCAACTGGGCCAGGACGGATCCATCCACATACTCGACAAGGCTATGGATAACGGATTGTGGATGCACGAGAATATCAATCGCCGACTTATCCACCGGGAATAGATGAAAGACCTCGATCAGTTCGAGGCCCTTATTCATCATGGTTGCCGAATCCACGGAAATCTTGGCACCCATATTCCAGTTGGGGTGCGTTACGGCTTCCGCTGGTGTCACGTTCCGCATATCGTCAATCTCGTGGGTCCGAAAAGGACCACCCGATGCGGTCAGTATGATTCGCGCAACGTGGTCCACCTGATCGAAATCAAATACTTGGTAAATGGCGCTATGCTCGGAATCCACAGGCAGCAATATCGCGCCATGATCCGTGACCGCCTCGGTGAAGATATCCCCAGCGGACACAAGGCATTCTTTGTTCGCCAGAGCGACGGTGGTGCCGCGTCGGACCGCTTCTAGTGTTGGTGCCAATCCGGCGGCGCCAACGATGGCGGCCATTACAATCTCCGATGGCCGCGCCGCAGCTTCCTTTAGTGCTTCCGGTCCGGCAGCGCACGCGATCGACGTACCGGAGAGTGACGATTTGAGGTCTTCATAACGATCTTCATCAGCGATCACGGCTAGTTTGGCGTCAAATTCTCGGGCTTGGCTTGCTAACGCCTCGACGTTTTGGTTCGCGGTGAGGGCCTCGACCTTGAACTTCTCTTGGTTCCGCGCCACAAGGTCAAGCGTACTGGTCCCCACGGAACCGGTTGAGCCCAGGACGGTGATCCGCTTTGAGGAGCCAAGTGCATCGGTCTTTGGCAAGTTTACAGCCATTTCAGTAAGGACCCCTCCGTTATTTCATTAATAACCCATGCGCCGATCGCCGCTGCGACCAAACCATCGACGCGATCTGCCAAACCGCCGTGACCGGGTATTAGATTACTCATATCTTTTCTATCGAATCGCCTTTTTAACCAAGATTCAAGTAGATCCCCGAACTGGGACAGGCCGCCAAGAATGCCGGACAGTATGCCGATGCGCCAAAGCACCTCTGAATTCATTAGGTGTCCTGTGGCTAAACCAACCAGAGCGGCGAAGGCAACTGCGCCGAAAAAGCCGGACCAGGTCTTCTTTGGGCTGAGTTGCGGCGCAAATTTCGGGCCGCCAAGTGCGCGGCCCGTGATATAGGCGCCCGTATCGGCGAACCACACCAATACGAACAGCCAGCATACGGTGGTAAATCCAATATCGGGATCACCACGGAGCACGATCAGGGCATAAGATGCAACAGCGATGTAGATAGCGCCAACGCCGGTCCAGAAAAGGTTCTTGTTCGTCGCGAAGAATATTTCGACGATGAGGATAGTGGCCGCAATGGCCATAAAGATTTGAAAATAAACTCCGCCTAGGTAAATGAGAGTGATCACCGGCGGTATCATCACCACCGCCGACAAAATCCGCCGCCAGAGCTCAGGGGACGGCGACTTAGCCTCCTGAGGCGCCAAAGCGGCGCTCCCGAGATTGGAACTCGGAGATAGCGATCCGAAAATCCTCTTTGTTGAAGTCGGGCCAGCGTTTGTCAATAAACACGAACTCCGTATACGCCAACTGCCAAAGGAGGAAGTTGCTGATGCGGTGTTCACCGCTCGTGCGAATAAGCAAGTCGGGATCCGGAATGTCGCGCGTGTAAAGATGGGAACTGATTAACTCTTCCGATACATCGCCGGGAGTAATTTTTCCGGCAGCAACCTGTTCTGCGATCTTCTGGGAGGCCAAAACGATTTCGGCGCGGCTTCCATAGCTCAGCGCGATGGTGAGATCGAGGCGTAGATTGTCTGCCGTTCTTTCCTCCGCTTCGGTGATCAACGTAACGATATCGGGTTCCAGGCGGTAACGATCACCAATGATGCGAAGACGGATGCCCTCGTTGTTTAGTTTTTTGATTTCGCTCTTGAGATAGAACCGCAATAACCCCATCAGATCGCGGACTTCTTGCGCCGGACGCTTCCAGTTCTCCGAGGAAAATCCAAAAAGTGTGAGGTAACGAATGCCCTCTTCCACAGCACCTTCGACGGCGCGGTGAACGGCTTCCGCGCCACGCTTGTGGCCGGCGGTTCGGGTCAGGCCTTTGGCCTGCGCCCATCGGCCATTGCCGTCCATGATGATAGCGATGTGCTGCGGTGGTACCGCGCCGCTATCGCCAGTGAGTGGTGCTGCTGTCATCGACATCAAACCTGCATAATTTCTTCTTCTTTGTTAGCTAAGGATTCGTCGATTTTTCTGATGAATTCATCGGTTAGGTCTTGAACTTCCTTGTTGTATTCGTGAAGTGCGTCCTGCGAAATGTCGCCATCCTTCTCGGCCTTCTTCAGGTCGTCCATGGCGTGACGGCGCACATTACGGACCGCAATTCGCGCTTCTTCAGCGTACTTCCCGGCCACTTTCGCAAGCTCCGTGCGACGTTCTTCGGTGAGTATGGGAATGGGAACCCTTACAATCTGTCCTTCGGTGGCCGGATTCAGGCCCAGGCCAGATTCCAAAATGGCCTTCTCAACAGCGTGAATCAGGGATTTGTCCCAGACCTGGACGGTTAACAACCGCGGTTCCGGCGCACTGACCGTGCCCACCTGGTTCATGGGCATTTCTGAGCCATAAGCTTGGACGACGACGGGCTCCAGTAGGCTTGTCGCGGCGCGTCCCGTTCGAAGTCCGCCGAATTCTTGATGCAGGATCTCGGTGGCACCCTCCATGCGGCGGCGGATGTCTTTTTTTGCGGCATTGATATCTTCGAAAGTCACTTTGGCCTCCTATGCGCGTACCTACGTTCAATCCTCGATTAGTGTATACGTGCCCTGGCCATGTACAACCTCGCTCAGACCGCCCGGATTGTGGATTGAAAAAACGAGAATTGGCACTCCGTTCTCGCGAGCCAGGGCAATCGCTGACGTGTCCATGACGCGGAGGTCTCTTGTAATCACGTCATTATAACTCAATCGGTCAAAGCGATGGGCACTTTCTGTGATCTTAGGGTCCACGTCGTAAACCCCGTCGACTTGTGTTCCCTTCAGGAGCGCGTCGCAATCCATTTCCACGGCGCGAAGCGCCGCGGCCGTGTCGGTAGTGAAAAATGGATTGCCGGTCCCGGCGGCAAAGATCACAACTCGCCCTTTCTCCATGTGGCGCATGGCGCGTCGGCGAATATAGGGTTCGCAGACGGTCGCCATGGGAATGGCGGATTGCACGCGGGTGGGAACACCTTTGCCCTCTAAAACGCTCTGAACGGCAAGAGC
>DFRF01000158.1:524-1094 GCA_002378125.1 Rhodospirillaceae bacterium UBA3470 | reverse complement strand
GGTCGCCATGGGAATGGCGGATTGTACGCGCGAGGGAACCCCTTTGCCCTCTAGCACGCTTTGTACGGCAAGGGCGTTCATGACGGTTGCCAACATGCCCATGTAGTCGGCGCTGGTACGTTCGATGCCGATCGCCGTACCGGCCATACCCCGGAATATGTTTCCTGCTCCGATGACCAGGCATACCTGGGCGCCAAGGGCATGGACGTCCGAAATTTCCGTGCAGATACGATCTATAGTGTTCGGATCGAGGCCGGATTCTTTAGATCCCATCAGCCCTTCACCAGAGAGCTTCAAAAGGATGCGCCGGTATTTTAAATTCACTGCCATATCGGTTCATTCATCTCCTATACATGCCAGTCTCCGGCGGACGCATAACACATTACGTGTGGCGACCAACCAACCAAATGATGTCGGCATGTTCTTGAAGATCAGCCCCCGGCGGCAGCCGCAACCTCGGCAGCGAAGTCTTCTTCCTTCTTCTCTATGCCTTCACCAAGCACCATCAGGGCAAACCCAGCCACGGATACGGGCGCGCCGAGCTCCTTTGTGGCATTGGCGAGGACATCG
>DFRF01000158.1:0-220 GCA_002378125.1 Rhodospirillaceae bacterium UBA3470 | reverse complement strand
TTTGTGGCATTGGCGAGGACATCGGAGATCTTGGTTTCCCCGTCGATCACAAAGGTCTGGTCCAACAAACAGACTTCCTCATAGAATTTGCGTAACCGACCAATGACCATCTTTTCAATAATCTCTTCTGGCTTTCCTGATTCCCGGGCCTGCTCGGACAACACCGCTCTCTCCCGCTCCACTTCGGCCTGATCCAGGTCGTCCTGGGATACAGCCAGTG
>DFRF01000227.1 GCA_002378125.1 Rhodospirillaceae bacterium UBA3470 | reverse complement strand
GGCATCTGTTAATAGCTATTTCATGGATACCTACGGTGTTGTGATTGATGACGGAATGCTGCGCAACACGATACAAACCGACCCTAGGGAGGTTGACGGTTTATTGAGCCCGGTTTTGTTTTGGCATGTGTTATGGGCCGGAGTTTTGCCGGCGTTGGTTGTGTGGTGGGTTCCCGTGCGCTATGCGACTTTTCCTAGACAATTGGGTCGGCAAATATTGACGATGGCGCTAGCTTTAGCAGTAGCCGGGGCGGCACTTTATAGCCATTACAAAGAATTTTCACTAGTAGGGCGCGAAAATCGAAATTTACGTTATTTGATTAATCCGAGTTATTCCATTTACTCGGCTGGAAAGTTGCTGGCTGCCGAGTTAAGTGCCGGTGAGGCGGCACTTCGGCCATTGGGCCGCGACGCCTACCAACGACAGCATAGCTCACCCGGCGGCAAGCCAAGGCTCGTGGTTTTCGTTCTAGGGGAAACGGTGCGTGCTCATAACGCTACCTTGGAAGGTTATGAGCGGAGGACCATGCCGCTCATGGCCCAAGAAGAGATTGTCAAGTTTGACAGCGTATATTCCTGCGGCACTGCTACTGCAGTGTCTCTGCCCTGTATGTTCTCGCGCCAAAACCGCAGCAGTTATGACGAGTTCGTGTCGGATAACAGCGAGAATTTATTAGATGTCCTGAAACACGCCGGGGTACGTGTGCTATGGCGTGAAAACAACTCCGGCTGCAAGGGCGTTTGCGCCAGGGTAAAAACACAAAACACAGCTCAGATGGACGTGCCTAATTATTGCAATGAAGATGGCTGTTTTGACGAAATTTTATTGTATCGGCTGGATGAATCGCTAAACGAGCCCTCGAGAGACACTTTCATTGTGCTTCATCAACAGGGCAACCACGGGCCTGAATACTACAAACGGTACCCGCCTGAGTTTCGCAAATTCCAGCCTGAATGCCGTAGCAATCGCCCGCAGGATTGTAGCCGCCAAGAGCTGATAAACGCCTACGACAACGCCATTTTATATACCGACTTCGTGCTCTCTAGGGTTGTGAAGTTTCTAAAAAGGAACTCCGATCGCTATGCGAGCGCGATGATTTATATGTCCGACCATGGCGAGTCGCTTGGCGAGAGCGGCATTTACCTTCACGGCCTACCGTACTTAATAGCGCCGCATGAACAAACCCATGTGCCGCTGATGGTTTGGACCTCGTCTGATTTTAGGAAGGGGCGGGGACTCGAGCGCAAGTGCATGAGCCAAGTGAATGATCAAGAGTATAGCCAGGATAATTTGTTCGACACGGTTCTAGGTCTGTTCGCGGTACAGACACAGGTCTACCGGCCCGGACAAGACATCTTCGCAGCATGTCCGCCACCGCCTTGACAGGTCGGCAGGTTTGTTAGGAGTGCCACCCATGTCTGATGTGATTTCAGATCAGCATCCCCTGGCCGAGCGGCTGTTACGGCCCATACGGCGCTTCGCGGCGTATGGGCCATCCAGCGGCATTGTTCTGGTTATGGCTACTGCGCTCGCGGTGCTATGGGCCAACTCTGCGGGATCGTTATTACCGGGCTACGCAGACTTTTGGAACACTGAACTTTCTCTTCGTCTGGGCGATGTAGAGCTGTCACTTTCGCTCCACGAATGGATCGATGAGGCATTGATGGCGCTGTTCTTCTTTCACGTCAGTCTCGAGGTGAAGTACGAATTTCTCAGCGGTGCTCTGTCCACCCGAGACAAAGCGGTCCTGCCAGTGGTTGCGGCGCTAGGCGGCATGCTAGCGCCAGTCGCAGTTTTTCTGATTCTTAACCTACCGGCGGGGGATCCCGGGGGATGGGCCGTACCAATGGCGACAGATGTTGCGTTTGCTATTGCGCTTCTCACCCTACTAGGCAAACGGGTGCCCGCGAGCTGGCGGGCATTCCTACTGGCACTTGCGGTTATCGATGACGTCGGCACGGTTGCCGTGATAGCCCTGTTCTATTCGGCGAAGATCACCACTATCCCATTGCTCGTGGTGGCTTTCGGGCTAGCTCTCGTTTACGCGATGCGTCGTGCCGGGGTCCATGCATTTTTAGTTTATTGGTTGGTTGGCGCCGCAATCTGGCTCGCGATGGAGAAATCTGGCGTTCATCCGACCGTCGCGGGCGTCCTGCTCGGGTTCTTGACGCCGCTTTCCACGCCACGCCATACGCATTCATACAATGAACAAGCCGCTGAACGCATTCCACACCTATTACGCGAAGCCCCATCCTCAAAACGTCGACTCCTAGAAGAACTGGAACGCGTTAGGCGAGGCGCATTATCGCCGCTGAATATCCTGCAACATCGGCTAGAGCCGTGGGTGTTATTCCTGATCATGCCGGCCTTCGCGCTCGCCAATGCAGGGGTTGATCTGAGCGAAATTAGTCTCGCTGATAATGCCAGCCTTTGGGTTCTAGTCGGGAGCGGTGTCGGTCTGGTGGTTGGCAAGCCTCTTGGCATTGTAACGGCCGTACGTCTGGCGACCCTCTTGTCCCGAACAAAACTCCCGGATGGTCTCTCTTGGTCAGCTCTGACCGGTCTGGGGCTTCTCGCCGGCGTTGGTTTCACTATCGCTTTATTCTTGACCAGCCTTGCGTTTACAGATCCGGCGATCGCATCGGCCGCACGCGTTGGCATTTTGGCTGGCTCCTTAATCGCCGCATTGGCGGGGCTGGGATTACTTTGGTTGGTTTTACACAAGAATGATGAAAATTGGGTAGCGCAGAGCGAAGACGTCGCGTGAGCTGGAACGTGATGACCGAATGACAGAGCAATTACGGTCACTATTCGCGACGACGGCTGACCTCTGTCAACTAAAGTTACCAAAAGGAGACAGACGATGAAGGAAATCAAGGCTTACGTACGTGAAGTCATGCTCGAACAGGTGATTTCGGCGCTGGCTGATATTGACGACATACCCGGAATCGCGGTGGTGCATCTACGTGAATATGGCCACGTCCAGGACGGCAGCTTGAGGCGGGTCAAAATGGCCAAGCTCGAAATTGATGTGCCGGAGTCGCTTGCGACGACCGTCGTAGACGCGATATTGGCAAGCGCACGTACAGGCGACGGCCACCCCGGTGATGGAAAAGTCTTCATATCAGATTTGCGGGAGGCCATTCGTATAAGCGACGGGCAACGTAACGAAGGGGCGGTGCAAATTTCGTCGAAATCGGGAGGCCCAGATGAGTAAGCATGAGCACGGCGGTCATAGCCATGGCAATGCAGGTAGCACGAAACTGCTTATCATATCGCTGATATTTACGACTGCATACGCTGGCGTCGAGGTAGTCGGTGGTATTTGGGCCAACTCACTGGCCCTGATTGCCGATGCGGGCCATATGATCACCGACTCCTTATCTCTCGGAATCGGCGCTTTTGCAGCATGGCTAAGTCAGCGTCGCGCTTCAAAAACCCTTACGTATGGATATGCACGCGCTGAGGTTATAGGAGCGCTCGTCAACGTTCTGTTCATGCTGGGTATTGTGGTCTGGATTGTTTTTGCCGCATTTGAACGACTTGCGAATCCAGAGGAAGTTGGCGGAACGACCGTTATGGTTGTCGCTTTCATCGGCTTACTCGTAAATATCGCCGTCGCGTGGATTCTGATGCGGGGCGAAAAAAACATGAACGTGCGGGCCGCGTTGTTGCACGTGATGGGTGACTTGGCGGGTTCTGTCGCGGCCCTTCTTGCCGGGCTGGTCATCTATTTCACTGATTGGCTTCCGATCGACCCACTTTTATCCCTTTTGATCACTCTGCTGATTGGTATCGCTAGCG
>DFRF01000156.1:8281-17056 GCA_002378125.1 Rhodospirillaceae bacterium UBA3470 | reverse complement strand
GTCGCAGAAATCATCGAGTAACATTAATCCAGCCGAATCTGTGCCACCGTTTACGGCGTGGTTTCGGTCCGACTATTTTGACTTAGAGTGGGCGAAGCAGAGCAGAAGCGTTGCACTGTAGGGGTATAGCTCAGTTGGTAGAGCGGCGGTCTCCAAAACCGCAGGTCCCGGGTTCGAACCCTGGTGCCCCTGCCAATTCACTCCTTCGCTCTTGGATTTGACGGCGCTGTAGCAGGAAACAAATTTATGGCCAAAGCCAATCCCGCACAATTCGTCCAACAGGTTCGTCAAGAGGCAGCCAAGGTAACTTGGCCATCGCGCAAGGAAACGAGCATTTCGACCGTTATGGTGTTCGTGTTCGTGTTTATATCTGCGTTGTTCTTTATGTTGGTCGATTGGCTTTTGCAGATGGGGGTCCGGGGCATCCTCGGACTAGGGGGATAGACCAATGGCCATGCGCTGGTACGTCATTCATGCCTATTCAGGCTTTGAGAAAAAGGTCGCCCAATCCATTGAAGAACAAGCGCGCCAATTAGGCTTGGAAGACGTGGTCGATCAGGTAATGGTGCCTACCGAAGAAGTTGTAGAAATGCGCCGTGGCGCCAAGGTCAATTCCGAACGGAAATTCTTCCCAGGCTACGTCTTGATTCGCATGGAACTGACGGACGAGACCTGGCACCTTGTGAAAAACACGTCAAAGGTCACGGATTTCCTTGGTGGCCAGGGACGGCCGTCGCCTATTACCGATAAGGAAGCCGAACGCATCCTGTTCCAGGTGCAAGAGGGGGTCGAACGGCCGAAGCCGTCCGTCACCTTCGAAATCGGCGAGCAGGTCCGTGTTTGCGATGGCCCGTTTAACTCCTTCAATGGTCTGGTTGAGGATGTGGACGATGAGCGCAGTCGACTGAAAGTGGCGGTGTCCATCTTTGGGCGCGCCACACCTGTCGAACTCGAGTATTCGCAGGTGGAGAAACTCTAAAAATATGTCGGCATCTGCCGACTAGTGTGGGAGGCCACGCCATCGGTCGCACCACGCACTCAGAAAGGTCGCTCCGACGATCTAATTAAATCTTAAACCGAGGAAATAGTATGGCAAAGAAAGTTGCAGGTTATATCAAGTTGCAGGTACCATCTGGGCAAGCCAACCCGTCACCACCGATCGGTCCCGCCCTGGGTCAGGCCGGTTTGAATATCATGGAATTCTGCAAGGCCTTCAATGCAGCGACACAGAACATGGAGCAAGGTATTCCGATCCCGACCGTGATCACGGCCTATGCGGACCGAACCTTTTCCTTTGTTACCAAAACGCCCCCGGCCAGCTATTACCTGAAGAAAGCAGCAGGCTTGCCGAAGGCTGCCCAGAATCCAGGTAAGGAAGTTGTAGGCTCGGTGACCATGAAACAGGTTCGTGAAATCGTCGAGTTTAAAAAAGCCGACCTGAACACCTCGGACGTGGACCAAGCCTGCAAGATGATCATTGGTTCTGCCCGCTCCATGGGTATCGAAGTGGAGGGCGCATAATGGCTACTAAGGGAAAACGTTTGCAGAAAGTCGCAGAGAAATACGATCGCGACTCATTCTACGCTGTTGGCGATGCGGTCAAGATCGTCAAGGACGCGGCCACCGACACGAAGTTCGATGAAACCGTTGAAATTGCCATGAACCTAGGTGTCGATTCGCGCCATTCGGACCAGATGGTTCGCGGCACCGTGTCTTTGCCACACGGCACTGGCAAATCTCTACGAGTCGCCGTGTTCGCTAAGGACGCCAAGGCCGAAGAAGCCAAGAAAGCTGGCGCCGATCTGGTCGGCGCCGATGACCTTGCCGAATTGGTTCAGAAGGGCGAAATTGATTTCGATCGCTGCATCGCCACGCCGGATATGATGGCCGTGGTGGGTAAGCTGGGCAAGATTCTCGGCCCGAAAGGCATGATGCCGAACCCCAAACTTGGCACGGTGACCCTCGACGTAAAGGGTGCGATCCAGGCAGCAAAAGCTGGTCAGATTGAATTCCGCGTTGAAAAACAGGGCATCGTTCATGCTGGTGTTGGTAAGGCCAGCTTCAGCGAAGAAGCGCTTCAAGACAACGTCACGGCTTTCGTCAACGCAGTCATGAAAGCCAAGCCGTCAGGTGCCAAGGGCACCTATTTGAAGAAGGCGAGCATTTCGTCGACTATGGGGCCTGGGGTGAAGCTTGATATTTCCGGGCTGAGCGGGTAAATCCCCACGTGGAATTAAAGACTTTCCGGTGTCATAAGTGGTGCCGGATGAGGGATACGGAAGGTGCGTATCCCACCTGTCCGAGACCGTAGGCATCTCAATCCGCTAGCCGGGGAGGGGTTTAAAGGGAGCTCCCGCCTGCAGAGACAGTGTTAAACCGTTTTTGGCGACAGCGCCACGAATGGCTTGAACTGCTGCACTGGACGGGCTGAACGGTTCTTTTGTGCCAGCCTGCGGTTGGTTCCAAAGGGATCATAGGTGCAACGGCGTTTCCGTCATGGTGGCGGTGGCGCCAAAACTGGAGACGATCAGTGGACCGTAAGCAGAAAGAAGAACTGGTCGCCAAACTCAACAAAACGTTCGACGAGACCGAAATGGTTGTCGTGACCCATTATTCTGGGTTAACGGTGGCAGAAATTACCGATCTCCGAGACCGTATTCGTGAGTCCGGCGCCAAGTTCAAAGTGACGAAGAACCGGCTCACCCGTCTCGCCCTAAAAGACACGAAGTTCGAAGGCATTAGCGACCTCTTTACCGGACCGACGGCGATCGCTTATTCAGACGATCCGGTGGCGGCTGCAAAGGTTAGTGTCGAGTTCTCCAAAAAGAACGAAAAATTGATCGTTCTTGGCGGCGCACTTGGCACAGAGAAGCTGGACGTTGATGGCGTCAAGGCTTTGGCGACGTTGCCGTCCCTCGACGAACTACGTGGAAAGATTGTAGGTCTTCTGCAGGCGCCTGCCTCAAAGATCGCCCGGGTACTGCAAGCACCTGGCGGTCAAATGGCGCGCGTCATAAGCGCTTACAGCGAACAAGGGGGGAAGGCGGCTTGAGCCGCTGTTTCCAGGACACAGTTCGAGCCAAAGGAGTGTAAAATGGCTGATCTTGAAAAACTTGCTGATGAACTTTCTAACCTAACCGTGATGGAAGCGGCCGACCTGTCCAAGCTTCTTGAAGAAAAATGGGGCGTGACAGCCGCTGCGCCCGTGGCCGTGGCCGCCGCTTCAGGTGCGGCGGGTGGTGACGCCGGTGGTGAAGCCGAGGAAAAAGATGAGTTTGACATCATTCTCGCTTCCGTAGGGGAAAAGAAGATCAACGTCATTAAGGAAGTACGTACGATCACGGGGCTTGGTCTGAAAGAAGCCAAGGAACTGGTCGAAGGTGCGCCGAAGCCCGTCAAGGAAGGTACAAAGAAGGACGAGGCCGAAGAGATCAAGAAGAAGCTTGAGGAAGCTGGCGCAACTGTTGAGCTAAAATAAGGCGATCTGTCCACCCCGCGGGTATCGGCGTCGGGAGGATGTTCAAAGCGTTTGGGGGCGGTTTTTTTTAAATCGACCCCCACCCGATACACAACATAGTATCTGCTCGGATAGACCTTACCGGGGTCGAGAACGCGGATGCGCATGCCACACCGGGGCGCTGTGAGAACGATCCGTTCTGATCGTCAGTATAGGCGCTTTACAGAAACATAAAGGCTCCCCCGCAAAAATGCGGTGTTTGAACGGGGATCAAGCCCCAAAAGGAAATGTTAGGGAACTGTAATGGCGAACACCTTTACGGGCCGGAAGCGCGTACGTAAACACTTTGGCCGTCTGTCTGAGACGGTCGAAATGCCCAATTTAATCGAGGTTCAGAAAACCTCCTACGAGACATTCCTTCAGCGCGAAGTCGCACAAACAAACCGGACTGATACGGGTCTGCAGGAAGTCTTCATGTCGGTTTTCCCGATTAAAGATTTCTCCGAACGTGGCACTTTGGAATTTGTCAACTACGAATTTGAGGAACCAAAGTATGATGTCGAGGAATGCCAGCAACGCGGCATGACCTACGCTGCCCCGCTCAAAGTGACGCTTCGGCTTGTTGTATGGGACATTGACGAGGAAACGCAGGCACGATCCATTCGCGACGTCAAGGAACAGGACGTCTACATGGGTGACATGCCGCTGATGACGTCGAACGGGACTTTCGTCGTCAACGGCACCGAGCGTGTAATCGTTTCTCAGATGCACCGGTCACCCGGCGTGTTTTTCGATCACGATAAGGGTAAGACCCATTCGTCAGGCAAATTCCTGTTTGCCGCGCGCATTATACCCTACCGCGGCTCGTGGCTGGATTTCGAATTTGACGCCAAGGATTTGGTCTACGTCCGTATCGACCGCCGTCGGAAGCTGCCGGTAACGACGTTACTGCTTGCGCTCGACGATGAGGACACCGCGAAGAAACGCGCTGCCGCCGAAGCCAAAGGCAAGGAACTCGATGCTGATGAGATCGACGGCATGTCGCCGGAGGACATTCTGGGTTACTTTTACGACACGGTGCCGTTCGCTAAGGTAAAGCGCGGATGGAAAACGCCGTTCGAGGCAGATCGCCTGCGCGGCACGAAGTTATCGCATGACCTTGTCAACGCAAAGACGGGTCGCACCGTTGCCGACGTGGGCACTAAGATGACGCCGCGTCTGTTGCGTCAAATGAGCGAAAAGCTCGATGAAGTCTTGGTTCCAGACGAAGACCTCATAGGACGCTACATTGCCAAAGACTTGATCGATGACAAGACTGGCCTGATTTACGTAGAAGCCGGCGACGAGATTACTGAGGAGATCCTTCAAACCCTCGACGAAGCCGGGATCGAGGAAATCGACACCCTCGCCATTGACCACGTCAACGTCGGTCCCTACATCCGCAACACCCTGGCCGTCGACAAGAACATAACCCGTCAAGAGGCACTGATCGACATCTATCGTGTCATGCGCCCGGGTGAACCGCCGACGTTGGAGACAGCAGAAAGCCTATTTAAGAGCCTGATCTTCGATTCGGAACGTTACGACCTGTCGGCCGTTGGCCGCGTGAAAATGAACGCGCGCCTTGGTTTTGAAACGGAAGATTCACTTCGGGTTCTCCGCAAGGAAGATATCCTCGAAGTCGTCCGCACCATGGTCGAGATGAAAGATGGCCGTGGCGACATCGACGACATTGATCATTTGGGCAATCGCCGAGTGCGCTCAGTCGGAGAGTTGATGGAAAACCAGTACCGGGTCGGTTTGTTGCGCATGGAACGCGCCATTCGCGAACGCATGAGCTCGGTGGACATCGACACGGTCATGCCCCACGATCTGATCAATGCCAAGCCAGCCGCTGCCGCGGTTCGGGAATTCTTCGGCTCCTCGCAGCTCAGCCAGTTTATGGATCAGACTAACCCACTGTCAGAAATTACCCACAAGCGACGCTTGTCGGCCTTGGGCCCAGGCGGTTTGACACGCGAGAGGGCAGGCTTCGAGGTTCGTGATGTGCACCCAACTCACTACGGCCGAATCTGCCCGATCGAGACGCCAGAAGGACCAAACATCGGCCTGATCAACTCGCTCGCAACCTTCGCGCGAGTAAACCAGTACGGCTTTATTGAAACGCCTTATCGAAAGGTCGTCGGCGGCAAGGTCACCAATCAAGTCATTTACCTCTCGGCCATGGAAGAAGGACGCTATACCATCGCCCAGGCGAATGAACCCATCGACGGCAAGAACAAATTCATCAACGACCTAGTGTCGTCGCGTAAGGGCGGTGAGTTCGTAATGTCCATGCAGAGTGATATCGAATTCATTGATGTTTCGCCGAAGCAATTGGTTTCGGTTGCTACGGCACTCATACCATTCCTGGAAAATGACGATGCCAACCGGGCTTTGATGGGATCGAACATGATGCGCCAGGCGGTACCGCTGATCCGTTCAGAAGCGCCATTGGTCGGCACAGGCATGGAGGGCCCAGTGGCGCGCGATTCTGGCGCTACGGTAGTGGCCCGACGCGGCGGTGTAATCGACCAAGTGGACGCCACTCGTATCGTTGTCCGGGTTACGGATGAGGACACGGCGCATGCGGACACTGGGGTCGACATCTACAACCTGCGTAAGTTCCAGCGCTCGAACCAGAACACCTACCTGCATCAGCGTCCATTGGTTAAAGTGGGCGACGTGGTCCGGACCGGCGACTGCATTGGTGACGGACCGTCGACGGAACTGGGAGAGCTGGCGCTGGGCCGGAACGTACTGGTCGCGTTCATGCCTTGGAATGGCTATAACTTCGAAGATTCCATCCTCATCTCTGAACGCATGGTTCGTGACGATGTCTTCACATCGATCCACATTGAGGAATTTGAGGTTATGGCCCGAGATACGAAGCTCGGCCAAGAAGAAATCACCCGCGACATTCCGAACGTTGGCGAGGAAGCCCTGAAGAGTCTGGATGAAGCTGGGATAGTATACATCGGTGCCGAAGTAAAGCCGAGCGACATCCTGGTTGGTAAAGTTACACCGAAGGGTGAAAGCCCGATGACGCCGGAGGAAAAGTTGCTCCGTGCGATCTTCGGCGAAAAGGCCTCCGACGTACGCGACACGTCGTTACGTCTGCCACCGGGCGTTTCCGGGACGGTCGTTGAAGTGCGGGTTTTCTCGCGCAGAGGCGTCGACAAGGACGAACGTGCTATGGCCATTGAACGCTCGGAGATCGAGCGTCTGGCCAAGGACCGAGACGACGAAAGGGCAATCCTGGAGCGCAGCTTTCAGTCCCGTTTGCAGGGCATGTTAATTAATCGCAAGGCAGTCGGCGGCCCGAAAAGCCTGAATGACGGCACCAAACTGACCGAAGAGGTCCTTTCCGAATACACCGTTGGCCAGATGTCGCAGATCGTCATAGCCAACGACAAGGTAATGAAGGATGTGGAAATCCTCAAAGGCCAGTTCGAATCCGATATCGCCCGTCTCGAAGCCCGTTTCGAGAACAAGGTCGACAAACTGCAGCGCGGCGACGATCTTAGCCCGGGCGTCATGAAGATGGTCAAGGTCTTCGTCGCCGTTAAGCGCAAGCTGCAGCCGGGCGACAAGATGGCTGGCCGTCACGGTAATAAGGGCGTGATCTCGAAGATCGTGCCTGCCGAGGATATGCCCTATCTAGAGGACGGCACCCCCGTCGACATTGTCCTGAACCCCTTGGGCGTGCCATCGCGCATGAACGTCGGTCAGATCTTGGAGACCCACATGGGCTGGGCCTGCCGAGGGCTTGGAGAACAGATTGGTGAAGTCTTGGACGCGGCCCGGCAATCGAGCAGTTACGCCAAGCTCAAATCCCACTTCAAGGAGATCTATCGGCCGGAAGAGTTTAAGTCGGATATCTCCGACCTGGACGACGGCGGCCTAGATGAGTTAGGCACCAACCTACGCAACGGTGTACCAATCGCAACTCCGGTTTTCGATGGCGCCCGGGAGCCCGAAATCGTCGAGATGCTCGAGAAGGCGGGGCTGCACGGTTCCGGTCAGTCTATCCTCACCGATGGACGGACCGGCGAAACCTTCGACCGACCGGTCACAGTGGGTTACATTTACATGTTGAAGCTGCACCACCTGGTGGATGACAAGATTCACGCACGTTCGATTGGTCCTTATAGTCTAGTGACCCAGCAGCCACTCGGCGGTAAGGCCCAGTTCGGCGGCCAGCGCTTTGGCGAGATGGAGGTCTGGGCCCTTGAGGCTTACGGTGCCGCTTATACGCTCCAGGAAATGCTAACAGTTAAATCGGATGATGTTTCTGGCCGGACCAAGGTATATGAAGCCATTGTCCGCGGTGACGACACGTTCGAGGCTGGGATCCCCGAGTCTTTCAACGTTCTGGTCAAGGAACTGCACTCCCTTGGCCTCAACGTCGAGCTCAACTGATCCCTTGCCCCTGAAGGAGAAAATCCATGAACGAACTGACGAAAATCTTCGGCCAGCCTCAGGGCACCCAGCGTTTCGACCTAATCCGCATTTCCATTGCCTCGCCTGAGCGGATCCGATCTTGGTCTTTCGGCGAAATAAAGAAACCCGAAACTATCAACTACCGGACCTTCAAGCCTGAGCGCGACGGTTTGTTCTGTGCCCGCATATTCGGCCCGACTAAGGATTACGAATGTCTGTGCGGCAAGTACAAGCGCATGAAGTACAAGGGAATCGTTTGTGAGAAGTGCGGCGTTGAGGTGACGCTTCAGAAGGTGCGGCGCGAGCGCATGGGCCATATCGAACTAGCCTCACCGGTGGCGCACATCTGGTTCTTGAAGTCCTTGCCAAGCCGTGTCGGCCTGCTTTTGGATATGACTTTGAAAGACCTTGAGCGCATTCTCTATTTCGAGAACCATGTCGTCGTGGAACCGGGCCTGACGCCGCTAAGCCTGCACGAGATGCTAACCGAGGAGCAATATCAAAACGCCATCGACGAATACGGCGAGGACAGCTTTACCGCCGGAATTGGGGCCGAAGCGATCCGCGATATGCTCGCAGCTATCGAACTCGAGGAAGAACTCGAAAATATCCGGATCGACCTTAAGGAAACCAAATCCGAAGCCAAGCGCAAGAAGCTGGTGAAACGCCTCAAGCTGGTTGAAGCTTTCATCGAGTCGGGTGCGCGCCCCGAATGGATGATCCTGGAGGTGGTCCCGGTCATTCCTCCCGAACTGCGTCCGCTGGTGCCGCTAGACGGTGGTCGGTTCGCGACCTCGGACCTTAACGACCTTTATCGCCGGGTGATCAACCGCAAC
>DFRF01000156.1:0-7952 GCA_002378125.1 Rhodospirillaceae bacterium UBA3470 | reverse complement strand
CAACCGCAACAACCGCCTGAAGCGTTTGATCGAACTCCGTGCGCCGGAGATCATCGTCCGGAATGAGAAGCGGATGTTGCAAGAATCCGTTGACGCGCTGTTCGACAACGGGCGCCGCGGCAGGGCAATCACGGGCGCCAACAAGCGTCCACTGAAATCCCTGTCCGACATGCTGAAGGGCAAGCAGGGGCGATTTCGCCAGAACCTTCTGGGCAAGCGCGTAGACTATTCGGGCCGTTCGGTAATCGTTGTCGGCCCAGAATTACTATTGCATCAATGTGGGCTGCCAAAGAAGATGGCCTTGGAACTGTTTAAGCCGTTCATCTATTCAAAACTTGAGCTTTATGGCATGGCGACCACTATCAAGGCCGCCAAGCGGATGCTGGAGAAGGAGCGACCGGAAGTCTGGGATATCCTTGAAGAAGTGATTCGCGAACATCCAGTCCTTTTGAACCGGGCCCCGACGCTGCACCGTTTAGGCATTCAGGCCTTTGAGCCCGTCCTCATCGAAGGTAAGGCTATCCAGCTTCACCCACTTGTGTGCGCCGCCTTCAACGCCGATTTCGACGGCGACCAGATGGCCGTGCACGTCCCCCTGAGTTTAGAAGCACAATTGGAAGCACGTGTGCTGATGATGTCGACGAACAACATCCTCAGCCCGGCCAATGGTAAGCCGATCATCGTGCCCTCCCAGGATATCATTCTTGGGCTTTACTACTTAACCATGTCGGGTGAGGGTGAACCGGGTGAAGGCATGGCGTTCTTGGACATGGGTGAGATTGAGCAGGCCCTAGATTCCGGCACGGTTTCTCTGCATGCAAAGGTTCAGGTCCGTTATCACACAGTCGATCAAGAAGGCACTCCCATCACCATTCGCGTGGAAACGACACCGGGCCGAATGATGCTTGCCGATGTGCTACCCCGTAACAAGAATATCCCCTTCGACCTGATCAACCAATTGTTAACCAAGAAGGAAATCTCCACTGTTATCGACGAGGTGTATCGTCATTGTGGCCAGAAGGAGACGGTGATTTTTGCCGACCGGATGATGGCGCTAGGCTTTAAGCACGCCTGCCGGTCCGGTATCTCCTTCGGTAAGGATGACCTAGTTATTCCGGAAGCTAAGGAAACCTTAGTCGCCGAAACGGAAGACAAGGTCAAACAATACGAGCAGCAATACTTGGACGGCCTGATCACTCAGGGTGAGAAATACAATAAGGTTGTTGACGCCTGGTCGCACTGCACGGACCGGGTCGCCGACGAGATGATGAAGAAGATTGAGAGCCCTGACAAAGGTCAACCGGTCAATTCAGTGTTCATGATGGCGCACTCCGGTGCGCGGGGTTCAGCCGCTCAAATGAAGCAGCTGGCTGGTATGCGGGGCCTGATGGCCAAGCCGTCTGGTGAGATCATCGAAACGCCAATTATCTCGAACTTCAAGGAAGGCCTAACCGTACTAGAATACTTCAACTCCACTCACGGCGCGCGCAAGGGTTTGGCGGATACGGCTCTGAAGACGGCCAACTCCGGTTACCTGACCCGGCGTCTCGTCGACGTGGCGCAGGATTGCATTATCATCGAGGAGGACTGCAAGACCAAGCTAGGCATTACTGTAAGCGCCATCGTCGAAGGTGGCGAAGTGGTGTCGCGGCTGACCGAGCGAGTGCTCGGCCGGACCGCCTCGGAAGATTTACGCCATCCGGAAACCGGGAAAGTCATGGTCAAGCGCGGCCAGATCATCACCGAGGAAGACTGCGTCGTCTTGGAAGAGGCCGGATTAGAAACGGCGAAAATTCGTTCGGTTATGACTTGCGAATCCGTGGACGGCGTCTGCGCTAGTTGCTATGGGCGTGATCTCGCCCGCGGCACGCGGGTTAACATTGGTGAGGCGGTCGGCGTTATTGCCGCCCAATCTATAGGTGAGCCTGGCACGCAGTTGACCATGCGGACGTTCCACATCGGTGGCGCAGTGCAGCGTGGCACGGAGCAGTCGAACGTAGAATCTGCCGTGACCGGCAAGGTCCAATACTCTAACTGCAACACGGTTAAGAACTCCGAAGGCGTGCAGATCGTTATGAGCCGGAATGCGGAGTTAGTCATCGTCGACGATCAGAAGCGCGAACGGGCCCGTCACCGGGTGCCCTATGGCGCCAAACTGACTGTCAAGGACAAGGAGAAGGTCAACCGCGGAGACAAACTTGCGGAGTGGGATCCCTATACGCTTCCGATCATCTCCGAAATAGAGGGGTTCGCAAACTACGTGGACCTCATCGACAACATATCTATCACCGAGAAGTTGGATGAAGCCACGGGGATTGCATCCAAGGTTGTTGTCGACTGGAAGGCTCAGCCGAAGGGCGCTGACTTGGAGCCACGGGTGACCATACGCGATAAGAAGGGCGAGGTTGTGACCTTGGAGAACGGTCTAGAGGCCCGTTATTTCCTTTCCGTGGACGCTATCTTGTCCGTGGAATCGGGGCAAGAAGTACACGCGGGTGACGTCTTAGCGCGTATCCCGCGCGAATCGGCTAAGACCCGTGATATCACGGGTGGTCTGCCGCGAGTTGCGGAATTGTTCGAAGCACGGAAGCCCAAAGATCACGCCATCATCGCCGAAAATGAAGGCCGCGTGGAATTTGGCAAAGACTACAAGAACAAACGCCGAATCGTGGTCGTTCCCAGCGAAGGAGATGACGAGCCCAAGGAATACCTGATCCCGAAGGGTAAGCATATCTCCGTGCAGGAAGGCGACTACGTGCGAGTCGGTGACCCGTTAATGGACGGTAACCCGGTGCCGCATGACATTCTGCGCGTGCTGGGTGTCGAGGCGCTTGCTGAGTACCTGATCAACGAAGTCCAAGACGTCTATCGCTTGCAGGGTGTTGGTATCAATGACAAACATATCGAAGTTATTGTCCGTCAAATGCTCCAGAAGGTGGAGATTTCGGAGGCAGGCGACACCACATTGTTGATCGGCGAACAGGCGGACCGAGAAGAGTTCGATAAGATCAATGAGGACACCAAGATAGAAGGCGGCAAGCAAGCCAAGTCTATCCCGGTGCTGCAAGGCATCACTAAGGCCAGTCTGCAGACGCATTCCTTCATCTCGGCCGCGTCGTTTCAGGAAACCACGCGGGTCCTTACCGAAGCCGCTGTTTCCGGCAAAGTAGACCACCTCGTCGGCCTTAAGGAGAACGTAATCGTCGGTCGGCCAATCCCGGCAGGCACGGGCGCCGTGATGAATCGCTACCGCGGAATCGCCCAGGCACGCGATGGCGAATTGGAAGCCCTGAACGCCGAGAAAGAGGCCGAATTGGCCACTGCACTCGGTTTTGAAGCCCCCACCGAAGAGGTTATAGCCGACGGCGCCGAGTGAATAGGGTGACGAATTTTAACTATGCGGCGGCTGAGCTTCGGTTTTACTGCCGCAACTCCCTATAAAATAAGCATTTATTCTGCTTGACGGTGAAAGGGGCCGTCACTATATTCCCGGCCACAGTGCGGGGGTTGGTGGTAGACTAAACGGTCTAGACGTAGCCCTGACGCATCAAGGACGAAAAAATTTGGAAGTGCGCTTTTTGGGCGTTCTGGGCGACCCGAAAATGCGCGTGCGTGCCGATACCTTGGCGGATGAGCTCCGAGCAGACTTTCTGATGCTTCGCTTACCGTGGAAGGTACGGTGTTTTGCACTAGAACGCGAACGCCCGACAGCCCCGGGTTCGGGGGATGTGGTTCTGACACGAGGAATGGACGACAGAAATGCCGACAATTAATCAGTTGATTCGTAAAGCGCGTAAGCGGCCCGTTGAGCGAAATAAAGTGCCCGCTTTAGAAGCGTGCCCACAGAAACGCGGCGTCTGCACACGGGTCTATACGACCACACCAAAGAAGCCGAACTCGGCTCTTCGTAAGGTCGCCCGTGTGCGTCTCACCAACGGCTTCGAAGTGACCAGCTACATTCCGGGTGAAGGCCACAACCTCCAGGAACACTCTGTGGTCATGATCCGCGGCGGTCGCGTCAAGGATTTACCGGGTGTCCGCTACCATATCATTCGCGGCACGTTGGATACGCAGGGTGTATCCGACCGCCGTCAGCGGCGCTCTAAATACGGCGCCAAACGGCCGAAATAAGGCATTCGAGGGATATAGATTATGTCGCGTCGCCACGCCGCCGAAAAACGGGAAGTTCTTCCCGATCCGAAGTTCAAGGACCTGGTCATCACCAAGTTTATGAATAGTCTCATGAAAGACGGCAAAAAATCCGCCGCCGAACGTATTGTTTACGGTGCCTTGGACATCATCGAGTCGAAGGGTACGGGCGACCCGGTCGCAGTGTTCCACGAAGCCATCGACAACGTGAAGCCCAGTGTCGAAGTGCGCTCCCGCCGTGTTGGAGGCGCCACCTATCAGGTGCCTGTGGAAGTCCGCCACGAACGTCGCCAGGCGCTGGCCATCCGTTGGATCGTCGATAACGCCCGCAAGCGCTCCGAGAACACCATGGTGGAGCGTCTTTCAGGAGAGTTGCTTGATGCATCGAATAATCGGGGAGCGGCAGTGAAAAAACGTGAAGATACGCACAAGATGGCAGAGGCTAACAAAGCCTTTTCCCACTATCGCTGGTAATTTTTTAGTGAAGAGCAAGAAGAATGGCTAGAACCACTCCCCTGGATCGCTATCGTAATATCGGCATTATGGCTCACATTGATGCCGGTAAGACTACGACTACCGAGCGAATCCTATATTACACTGGTAAGTCCTACAAGATCGGTGAAGTCCATGACGGCAACGCCACTATGGACTGGATGGAGCAAGAGCAGGAGCGTGGCATTACGATCACCTCCGCCGCCACCACTGCGTTTTGGAACGATCACCGCATCAACATAATCGACACCCCAGGTCACGTGGATTTCACTATTGAGGTAGAACGTTCGCTCCGCGTGTTGGACGGCGCCGTCGCCGTTTTTGACAGTGTCGCTGGCGTTGAGCCGCAATCGGAAACGGTCTGGCGTCAGGCTGACAAATATGGCGTGCCACGCATGTGTTTTATCAACAAGATGGACCGCATTGGTGCCGACTTCTATCGCTGTGTCGATATGATTGTCGACCGTCTGGGCGCGAACCCGTTGGTCGTGCAACTCCCCGTCGGCGCAGAAGCCGAACTCAAGGGTGTTGTCGACCTGCTGAAGATGAAAGCCATCATCTGGGACGACGAAAGCCTTGGCGCGGAGTTCCACGAAGAAGACATTCCGGCTGATATGGCGGATGACGCGGCTTCCTTACGCGAGAAACTTATCGAAACGGCGATCGAGGTCGATGATGAGGCGATGGAAGCCTACCTCGAGGGCAATGAGCCCGATGAGACCACGCTCAAACGTTGCATTCGGAAAGGAACGATCGACGGTATCTTCGTGCCGGTTTTCTGCGGCAGTGCGTTTAAGAACAAGGGGGTACAACCACTCTTGGACGGGGTTGTGGATTATATGCCAAGCCCTACGGACGTGGAGGCGATTACGGGCGTAAAAGCCCAGAGCGACGAAGAAATCGAGCGCCATAATTCCGACGATGAATCCTTCTCTTGCCTAGCCTTCAAGATCATGAACGACCCGTTTGTGGGCTCCCTGACCTTCGTCCGGATCTATTCCGGCGTACTGGAGCAGGGCAAGAGCATTATGAACACGGTGAAGGGCAAACGTGAGCGCGTTGGCCGTATGCTGGAAATGCACGCAAATTCCCGTGAAGAGATCAAGGAAGCCCGCGCCGGCGACATCATTGCCTTAGTGGGGCTCAAGGAGACCACCACCGGTGACACGCTCTGCGACCCTGACGACCAGGTCATCCTGGAGCGCATGGAGTTTCCCGATCCGGTGATTGAGATCGCCGTCGAGCCTAAAACTAAGAGTGACCAGGAAAAAATGTCTGTGGCGCTCGGTCGTCTAGCCGCGGAAGATCCGTCGTTCCGGGTTGCCAGTGACACCGAAAGCGGACAGACGATTATCAAGGGCATGGGAGAGTTGCACCTGGAGATTATCGTCGATCGCATGTTGCGGGAGTTCAAGGTAGACGCAAACATTGGTCAGCCACAGGTGGCTTACCGAGAAACTATCTCGAAAACCGCCGACATCGACTACACACACAAGAAACAGACGGGCGGCTCAGGTCAGTATGCGCGCCTCAAGATTTTGTTTGAGCCAATTCCCGATGGGTTCGAGTTCGAAAGCAAGGTCGTTGGCGGTAACGTGCCCCGGGAATACATACCTGGCGTTCAAAAGGGTCTCAATTCCGCAATGTCCGCCGGTATCCTCATGGGTTTCCCAGTTACCGGTGTGAAGGCAACTCTTTACGACGGCGATTCGCACGACGTCGATTCGAGCGTCATGGCCTTCGAGATTGCGGCCCGCGCGGCCTTCCGCGAGGGATGTCAGGAAGCCAAAGCCCAACTACTCGAGCCAATTATGCGGGTCGAAGCGGTGACACCCGAGGAATACATGGGTGACATCATCGGCGACCTGAATAGTCGTCGGGGCCAGGTCAGCGGTATGGAACAGCGCGGAAATGCGCGGGTCATTAATGCTGAAGTGCCCCTCGCGAACATGTTCGGTTATGTGAACACATTGCGGTCGCTATCGCAGGGGCGAGCCCAGTTTACTATGCATTTCGATCATTACGACGTTGTGCCCAACCAAGTCTCAGAAGAGATACAGGCGAAACTCGCCGGTTAAACAGTGTAAGTAATTTAGAGGTTTACGGAGTACACACCGATGGCGAAAGAGAAGTTTGAACGTACAAAGCCACATTGCAACATTGGCACGATTGGTCATGTTGACCATGGTAAGACGACTTTGACTGCGGCGATCACGAAGGTTCTGGCGGAAGCCGGCGGTGCTGAGTTCCAGGCGTATGATGACATTGACAAGGCGCCCGAAGAAAAAGCGCGTGGGATCACGATTTCGACTGCGCACGTTGAGTATGAGACGGAGAACCGGCACTACGCGCACGTGGACTGTCCGGGTCACGCTGACTATGTGAAGAACATGATCACTGGTGCGGCGCAGATGGACGGCGCGATTTTGGTTGTTTCGTCGGCTGACGGTCCGATGCCGCAAACGCGTGAGCATATTCTTTTGGCCCGTCAGGTTGGTGTTCCGGCCTTGGTTGTGTTCATGAACAAGGTTGATCAGGTTGACGATGAGGAGCTTTTAGAGCTTGTCGAGATGGAGATTCGCGAGCTTCTGTCGAGCTACGATTTCCCGGGCGACGATATTCCGATCGTCAAGGGTACGGCGCTGGGTGCGTTAGAAGATGGCGACGTGGCGACGGGCAAGAATGCTATCATGGAGCTGATGGCGGCGGTTGACGAGTATGTGCCGCAGCCGGATCGCCCGAAGGATCAGCCGTTCCTGATGCCGATCGAGGACGTGTTCTCGATTTCCGGTCGGGGCACGGTTGTGACGGGTCGTATCGAGCGCGGCGTGGTCAACGTCGGCGAAGAGATCGAGATCGTCGGCATCAAGGACACGGAGAAGACGACGTGCACGGGCGTTGAGATGTTCCGTAAGCTTCTGGATCAGGGTGAAGCGGGCGACAACGTTGGTGTTCTGCTGCGTGGGACGAAGCGTGAGGAAGTTGAGCGTGGCCAGGTCCTCGCGGCACCGGGTTCGATAACGCCGCACACGAAGTTCAAGTGCGAGGCGTACATCCTGACGAAGGACGAGGGCGGACGTCACACGCCGTTTTTCTCGAATTACCGTCCGCAGTTCTACTTCCGGACCACGGATGTGACCGGTACCGTAGAATTGCCAGAAGGTACGGAGATGGTGATGCCGGGCGACAACATATCGATGGTGGTGAACTTGATTGCGCCAATCGCCATGGACGATGGTCTGCGCTTCGCCATTCGCGAGGGCGGACGTACCGTTGGTGCCGGTGTCGTCGCAGAAATCATCGAGTAACAT
>DFRF01000093.1:2213-4813 GCA_002378125.1 Rhodospirillaceae bacterium UBA3470 | reverse complement strand
AGGATTTTGACACCCAACGAACGCCCCTGGTCGGCTGCCCAAATAATGTTGGAGAGAAACGTCTCCTCCGCAGCCATCGGATCGATAAGGCAATTCAACTGTCCGGCCACCACGTGCACGCGGGGGCACCCAACCTCGGCCGCATACTCCATGGCGCGCGCCGCTGTTTCACGAAATGCGGGGGTGCGGTCAGGGTATGTGGCAATGCCGCTGTCATTGGGCCAGGACGGATGCGCGGGCGTATTTATTAACACCATCTGCATGCCATGTGCCTCCAGAAGGTCGCGGACAACTGATGGCGGCAACTCATAGGGACGCTGGCATTCAACTGCCTGAAAACCGACGGCGGCAGCGGCCGAAATCCGATCAATTAGGTCGACCTCGTTGAACAGGTAGATGATGTTGGCGGAAAATTTTGGCATCGCCTACCAGCCCATTAACTTGCGGGCCGCGTCCGCGATTTCGTTTCCCGGGTTGAGGGGCGGATGCGTCAGCGCATCCCTGTTCGACGCCAGGTCGGTGACATATCCGTTGTTGCGCAGTGTTTGATGAAACCGCCCGTGCTTAGCGCTCACCAGGTCTGGCGGGGCGAATAGGTAAACGGGAACGCCGGACGCGCAGGATTCGGTGCACATGGAGATGGAATCGCCGGTGACGATAATCACATCAGCGCAGGCCAGAAAGCCCACATACGGGTTCTCCGTCATGTTCCCCCATTGGAAGATCCTTGATGGCGCATCGATGCCTTCAATCAAGGCAGACGTCGCGGTGCCCGTCCGTCGGCTGGTTGAGACTAAGAGCGAGCCGCCGGCGGCGTTTGCTTTTGCGGACGCCCGGGTTGCCAGATCTGCTGCCATAACATCGGTGAACGTCCGTCGTCGGGTTGATCCGCCAACCATGAGCGCAATGCGCGGGGCCGGGAGGTCCACGAGTTTCGGCATCCATGTGCTCCGCGCGTCGGCAAGGACATCGCGTGTGATACCGTGCGGTGCGCCGGTAATCGTTATGACGTTTTCGCCATATACGGCCGGATCATGGGTGGGCACGCACAAGAGATCGAAATCTTCCAAGGCGCCGCCAGGGTTCATAATCTGGACCAGACGCGTCGATCCACCAGAGATGCGTTTGATATAGCGCGCGATCAAGGCCGTACGCCGCCCGGCGGCAATTACGAGGTCGGGCCACGGTGCAATAAGTTGTCGACGACTGCTCCAGTCCAGGGTCATCCGACTGACGGGCAATAAGACATTTGGAAGCCCAGCGAGAGGCCCGTAGGAGAGGTTCTTGACCTCCACCGGTATTCGAAGGCATGTCGCCACGCCGAGGACCTGCGAGCGGTTCCCCGCCCTGTCATCCGCCAGCACCCAAATGCGCTGTCCGTCGTCGATCATGGTTGTGTTTCTCTGTTCATTAAGGGCATTGGTAGCATCGCGGAAGCACAGGCGAAACCTCGTCGCATGTGCCGTGAGCAATCTCTGGTATAACGAATATGGACGATCACATGCGAAGTGCTCCATGCCGGAGACCAAAGCGGCCCAGTCTGCCATCGCATACCTTATTCGCTATCGCCTGCGAACGAAACTGATCCGCGTTCACGCTTAATCGGATTGCGCGCGCAACGGTTCTAGATAGGTGTCGTAATGTTGGGCCCGGCCCACGGCGTGATCATAAAGAGGTTGCCGCACCTGCCAATTTGATGCCGTCAGAACCGATCCCCGGGCTTCGTGGAATGACAAGCATCTGTCATCCCATGGCAGTCCAACGTGATCGATCAAACGGCGACATTGGGTTTCTGCATCGGCGATCACCGCTTCGTAGTGAAGTTCCATAATGGCGTCGGCGTACAGACCTTGCCAATGGTCCGCAAGACGGTCGTGGAAGGCAATGAACCGTCGGATGTCGCCTAGGTCCGTAGCCCACGGATGGTCGCCGAGGAAATTCTGAAAATAACAAGACAAGGCAACGTCTTCATTGTCACGCCTACAGAGCACAATGCGGGCATTTGGCAGGTGGCGGCGGATGTATCCGATATGCATAAAATGGAACGGAGTCTTGTCTACCACCCGCATTGCCGAGGACGCCAATGATGCCAAGGCGCGATTGCCGGGCGCACTGACCTCCCCGTCGTCGATGTCGTCAGGGAAGTTAGGAACGAGTGACGATATGCTGGCGGCTTCCCCTCGGCTTTCGGCATCCGGATGACTGGCGATGATTTGTGCCGCAAGGGTGGTGCCGGCGCGCGGCATGCCTAATACGAATACGGGCTGTTCGCTGGCGTTGGCGTTGTCGGCTGGCGTACCGGCATCGTGGAAGATTGTCATTATACGCTCAGCCAATTGATCCATGGCTGTGGGATCATAGACCTTGTCCAATTTCGTCATGGCTGTCTGACGGGCGTCATTAGCCTGGCGGAAATGCGAGAACGCGGCGTTGTGTTCTCCGCGTTTGTCGGCAACTTCACCGAGAGCGAATCGAATCGCGATGCGCTGTTCAAGGCCAAGCCGGGTGTCAGCGGCCAGTTCCAACATTTGGGCGACGTCCTCCGGCGGCATGTCTGGCCCCAGAGCAGACGCGAGGTTCAGCCACGCTTCGCCCTCTGA
>DFRF01000093.1:0-1820 GCA_002378125.1 Rhodospirillaceae bacterium UBA3470 | reverse complement strand
GAGAAGCACGATCCCCAAACCCGTTTGCGCCGACGCGCTGGTCGGATGGGTAGCGATAATATTGCGATATGCCGTTTCCGAGGCCTGTAGGTCGCCAGTTTTGAATTGGGCGGCGGCCAGATTCAACTGCGCCGCTGAGAAGCCCGGCCTGAGCTTCAATGCTTTGAGGAAGGCGGCAATGGCGCCTTCGAAATCACCGCGGGCGGCCAACACCATGCCAAGCCCGGCATGTGCTTCGGGATAGTCGGGCCGTAGCGCGATACCTTCGCGGCATTGATCCTCCGCCGCGTCTAGCTCGCCGACTAATCGCAACGCCGTCCCGAGGTTCACCCGCGCCAAGGGGTTTTCTGGCGCGACGGCAATGGCCGTTGCGAATACCTCAATACCGGCCACGGGGTCGTCCATCTTCACCAGAAGATTAGCCTTGTTTACCAGGGTATCGACGTACTCCGGACGGCGCTCCAAAGCGGCGTCGCAAACCTTTAAAGCCTCTTCATGCCGGTCCTGAAGGGATAGGGCAACGGAGAGATTGTTGTAAGCTTCGATGTGGTCTGGTTCCAGGTCGATGACATGTCGGCAAGCGGCCTCGGACTCCTGTGGCCTACCCAGCATGTTCATAATTGCGCCGCAATCCGCATGGATCGCCGGATCGTCGTCGGCACGCATGGTGGCTTCGATGATGTGATTACCCGCCTCCTCCAGGCGTCCCGATTGATAGGCCATGATGGCGAGCATGTGGTGGGGTTCGGCTGCGGCGATATCGGCTTGAGCGGCATTGCGGAACCCAATTTCGGCATCGCGTGTCGCGCCCTCTTCCAGACATTTGTGCGCCTGCTGTATGATTTTCCCGTATTCGGCGTACTGCTTCTTCTTTTGGCGCCGTCGGTCCTGTCGATTGTTCAAGGTGAACCCTCCTATGCAGCATTTGGGGGCAGGCCGTCCGCCGCGTCAATATTGGAAGCACATGAGTCCTTCCGACGTGTTAGCCGTGACTGTGAATGGAAGCTCGATTCATCGATTGTTTGGGACCCAGGAACGCCTTAGAAATACTCGGGCAATACAAAGGAGTTTCTCATGAACAATGGTGCCAGTAAGGCGGAAAGTTTGGAAACGGCGAAGTGGCTCCTGGACATCAAGGCGGTCAATTTCCGCCCCGAAGAACCCTACAAACTGACGGCTGGCTGGGCCAGCCCGGTTTACATCGATTGCCGGTGGGTCATTTCTTTTCCTGAAGCGCGTCGCCGCATGGTTAAGATGGGCATCGAGATGCTGGAGCGAAATATGGATCTGGCGGGCACCGACTACGTGGCTGGTGGTGAAACCGCGGGTATACCCTACGCCGCGTGGATCGCTGCGGGTACGGACAAACCCATGTTGTATGTGCGCAAGAAACCAAAAGGTTTTGGTCGCGACGCTCAGATTGAAGGCTCTCTCGAACAGGGTAAAAGAGTTCTTCTGGTGGAAGATTTGGCCACCGACGGTGGCTCCAAGATCAACTTTGTGGAAGCCTTGCTAACTGCTGGTGGCGAAGTTAGTGACATCTTTGTCGTTTTCTTTTATGGCGCTTTTCCAAACGCCTTGGATGCTTTGAGAGAGGCGGGGGTCACTTTGCACTACCTGTGCACCTGGGAGGATGTCTTAAAGGTTGCGGAGGATGGAAACTATTTTAGCGTCGAGGCTATAGAGGGCGTGCGCACTTTCCTAGCGGATCCAGTGGGCTGGTCCGTTGCAAACGGTGGCAAGGGCGCGGATTGATCATTATTAGTGCGATAGCCGGCATATCTCGCCCTTACATTGCGGTGGTTTTGACGTGGACGACG
>DFRF01000053.1 GCA_002378125.1 Rhodospirillaceae bacterium UBA3470 | reverse complement strand
CGTCGCGGTACTCAACGGCGTGGTCCTTGTGAGCTACATAAACCAATTGCGCGACGAAGGCATGGACGTTTTCGAGGCCGCGCGAACCGGCGCCATGCGGCGATTGAGACCGGTGCTGATGACCGCGCTTACCTCTATGCTTGGCCTGCTTCCGCTGCTGATCGCCGATGGCATTGGCGCCAACGTTCAGCGTCCACTCGCCGCCGTGGTCGTGGGGGGCTTGATAACCTCCACCTTGCTGACCCTGCTGGTCATTCCGGTGGTCTATCCCTGGTTTGCCGGCGCCCGCCGGGACGATGTTGAATTCTAAAATCTGAGAACGGCCGGCATCGTCGATGGCGGCCGATAAGGAGACCGTAATGAAAGAGATAAAAGCTTACGTACGAAACAACATGGTCAACAAGGTGATTGACGCCTTAGCGCAGCTGCCGGAGCCGCCTTCGGTGGCGGCCGTTCCGCTGGAGACCTATGGTCACGGCGTCATTGACGACGCCTACGGTCGATTACGAATGACAAAGCTGGAAGTCGACATCGCTGATGCCCGCGTGGAGGAGGTCGTGATCGTGATTGAGAGGGCCGCCAGGACAGGGGAGGGTCATCCGGGTGACGGCCGAATTCTTGTGGCTGGCGTTGAGGCCGCCTTGCGTATTGATACTGGCGAGCGCGATGAGGACGCTTTGAAATGAGTCAGTGGATTTCACTGTCCTTAAGATGTCACCGGGACAGTTCGAGATAAGCAATGAATTTCCGAATGGCCTTGGTAGCCGTCACAAGGTTGCGACAGTGGACCATGTCGAGAATGGTGAGCGCAATCTCGAGAGCAGGGACGCCCAATTCGGATCCAGACGACGGATGGAGAACGCGAATAAAGAGGTATCTACGCTTTCTAATTTGCGGCGGTGCGGCCACGGGAGTCCATTGGTTGATTATGGCGCTATTAATGACGGTCGACGTTCCGCCCGCCTGGGCTACCGGGGTCGGAGCGATTGCGGGCGCCATAGCTAACTATCCGTTGCAAAAAATTTTTACTTTTTCTGGTCGTGTGTCTCCAAGTCCGGTGCCGGTCTACATCCTGGCATGCATTCTGACATGGAGCCTTAACTTGTTCCTGTTCGTGACTCTTAACTCCGGGTTTGGTTTTTCTGCTGGCATTGCTCAGATTTTTGTTACCGCATTCGTGGCAATTGGAAGTTACGGTTTTTATAGAAAGTGGGTTTTCCATGATTAAAAATTCTAGCGGTTATTCGGTTGAGGCTGAAGTCCCGGTCATTAGTCTGGTTATACCGATATATAATGAGAGAGAGGTACTGCCAGTTTGTCTGCCTCGCCTTGATAAAGTAATGCGTGAGGTCGGCTTTTTTTTCGAAGCCATCTTCGTGGATGACGGTAGCAAGGATGATGGTTATGAGTACCTGGTTGAGCAGTCCCGTCGATATTCCTGGATCAGGCTGGTGCGCCTCAGTCGAAACTTTGGGAAAGAAGCCGCATTGACCGCCGGTCTCGACTATGCTGCCGGTGAGGCGGTGGTTATTCTGGACGCGGACTTACAGGACCCTCCTGAGTGTATTCCTAAAATGGTCGAAGCTTGGCGGGCTGGTGTCGATGTCGTCCTGATGCAACGCCGTACCCGGTGCGGAGAAAGCTGGGTTAAGCGCGCCAGTTCCTATCTGTTTTACCGCCTATTGAATCGATTGAGTGACTGCGAGATTCCTGCGGATGTGGGTGATTTTCGTTTGATGAGCCGGCGTTGTCTGCAAGCCGTGCTCGAGTTGCCCGAACGAAACCGTTACATGAAGGGGTTATTTTCTTGGGTTGGGATGCCTACAGAAGTGATTCAGTATGACCGCGGCGCCAGAGTGGCGGGCAAGACAAAATGGAATTACGCGGGTTTAATTGGGCTGGCCATGGAAGGCATCACCTCTTTTTCCATCGCGCCTCTTCGGTGGGCTGCGGTAATGGGTGTTTTTAGCGCTATTTTTGGCGGCGGCTTCGGGTTATGGATTATATTCAAGGCAATGGTGTTTGGTGCGCAGGTGGCCGGGTATCCATCATTGATTGCTTTAATTACCTGCTTGGGCGGTGTGCAACTTATTACTTTTGGAATACTGGGGGAGTACGTTGGGAAAACCTACCTGGAGGCTAAGCGCCGACCGATCTATTTGGTTCGTGAGGTGTTGAGCGCCGTCCGCGGAGGGGAAGCGGCTTCGGCGCGTGGAGGTTGTAATGCCAGGGACCATTGAAAATCGCCGTGACTGGAAGCTGGTGCCTCGCTCGCCAACGGAAAAGCTGGTGCTCGCACTAATGGTCGTTCTACTCAGTCGTTGGATCTCCATGGCCTTTTTACCCTTTACTGATACCACGGAAGCGCGCTATGCGAATATTGCCCGGGGCATGGCAATATCGGGGGACTGGATCACTCCCTGGTTTGAGCCGGGCCTGCCATTCTGGGGAAAGCCGCCGCTGTCATTCTGGATTCAGGCCGTGTCGTATAAGGTTCTCGGCTGGGACGAGTTCGCACTTCGTTTTCCGGCCTGGCTGGCTCAGTTGGGTATGGTGTGGCTGGTTTGGCGTTACGCGTCGAGCCTGGTAAGTCGTCAAAGTGCCCTTATAACCAGCCTGATATTTGCATCGTCCAGCCTGGCTTACGTACTCGCCGGTGCCGTAATGACGGATCCGTTCCTGGGCCTGGGAACTACCGCAGGCCTGACCGGCGCAGCTTTGGCCCTGCGTGGTGAAGGCTTGGTCTGGGGCTGGGTTTGCTTTTTGGGTCTGGCCGTGGGGCTGCTCGCTAAAGGTCCGCTGACCTTTGTTCTGGTCGGCGGCCCGTTATTTTTGTGGTTGCTGTGGACGCACCGCTGGAGCGACCTAAGGCGCTTGCCGGTCGTTGGCGGCACCATCGTGATGCTATTAATGACGGCGCCATGGTATCTGTTGGCTGAACTGAAGACGCCGGGATTTATCGACTATTTCCTTGTTGGAGAGCACATTAAGCGCTTTCTGGATCCAGGTTGGGTTGGGGATATTTATGGAAGCGCCCATGATGAAGTTCGTGGAACTATATGGCTGCTGACCTTGTATGCGACCCTGCCCTGGTCGCCACTGGCGTTGAGCGGGCTTTTTCTGCTGCTTCGAAATGACGATTGGGGGTTTGGTGCTATACGGCGTGGCCTTAGTGATGACGACAACAAGTTATTGTTGCTAGCCGCTTTCATGCCTAGTTTGTTCTTTACTTTTTCGGGAAATATTCTCGCTAGTTACGTACTTCCTGGGCTGCCATTCATGGCGCTGCTAATGGTGCGCGGTATGCAAAGCTCGGGCGTGACCTCCCGCTGGCTAGACCTATGTTTGTGGCCGTTTGCGCTGTTTGTGCCGACTTTGTCTTTGGTCGCTGGTGCCTGGATTTACCTGCATCCTGGAAGTATAAAGACGGAAAAGGGGTTGATTGCCTGCTATTATCGGCAGCCGGAGAATGGCGCAGCTCCGCTCATCTATTTGGATGATGCGCCTTTTTCGGCCCGCTATTACAGTCAGGAAAAAGTCCGAGAAAAGAGTTTGGATTTGATTCTCCGAGAAGTGAAGAATTCCCCCGGTAGATCGCTATATGTCGCCGTCCAACCGGACGACCTGGATCGTTTTAAGAGGCAGTTGTCCGCACCGTTCGTGAAAATATTCGAGAATCGCCGTTACGTATTGATGACTCAGAGTGACCGTGCCGTTGTAACGTGCCGGTAAACCCAGCGGAGCTAGAAGACGCCGCCAGCTCGTCGGCTTGAGCGGCTGAGCCATTCGCAAGGAGAAAACTATGCCGCATGATCATGGAGCCGCACACGTTGAGCCCGATACCGGCGATCGCCGTGTATCCATAGCCATTTGGGCCAATGGTATTCTGACCGTGGCTCAAATCGTCGGTGGTATACTTTCGGGAAGCCTCGCGCTGATCGCGGATGCCCTGCATAATTTTTCCGACATGGCCGCCCTGGTGATCGCCTTCGCGGCACGCAAGATCTCAAGACGGCCAGCTGACGAACGCATGACTTTCGGATACGGGCGCGTTGAAGTGGTGGCTGCCTTAATTAATTACACTACATTGATCTTGATTGGAATTTATCTAATTTACGAAGGCGGTATGCGTATTATCAGCCCGCCCGAAGTGCAGGCGTGGACGGTGGTTGTCCTTGGCTCTATCGCGCTGGTCGTGGACGCGCTGACAGCGGTTTTGACTTATTCAATGCAGAAAGGCAGTGTGAATATTCGCGCTTTGTTCCTGCATAATCTTTCGGATGCACTTGCCTCTGTTGCCGTAGTCGTCAGCGGCACACTTATTATTCTATATGACATGTGGTGGATAGACCCGGCGATCACGATCGGTATTGCGGTTTATATCCTTTACTTGTCTTTCGCCGAGATAGGCGGTCCGATTCGCACATTGATGCTTGGAAGTCCACCGGATATCGATAGCAAATCCGTTTTGAGCATGATGCGTGGTGTAGAGGGCGTCGACGACGTGCATCATGTGCATCTCTGGCAGATGGAGGAGAGTGAGCCAGCTCTCGACTGCCATGTGGTGTTGATGGCAGATGCCTGGTCACGAATGGAAGACATTAAGAGCCAGATTAAGCGGCGGTTGGAAGACCAGTTTGATATTAGCCATTCCAGTCTGGAGTTCGAGCATGAGCACAGACAGCATCAAAATGCCGATCTCTATGGCCACGGTCGATCCGAAGATCGCAATGCGGCACAGTTTTCGGGGCCCTAGAGGAGCACAGTGGTGTCATTGCCTGGCATGCCGTGGCAGGTTGTCTCGAAGCGACTTAGAGCACATGTATGCTATGCTTCGGGAACGGTTTGCGGTTGCTCGCAAGCCCGGTTTGGTTCATGACCTGGTTGATTTCGAAGGTTAAGAGGACTTGTACGCCATGCATGGAGATTTCAAGATGGACATCGCTCGCTGAATAGATTTTGGCCGTATCGCCGTAGTCGGTGACCGGAAATGGATTGAGCTGGGAGCGCCGCGGCTGACATAACGTAGCGGTAACATGCGCATAATGTTGGAGTATTCATGCAAAAAAAGGCGCTTTGTGCGTTCCTCGTCATTTTCTCGTTGATGTTTTTCACCAGTCTGGCCATGAATCTGTACACTGACCGCGCTGTCTATTTGGCCCCTCTTATTGGGCTCGGCGGGATGCTCTGGTCGGTGCTGAGGTTGCGAGGTTGCACTCATGCCGCGGGCTTGAGAATAGGCCGTGACGATACGGAGTGAGCGGGGCCGACAGCGCTCGGCACCCTCAAGCCATTCTCGCCGAGCCGCGCCGAACGGTGCTAGCTCTTAAGCGCCAGAATCCGCCTGGCACCGTTCAGCACAATCACACCCGTGATCGTGCCGATAATTAGGTCCGGGTAATTAGATCCGGTCCACGCGACCAAGGCGCCGGCGGTAATGACTCCCATGTTAACGACCACGTCATTGGCGGAGAAGATCCAGCTCGCTTTCATATGCGCCCCGCCCTCTCGATGTTTGGATATGAGAAGAAGGCAGCTGATATTGGCAATCATTGCGACGAACGCGATAGCCATCATAACCAGCGATTCAGGTTCACTCCCAAATGCAAAGCGTCTCATCACTTCCGCAAGTACGCCTATGGCTAGAATCAGCTGGAGTACACCAGCAATGTGGGCGGCGCGCACTTGCATTTTCACCCCACGCCCAACCGCATAAAGGGCTATTGCGTATACTGCCGCATCGGCAAAATTGTCCAGCGATTCTCCGAGCAGTCC
>DFRF01000224.1 GCA_002378125.1 Rhodospirillaceae bacterium UBA3470 | reverse complement strand
GTGGCTCTGGATCTTCTTGATGGCAACGAAGCTCGCCAGGTGGAGCCTAATCTCTCGGAAAATATTATTCGCGCCTATCGGGTCGCGAACTTTTCTAACACGGCCGACCCTCTGCGTCTTGTGCAAGCTCTGGCGCAATTATTCTTAGCGCGAGGCGGCACATATCATCGTGCCGAGGTTCGCGGTTTCAAAGTTGGGTCGGAGGGAGTGAGTGATATTTTGACCGACACGAGCGAAATACCAGTGGAGGTATTGGTATTGGCAGCCGGCGTGTGGTCGCGACCTTTGGCAAAACAGTTGGGCACTTCCATCCCTCTTGAGGCGGAGCGTGGATATCATACCCATTTCGTGGGTTCCGAAGTGGCTATGACCGGGGCGATCATGTCTGTCGAACGCCACGTAGCGGTGACGCCAATGCGGGAAGGTATTCGCGTTGGCGGCATGGCTGAATTCGCGGGCCTCGATGCGCCGGCAGACATGCGCTATGCCAAGATCGTGCGCGCCCATGCTCAGGCCCTGTTTCCAGGACTTGCGTCGCATCAGGAATTTGCGGAGTGGATGGGACCGAGGCCCTCCCATCCAGACGCTAAACCGGTGATCGCGCGTTCACCCCTGCATCGAAACGTTCTATTTGCCTTCGGCCACGATCATCTGGGGCTGACCTTTGGCGGGATCACGGGCAAGCTCATTTCCGAACTGGCCACGGACAATACGCCAAGCGTAGACCTCGAACCGTTTCGACCGGATCGTTTCTGAGGGTGTCTCTCAGGTAAATAGAATTTGGATCTGACCCGAGTTATCCTCCACGGTCAGCAGGCCCTCGTCGATCCCCGCGTTGCCGGGGCCGCAGATGACGAAAGCTGCTGCCTTAGTCATGCAATCCATTCGCTGACCGGTGCGGCAGCTTCTTGCAGCGGTTGAGAAATGATGTCGACCAGGGTCGGGCCACCGTAATTGACGGCCTCGCGGAGCACGCTTTCCAACTGTGCAGGATCTTCAACCGAGTAGGATTTTACGCCGAAGGCATTGGCTACGGCAGCGTGGTCTGTCCGGTTGAAATCGACAGAGAAGTAGCGTTCATCGAAGCCCGTCTTCTGACCGGCCTTGATCCAGCCGTACACCGAGTTGGAAAACACGATGAAGGTGATCGGCATGTTTTTGCGGACCACGGTTTCCAATTCGCCGCAGGTAAAGCCGAAACTGCCATCGCCCATCATGGCGACGATCTTCTTATCCGGCCGTCCAATTTGGGCCCCCATGGCAGCCGATAAGGAGTATCCTAGTGCGCCGTGTGCACGGTTCGAGAACAAAGTACGGCCCGTCGTTCGAACTTCGTAATAGGCGGAAACGTAAGGGCACGGCGTGCCCGGGTCGGCAACGATGATGGCTTCGTCATCCAGTATCTTTCGAAGCGTGGCCACGGTGCGTTCCGGTTTGATGGGGCTGTCGTCGCTGGCAGCCAGGGCGTTAAAGGCGTCCCATTTGATCTTTTTCTGAGTGGCCACAACCTCGGCGCCTCCGAAGCCTGCGCCAGCGGGCGGATTGTCGGCCAAGAGCTTGTTCATGGCGGACAAAGCGAGGCGCGCATCAGAGACCACTGCGACTTCTGTGTCGTAGGATGCGGAGATAACCTCGGGATCAGAATCGATATGCACGATTCGCGTCGTCTTGGTTGGATAACGCCAGAGCTCGGTCGTCACCGAACCGGCTCGGCACCCGATGAATACGATTAGGTCGGCCTTCTTGACCAAGTCTCTGGTCGCCGGTACGCCGCCGTTCGATCCGACGACGCCGACGCAGTTGGGGTGCGCTTCGGAGATGGTGCCCTGGCCGGAAATAGTGGTAGCTACGGCAATGTCTAGGCTTTCAACAAAGGTTTGGAACTCGGCTTCTCCGCCGGCTAGCAGGATACCACCGCCCACGATAACTACGGGGAAGAAGGCCGATTGTATGGCCTCCAATGCCTTTTCGATCTCTATCATGTCTGGTCCAACGGGATAGGCCGGAAAAAAGCCGTGGCTGGGGTCCGCCCAGACGGCGTCGGGGTCGACTTCGTCGCGCTGTACGTCGATGGGCAGACCCAGGTGCGCGGAGCCTGGCCGACCTGTGGTCATCTTCCGAAACGCCGTCCGAACTAAGTCGGGGATCATATCGGAGCGGTTGATGACCGTATTCCATTTGGTCAGCGGGCGCATGAGCCCTTCCTGGTCCAACTCGGTCAACGGATAGTGGCCGCGTGCCTTAACCGACACGTCCGATGTAATCGCGAGGATCGAGACGGATGATTCGTTGGCTTCGACCAAACCTGGAAGGATGTAAGTAGCGCCACCACCCGATGGGCCTTCGCACACGCCAACTTTACTAGTCACTCGGGCATAGCCATCCGCCATGTAGGCGGCGGAACGTTCGTCGCGGGTTAGGATGTGTTGCATCTTGTGATCAAGACGGTAGAGCGCGTCGTAAAACGGAAGCGTAGTGTCTCCGCAGAGTCCAAAAATATGGCGCACGCCATGCGCTTCCAACATCCGAACCATGGCTTCTGCGCCGTTCATTGCGTTTACACGTGGTTGATCCAACACTCTTCTTTTCCCGTCCATCTAAGTTTACAAAAATACAATTCAGTCATTTTTGATGGGTTACATTCTGCTCCGTATTTACTTCTGAACGCCGAGTCAACCGCTACCTGCGCGCATACGTAAGATGGCGGAAAGGCTGCGGTCTTGGTGCGACGAGAAACTACGAATGGATACGATCATGCGTCGCGTGCCTTTTACCGAACAGTTGGCAACTTTAATTGCTGATCTAGAGCCGGCCCAGGACACTTTCATTGAATGGGTACGAAAGGTTGACGTGGTGTATCGCGTTCTGGAGAACAGAAATCTTGGATAGGGTTATGATGTCCAACCCCCAGCACCCTGAAGCCATCATGCACTTCCATCACCGTGATGATCTCCATCGCTTTGGCCTTGAGCGAGAGGTAGTAGGCTGCGAAGTTACCTACCGGGACTACATAGCCATGATCCGGAGAGCCTTTAATGAATTGGATTCGATCCACCCGCCGTTTTCAGAGGTTTGGGCGCGGTCGTCTTCGGCCAAAATCCATCCGGAATAAGTTCGCTGACAAATGTATCACAATTATCTCAGATTTTTTGAAAGTGTTTGAAAATACTGATATATTCAAAAAATCTAATTAAATGCGATAATCAAACTAAGCGAATGCAAATCCGTAAGTTTTTCTTGTCCAATTTCCCCATTTCGGGCCGTTAGCCGACGATTGTGACGCGCTAGTAAAGCTATGAACATGAGCTCCCTTAGCACCATCAGCACCGGTATGCTGTCGCGGTTGGACGCCTTGGCGACCGTGAGCGAATCCCGAAATGGCCTGACGCGCCGATATTTGACGTCACAACATCGCGAAGCCAATGATCTCGTTGGCGACTGGATGCGTGAGGCTGGCATGCGGGTGCACGAGGACGCTGTCGGCAACATCATTGGCCGTTACGAAGGCGCGCGCGAGGACGCGGCGGCGCTCCTGATCGGCTCGCACTTGGATACGGTTGTGATGGCCGGAAAATATGATGGCATGTTGGGTGTCGTCACCGCGATCGAGTGCGTTCACGACCTCCATAGACGTGGAATTCGCATGCCATTCGCCATTGAAGTAGTTGGCTTTGCAGACGAAGAAGGGGTCCGTTTTCAGTCTACCTACTTGGGCAGCCGGGCCATCGCCGGAACATTTCGTAAGGAGTTGTTAGAAGCCCGTGATATGGACGACATGACCATGGCCGATGCACTGCGCGCATTCGGTTTGGATCCGGACCAGATTGATACGGCGGCGAAGCGGCCGGAGGATGTTATTGGGTATTTGGAACTGCATATAGAACAGGGACCAGTGTTAGAAAGTATGGATGAACCGGTTGGTGTGGTGACCGCCATAGCCGGCGCGACGCGCCGCGTGGTCATCCTCTCCGGGGTCGCCGGTCATGCTGGGACGGTGCCTATGGGGCATCGCCAGGACGCGCTTTTAGCGGCCGCAGAATGCGCCTTGGCGGTAGAGGAAGTAGCTGCCAAGCGAACCCATTGTGTGGCCACCGTTGGCCGTATGGAGGTTGCGCCTGGAGCAACTAATGTGATTCCCGGCAGCGTTACATTCTCCATCGATATACGCGCCGATGAAGACGTCAAGCGCATCGAGGCTCTTGCGGAGTTGGACCCCTGGTTAGCTAAGATTGCGGACAAACGAGGATGCACGCTGACCGTGGAAACGGTCCACGAAGCCAACAGCGTCGCCTGCGCGCCATGGATCGCCGGACAGATTGAAGCTGCCATCGCGACTAACGAGAGCCGTGTTGTCCGCCTCCCCAGCGGCGCTGGTCACGACGCCGCGGCTATAGCGGACCTTACAGATGTCGGGATGATTTTCGTACGCTGCGCTGGTGGCATCAGTCACAACCCCGATGAATTCATCACCGAATCCGACATTGCCGCTGGTGCCGAGGTTTTGTTGCGGGTCATTGAGAACTTCCAGCCGGAGGACGGATCATGCTTGATGGACAAGACATGAGCATCGTGAAACTCCTGTGCCAAGCCCGGGACCGTCAAACGGCGTTGCTAAGCGGAATGTGGGGTGTGCCTAGCGACGGCGCCCGAGGGATTAGGCTGAACTCGTCTGGCGATGGCTGGACTACCAACCCTTATGACGGGGAGGCCAATGAAAAATTCCGACTTGACGATCTGGAGAAAGCGACGACCGTGAACGCTTCAACTATATGCGATCTGTTAAGCCCGCATGCATCGCCGCGGGCAGGAGGAAATACGAATGAATGCACCGGTGCCTGAAACGTTTCAGGAACTGGATCCAAGCCCGCGCCTGATAATGGGGCCAGGGCCCGTGGATGTATATCCGCGCGTCTTGCGTGCCATGTCGGTCCCAATGTTAGGTCAGTTTGATCCAGAGTTTACAGAATATATGAATGAGACCATGGCGCTCTACCGCCAGGTTTATCAAACACAGAACCATTGGACCTTCTTGATTAACGGCACGGCACGGGCGGGTATTGAGGCCTGTCTGGGTTCATTGGTATCCTGTGGCGATAAGGTCCTGGTGCCGCGATTTGGACGGTTCGGCCATCTTTTGACGGAGATTGCTCAGCGGGTCGGTGGCGACGTGGTGAACCTGGATACCGAGTGGGGCACAGTCTTTGAGACCGACAGCATCTGCGACGCGATACGCGAACATCGGCCGCGTGTCGTTGCTCTGGTTCATGGCGACACTTCAACGACCATGGCGCAACCTCTGGAAGGAATTAGTGCTGCCTGCCGGGAGGTGGACGCGTTGTTATACGTGGATACGACTGCAACCCTCTGCGGCATGCCTATTCCCGTTGATGATTTGCAACTGGATGCGGTGAGCACTGGTCTGCAGAAGTGCATGTCCGGTCCACCGGGCACCTCACCCATCACCATCAACGAACGCGCTGCTGCCGTGGTCAACAACCGCAAGCACATTGAAGGAGGAATCCGCCCGGATGACTACGTGGCTGGTGATGGACCAAAGATCATTTCCAACTATCTGGATCTGGGCATGCTGATGGATTACTGGAGCCCCAAGCGTCTCAATCACCACACGGAATCCACCTCCATGCTCTATGCCGCGAGGGAATGTGCACGCGTGATCTTGGAAGAAGGATTGGAAGCCGGGTTTGCCCGTCATGAACTCGCTAGCCGAGCCCTGCGGTCCGGCCTCATGGCCATGGGGTTGGAACTATTTGGTGACCAAACCAACAGCATGACTAACGTCACTGGTATCCTCATACCAAAAGTCTGCGGAGACGGTGAGGACGTCCGCAGTCAGATGCTGCATGACTTTGGTATTGAGATTGGGACTTCATTTGGGCACTTGGCTGGTGTGATCTGGCGTATCGGTACGATGGGCTATGTCTGTCGCAAATCCAATGTCCTACGCTGTGTGAATGCCCTGGATGCGGTGTTGCGCCGGCACGGTTTTGATGCCCCGGCTAATGCTGGTGTGGATGCGGTCCTGGATGTCTATGCAGGAGGTTCTAATGGCTAAAGATCCGCTCCGCGACCTGCTACACGAGCCGCTGTCCGTAATCAATGTCGGCTTGGAGGGTTTTGCCGGGGAACTAGCAGCCCAGAAGGTGGACGTCATCCAGGTTGATTGGACTCCACCCGCCGGCGGAGACCCGGAACTGGCCGATCTTTTGGCCAAGTTGGGATCTTGAGCCATGCAGCGAATTGAGGAGGCCAATCAACAGGCCATCGAACGCATGGTCACCGGAGACCCGGTACTTGTGGATGTAATCCCCGCCGCTGAAGCCATTTCCGAACTCAAGGAACGCATGATACTGCACGCCGGGCCGCCCGTTGAATGGGACCGTATGTGCGGTCCTATGCGCGGTGCCGTCATGGGTATCGCTGTGTTTGAAGGTTGGGCCGATGACCTTGCCGACGCGGAATCCAAGGCAGCGGCTGGTGAGTTTGATTTTCATCCCAATCACCATTTTGACGCGGTCGGCCCAATGACCGGCATGACCACCGTCAGCCAGCCGTTAATGGTAGTGGAGAACAAGACTTTTGGAAATCGGGCTTACTGCGCGATTAATGAAGGCCTGGGCAAGGTCATGCGGTTCGGCGGTAATGACGGAGAGGTGTTAGAACGGTTAGGCTGGCTGCGTGACGACTTCGGCCCAGCATTGGGCCGGGCGCTTCGGCACGTGAATGGTGTGCCGCTGAAAAGTCTCGTGGCGCGCGGACTGACCATGGGTGATGAAATGCATCAGCGTAACGTCGCTTGTTCGGGGTTGACGTTGCGGGCCTTATCTCCGCCCTTCGTGGCTACGTCTGATGATAATGAAGCCCTTGCCAAGGCTCTGGCGTTCTTGGGCGGCAATGACCAGTTCTTTCTCAACATCGCCATGGCCATGGGCAAATCGATCATGGATCCGGTGCGAGATATTGAGGGTGCTTCCGTAGTTACGGCCATGTGCCGGAACGGAACAGATTTTGGTATCCGCGTCAGCGGTACCGGGGATACGTGGTTTACAGCCCCTGTTGAGATGCCAGAGGGGTTGTATTTCCCGGGTTTTACGGAACGGGACGCCAATCCGGATATGGGGGATTCCACTATCGTAGAAACAATCGGCCTAGGCGGGTTTGCCATGGGTGCGGCGCCGGCCGTGGCGGGTTTTGTCGGGGCTGGTGCGGCGTCGGAGGCTGGTAATTATACCCGTACCATGTCGGAGATTACATTGGCCGAGAATCCGGAATGGACTATCCCTTCCATGGATTATCTTGGTGTGCCAACGGGAATCGATATCCGGCTGGTCGTGGAAACAGGTCTCGCTCCGACTATCAATACTGGCATCGCCCACAGGGAACCTGGGGTTGGTCAGGTTGGCGCCGGTGTGGTCCGCGCGCCCATGGCTTGTTTTGAACAAGCCCTTTTGGCATTCGCTGATCGTATGGGTGTGTCATGAGCGCAGTCATCATTAACGCCGTTCGCAAAGGTTTTTACCTTGATTCCGTGGCCCTAATGCGCATGTCCCGGTCGTTGGCGGATTTGGACGGCGTCGAGGAAGCAGCGATGATGATGGGGACCCCAGCCAATCTACAAATCATGGAGGATGCGGGGCTCATCGATGAAGTAGGTAAGGATGCTGGCGGAGGTGATTTGGTCATTGGAATCCGTGCCGTAGACTTAGCCGCGGCGGAATTGGCGCGGGCAGAGGCAAATGCGCAGTTGGACGCGCCCGCGGCGCGGAGTGGTACCGCTGAGACATGGCGTCCGCGCACCATGCGCGCGGCTGTAAAAGAGGTGCCCGACGCCAATCTGGCTCTGATCTCTGTGCCTGGTGATTTTGCCATTGCGGAGGCTCGTAAGGCGATCCGCCGTGGTCTTCATGCAATGATTTTCAGCGACAACGTAGGGGTGGAGGCGGAAGCTGAACTGAAACGGGAAGCACAACGTCTTGGTCGTCTTGTCATGGGTCCTGATTGTGGCACGGCCATCATCAACGGCACGCCGTTGGCGTTCGCCAATGTGGTGTCCCGTGGCGGCATTGGTCTTGTCGGTGCCTCTGGCACAGGAACCCAGGAGGTGAGCTGTCTGATCTCCCAATACGGCGGGGGTATTTCGCACGCTATAGGTGTCGGTGGCCGCGACTTGAAATCTGAAGTGGGTGGAATATCCACCCTTATGGCCATCGACGCTTTGGGCCATGACGCGGCGACCGAACATATCGTGCTGATCTCGAAGCCGCCACCGGCTGAGGTGGCCTCGAAGGTCCTGGACCGCATCGCTGTCATTGGCAAGCCGACAACCATTTGCTTCATTGGCGCCAGTGACCTGCCCATGCCTGACAACGCAACGCAGGTCTATAGCCTGAAGGCGGCCGCGCAAGCGGCGCTGGGTTTAAATGACGACAATGGATCCAGTCTGGATGTGACCCTTGGATCGACGTTGGAGCGACCGAAGATCCAAGGCTTGTATTCGGGCGGGACGCTATGCGCCGAAGCGCAGGTTCTATTCCGCGCGGCCGATCTGGCGGTTTGCTCCAACGCGCCCGTGCCCGGCGTGCCGGATGTGGACGATGCTAATATCGGACATCGCCTGCTAGATTTGGGTGATGACCAATACACCCAGGGGCGTCCGCATCCGATGATTGAGCCCTCTGTGCGCGACGATGCAGTTGTCGCGGCGTTGAATGATCCAGACACCGCGATCATCCTCGTCGATGTGGTAATTGGTTATGGAGCCCATTCTGATCCCGCCGGACACTTGGTTGCCGTGCTTTGCGACAATGCGCCGTCCGACGCGCCGCTAGTTATCGCCTCCGTCACGGGCACGGATGAAGATCCACAGATACGGGCCACGCAGATGGCCAAACTTCGTGATGCTGGTGTCCACGTGGCACCAACCAATGCCGACGCCGCTCAATGGGCGATCGAATTGATCAACGCGGCCAGTTAAGAGGTGCACGATGGTCATCTCCTTCGATATTCCCGACCGGATACTTGTCGCCATTGGCGGTAATGCGACACATCCAGAGGATATAGAGGGCACGTCCCGCGAACAAAAAATCATCGCGGCTAATACCGCAAAGGCTCTGTTGCCGTTGGCGTTGCTCGATAACGAGCTTGTGGTAACCCATGGCAACGGGCCGGTCGTAGGTAAAATTCTCATGCGCCAAGCTCTGACCAGCGACACGATCGCGCCAATGCCGTTGGACATCTGTGTTGGTCACTCCCAGGGAGGCATTGCCTATCTATTGGTACAGGCTCTAGAGAATGCGCTTCGGGAGGCTGATAGCTCTCGCCATGCAGCCTGTTTGCTGACACAGGTCGAAGTGGATGAAGACGACCCTGCCTTTGATGATCCCAGTAAGTTCATTGGCACTTTCTATACTGAGGAGGAGGCCCGCCGCATCGAAGCGGAGATGGGTTGGCGGATGAAGGAGGACGCTGGGCGCGGTTGGCGGCACGTGGTGCCGTCGCCAAAACCGCAACATGTTTGCGATATCTCCTTGGTTCAGGTTCTTGCGCGCCGCGGCACCATCGTGATTGCTGGCGGTGGTGGTGGGATTCCCGTCGTCCGTGGTCCGAAAGGTGTGCGTCGAGGCGTACAGGCGGTTATCGACAAGGACCTCACCTCGGCCCATATGGCAAATGTCCTGGGTATTGAACTGCTCATGATCTTGACCGCAGTGCCCAAGGTTGCCGTTAATTTTGGTCAGCCAGATCAGCGCGACCTGGAACAAATCACGATGCGCGAACTACGTGCGTTGCACGCCGAAGGACATTTCCCGCCCGGCAGTATGGGACCAAAGGTTGACGCGGCATTACGGTTCCTTGAGGGCGGTGGAGAGCGGGTGATCATTGCACACTTGGATGAGGCCATGGCAGCGCTCAATGGTGAAACGGGTACACACGTCTTGGCCGACGATGCTTGATACCTGTAACCCCTGGCATGTGTCGGCCCGCTCCATCGGGCCGATGGCAAGATCGACGCTCGACGAAGCGATGTTGGGTGAAGTCTGTGCAGTCTTTGCGCGGACATTCTATGTGCGAACAGAGAACGGCCTTGTATGTGTCGGTGCCGGCGATATGTATGACGGGCCTTTGACGCTCGTGACCGATGCGCCGGAAACGACAAATTGGCAGGCGAGTGGTGTGTGCGTACGACAGCGCGTCGTGCTGCGATCCCGCGACATGGCGGTAGGGCTGGGGTTGGTCATTGCCTGGGGGAGAGTAACCGAGTGGATACCTCCACGCCCACCTGCCATTGATGCGGGAATGATCTCGAAAGGCATTGCCCGTTTGCGCGCAAAAGTCGTTGACCGATTGCCGATGAGTGGTTTGGCAGAATTCGCGGTGGCGTCGGACTTAAATATTGGATCATCCCTCGCTGTGGTAGCCGAAGGGCCAATTCGCCGGATGCGTGCGGCCTTGTCCGTGGCCCTGTCTGGTCGCAGGCTGTTCCAGCCGGCGCCGTCCGATGTCGCGGCCCTGTTGGGGTTGGGCCCCGGTTTGACCCCGTCCGGTGACGATTTTCTCGGCGGTATGATGGTCGGTCTCCATGCGGTTCATCAAGACGCCTTTGCGCAGGACCTTTGGCGGATTATCAACGACTGCAATGAGAATGCGGTCAATATTGTTTCCTGGGCGCACTTGCGTGCGGCCGCTGACGGCATGGCGGCTGACGGCATACTTCGATTGGCGTGTGTTATTGGTTCAGGCGGAAATATTGATGACGAGATCCTTGCGGCTGTCGACCGAATTGGCCATACGTCAGGTTGGGATGTGGTTGCAGGACTGGTAGTCGCTCTCGAGACCTGGACATGTGTGATGGATAACGCTTCAACAAACAGAATAAATTGATGCTTCAGACTTCACGATCTTATGGTGGGATGGTCACGGCGCCACATCATCTGGCCGCGCGCGCCGGGCTTCGCGTTCTAGAAGAAGGTGGGAACGCCATTGAGGCTATGGTGGCCGCGGCGGCGGCCATTACGGTGGTTTATCCCCACATGAACGCGCTCGGCGGCGACAATTTCTGGCTAATTCATACGCCGGGTGGCGCGGTGACCGGGGTCGATGCTTGCGGGGGCGCCGCGGCGTTGGCTGATACGGATTATTATCGCGGGCAAGGTCACGAGGCTATTCCGTCGCGCGGCGCTAAGGCCGCCCTGACAGTGGCGGGGGCCATTTCTGGTTGGCAGGAAGCCCTTCGGTTCAGCCAGGACACATGGAATGGTGAAATGTCCATAAGCCGCCTTCTTGAGGATGCCGTGCACTACGCGGAAGACGGTGCGGCGGTGACCCGGACCCTGGCCTTCAATGCTCGGACCAAACAGGATGAGTTAAAGGATGCTCCTGGCTTTATCGACAACTTTTTCATCGATGGCTCTCTTCCCGAAGAAGGTCAGCGTTTCCGTCAGCCGCGGATCGCTGCGACATTGAGGCACTTGGCCGAACACGGATTGGATGCCTTTTATCGCGGAGAACTTGCACGTGAGATTGCCGCGGATCTAGAACGCGCTGGTTCGCCCCTCCGACGAGAAGATTTGGAACGTCATAACGCCCTTCTGTTGAAACCGCTGTCCTTGCGTGTCGCGGGGCACGAGGTCTTCAACATGCCACCGCCAACCCAGGGCCTGGCGTCGTTGCTCCTCCTGGGTGTTTATGAGCGCCTTGGCGTCGCCACGGCTGAGAATTTCGAGTTTGTCCATGGCTTAATTGAAGCGACGAAGCGTGCGTTTCGCATCCGGGATCGCTACGTCACCGATCCGGCCTACATGGATAGTGATCCGGCTGCCTTTCTCGATGGCTCCAAGTTGGACGCGATGGCTGCGGACGTTGACCTGGCGCAGGCTTTGCCTTGGCCAGACCCGGCCCAGAAGGGTGATACCGTCTGGCTGGGCGCGGTCGACAAAGAAGGCCGCGCAGTCAGTTTCATTCAAAGCATTTATTGGGAGTTCGGTTCAGGAACGGTGCTCGAAAACTCAGGCATCATTTGGCAGAACCGCGGGACCAGTTTCTCCCTTGATCCGGCGCACCATAATTGCCTGAAGCCGCACCGTCGACCCTTTCATACGATCCAGCCAGCGTTGGCGCGCCTGGCCGATGGTCGCGTCATGCCGTACGGGACTATGGGTGGCGAGGGACAGCCGCAGACCCAGGCCATGGTGTTCACGCGTCACGTCATGCACGGCCAAGGCTTGCAAGAGGCGGTTACGGCCCCGCGGTGGCTGCTTGGACGGACCTGGGGGGCAGAGACGACGAACCTCCGTGTTGAAAACCGATTTGATCCGGCCGTCATCCAGGCCCTTCGGAATGCGGGTCACGATATCGAGGTGCTTGGTGCTTTTGACGAGGTCATGGGACACGCTGGCGCTCTGGTCCGCCATCCGGATGGATTGATTGAAGGTGCCGCCGATCCGCGCGGTGACGGGGCTGCCGCTGGCGTCTAAAACTTCCTAGGCATTCTCTAGCGCGATTGGCTTGCTGGCGGCGACCTCTTCTTTGGTCAGGCCCTCCAATTCGTGCGGGAACACCAGCCATTCTTCGGTCTCGTGAATGAAGTAGTCGGGAACCAGATCGACTTTACGTTTTCCAGGTTTGTAATAGACGGTAGCAATTCGAATCACGTCGGGCGTGTTGCGTCGTGAAAGCTCGTTTATGCGGTCGATGACGGCGCGGATGGAGCGCCCAGAGTCGAATACATCATCGACGATTAAGACCGTATCTTCGGCATTAACATTCTCAATGATGTAATGCAGGCCGTGGACACGAATGTCATTACTTTGCTGTTCGATGCCCGTGTAGGACGATGTCCGGATAGCGATATGGTCTGAGGGATGACCGTGATATTTGAGTAGTTCCTGTACGGCAATCCCCACTGGTGTTCCACCACGCCATATACCGATGATATAGTCGGGATTGAAGCCGTCCTCCATAACCTTGAGCCCCAACCGAAACGAGTCGTCCAAGAGGTTCTGCGCCGTTACATAGGTCTTTTTCACCATTCCTATCACCCCGTGTTTCTCATATTTCCTTGGATAATTTTAGTGATTATCAAAAAATAACGAATGGTCCGCCCTATTTGTTGGTTTATGATGGTGCGTCGAGCGGTGCCGCACCCCGCCCATTTGATTGCGTATTCCGGGCGTTCGGGCAAGGCCGAAGGTTGCCTGGGAGACCAATAGGGAAGAAAAAAAGCCGGACCGGTCATCGTGGGCCGAAAGCTGGAACGACAGGGATAGCTATGCGCGACCATGTAACGTTTCGTCTTAATGATGAGATTCAGGTTCTTCGTGACGTTTCGCCGACGTTGACGTTGTTGGAATTTTTGCGCGAACGCAGGCGCCTGACAGGGACAAAAGAAGGATGTGCGGAAGGTGACTGTGGTGCTTGCACCGTTGCCGTCGGGGGATTGGTAGATGGTGAGGTATCTTATCAGGCCATCAATGCCTGCATCCAATTCGTCGGCATGCTTGAGGGGAAATCGGTCCGCACCGTCGAGGCTTTGAAAGCGCCCAACGGTAGCTTTCACCCGGTCCAGCAGGCGATGGTTGATGAGCATGGATCGCAATGTGGGTTCTGTACACCCGGGTTTGTTATGTCGATTTACGTGGCTTACATCATGGATCATCCCATGGACATGGATGCCAGCCCCGATTTACTGGCT
>DFRF01000061.1:490-7852 GCA_002378125.1 Rhodospirillaceae bacterium UBA3470 | reverse complement strand
AGGACCGGCCAGGAAGAGAAATCCCGAGAGGCTGAGGATATTATTGGCACCATTACGCTAGAGATGGCGGACTGGTGGGCGCGGCGCAAGGTTGCTGACATTCTGCGCAACATCGAAGGGCGCACCAAGGATCTGGCCGGGGTTCTCATCGACCGGCGCACGGAAAAGGCCGGACCGCCAATCGGCAAGCCGATCCAGGTGCAGTTGGCGAGCCACTACCCCGAGCTCTTACCTGCCGCGGTGGTCAAGGTGCGCGACGGTATGACCGCGCTGGGTGGTTTCCAAAATATCGAAGACGATCGCGCTCTGCCGGGCATCGACTGGGAGTTGACGGTTGACCGAGCGCAGGCCGCGAAATTCGGTGCCAACGTTGACCTCATTGGCCGCTCCGTTCAATTGGTGACGACGGGAATCAGGTTGGGAGAATACCGACCCGATGATTCCGACCATGAGATCGATATCCGCGTGCGCTATCCGCGCGCCTACCGGACCATCGATCAACTAGACGATATCCGCGCCGCTACCGCTTTGGGGCAAATACCTATCGGGAATTTCGTTACCCGGGAAGCGCGACCGCGTACCGGCAAGCTTAACCGCAGAGACGGCAGGCGCGCAATGATTGTTAAATCGGACGTGGCGCCTGGCCTTCTTGCCGACGACAAGGCGAACCAACTGCGCGGATGGCTGAAGAACGCCGACCTAGATGGCCGGATCGACGTGGTTTTTAAGGGTGAGGACGAAGAGCAAAACAATGCGAAGGCATTTCTGGGCAAGGCCTTTGGCGTGGCACTATTCATCATGGCGGTGATCCTGGTCACCCAGTTCAACAGCTTTTATTCAGCTTTCCTGATCCTAACCGCCGTGATCATGTCGACCATCGGGGTGTTTATTGGCCTTTTGGTTACTGGACAGCCGTTTGGCATCATCATGGGTGGTATCGGGGTAATCGCATTGGCGGGAATCGTGGTCAACAACAATATCGTGTTGATCGACACCTTCGATCGACTCCGCGAAACCGGTGGCGATATCCGCGTTGCTATTCTGAAGACTGGGGCTCAGCGTCTTCGTCCCGTCTTGCTGACCACAGTCACCACGATATTCGGACTGATGCCCATGGTGTTGGGGGTCAATGTTGACTTTGTCGAGCGTATCGTAACCATCGGCGCGCCGGCCATGCAGTGGTGGCGTCAGTTGGCAACGTCCATCGTCTTTGGGCTCGGTTTCGCCACGGTGCTGACCTTGGTGGTTACACCGGCAGCATTGATGTTGCGGGGCAACGTTAGGTCCCGGTTAGATCGGTGGCGTAACCGGCGCGCGGGCGCCGATGTCGGGGGGGCGAAACCGGCTTAGGTCTCGTCCAATTCTTCGTCTAGGACTTCGTCCACTTCCTCGCCGCTTTCATAGCGGCGTTGGGAGCGGATACTAAGTGGGATGCCGCCGAGGTAAATGACAATGATCGCCGTCAGGCATAACCAGGGCACGCTGGCGAATAGCGCGATGATAAGGGCGACGACTAACATGGTGACCAGGAAATGTTGGCGTGGGATCGTCACTTTCTTAAACGAATAGGTTGGGATGGCGCTGACCAGCATGGCGCCAATGCAGAACAAAAACCCTGACACCACCCAGGGCGAGCGAAAGAAGTGATCGCCCACTTGGAATGACAAGATCATCGGCAATAGAACCAGCCCCGCGCCCGCTGGCGCCGGGACGCCGGTAAAGAAATGCGCCTTCCACTCTGGCGTATCCTCATCATCGGAAGCGACGTTGAACCGGGCTAAGCGCAAGCCCATGCACATGGAAAATAGCATCACCAGAACCCATGCGCCTCGGCCTGCTTCCTGCAAGGACCAGAGAAACAGGATGATCGCCGGCGCGACACCGAAACAGACGAAATCCGAGAGAGAATCCAGTTCCGCGCCGAACTTGCTCTCCCCTTTCAGCAACCGCGCGATGCGGCCATCTAAGGCATCGAAGATCGCCGCTACGGCGATGGCGAATACGGCCAGTTCCCATCGCTCCTGAAAGGCAAACCGGATGGCCGTCAGGCCCGAGGCGAGCGCCAGCAACGTCAGTATGTTAGGAATCATCCTGTTGATGGATATACGTGGCAATCTGGATCGGCGTTGCGTCTTGATTGTGTCGGCGGCTTTCGACATGGCCTGTCCTAACGTGTTTCGCCGTTCTGGGGTACTTCGTCGCTGGATAGGTCAGCCAGGATGGTCTCGCCGGCAACGGCCAGCTGCCCAACCATCACTTTCGGAGCTACGCCGTCCGGTAGGTAAACGTCGACGCGGCTTCCGAAGCGTATCATACCGAAGCGTTCGCCAGCGCGCATTCGATCACCGACCTTCGCATGGCAAATTATTCGCCGCGCCACCAGTCCCGCGATTTGGACGAAACCAACGTCCCGGCCGCCTTCGGTGGTGACCTTGAGGCTTTGGCGTTCGTTCTGTTCGCTCGCCTTGTCGGAGGATGCGTTAATGAATTGCCCTGGCCGGTACGCTGCCGCTGAAATGGTGCCGTGGATGGGAATTCGGTTCACGTGCACGTTGAACACGTTCATGAACACGGCGATCCGGGTTCGCGGTTCCGGTCCCATTTCCAACTCTTCCGGCGGTGCAGCCTGAACGATCGATTGCACAACACCGTCCGCGGGGCTGATTACTAAGTCATCGCGATCCGGCGTTACGCGTGGGGGGTCGCGGAAAAAATAGATGCACCACGCGGTGAGTACCCAACCGGCAAACCCCAGCGGTGCGAACCACCATGTCATAAAAATGGCCGCGCTCGCGAAGAGGGCAATGAAGGGCCATCCAGCTGGATGCACGGGGACGAGGACGGTTTTCAGCATAGCAGCTTCCTTTGATGGCGGCGCGAGCGAATTGTCCAAATTTTACCGCTCATATCAAGCGTTTCCCCAAGATGTATGCTGGCGGGGCCGATGCGCGCATCAGGCGCCGGACGATTGCAGCGTTGGGTAAGTCCAAAAGACGACGCATCCCTATGGAAAGACCAAAGTAAAAGACAGATAACGAATGAACTCGCAGAATGTATCCACGCTCGTATTCCTGAAAATGCCCAAATACGGCGAAGAAACCGGACTCGGCCTGGAGCAAATTGTCGCAATACGGCAGGGCCAAGCCTTCGACGAGCTGGAGTTCACCTGCCAATTTGCGGTGCGCCCGATACCCGCGACAAAATGCCCATATCTCGTTTCGCGCCAATCTTAGTAGTCTGCACTAAACGGCGAAGAATCCCATCGCGTTGGCCGATACCAGCAAGGTTCTTTAACTGGCCAGTAAGGCGCCCGAGGACCGCGTCTGGAAGACGTCGCATCAACAGATAATTCTTTCTAATAAAACGATTTTAATGAGCTATTTAACCCGATTGTGTTGATTTTGAGCTTAGAGCGTCTCTTAATCCGGACGAAGCCTTCTCTGGAACTCTTGTTCCACTATATCCGCTTGCCCATTCATCCGGCGGCGGTATTCGCCAGTGATTAGTTCGTTGCCGGAACCGCAAAGACCTGGCCTGGAAAAATCATGTTTGGGTCTTTGATTTGTTCCATGTTCGCTTCGAAAATCGTGGTGTAGCGGAACCCGCTCCCGTAGACGCGCCGCGCCAGGCGCCACAAACTATTCCCTGGCTGCACAATGACCATCGGTTCAGGGGGCCGGGTATCAAACGGTTCGGCGCGGGCAAAGGGCAATTCGATGCGGGTTTGCACCTTGCCGGCTTTGTTCACTTCGTCGGCGCGCAGGGAATAGAGGCCCGGGGCCACCGACTGATTGGGTTTCACCCTCCAGGCACCATTGCCGTCCACGGGGGAGCGGCCGATTAACCTATTATCCAAATAAATCTGCACAATTCGCGTCGGCTCGCCGCGACCGCTGATATGCAGGCGGCCGCTATCGTCATAATCAATTGTATCTACAGAAAGCGATTTTCCAGTGTCTTCCGGTTTAGACTTTTGTAGGATCGTGCTTGGACCATCGCCGGTCCGTGGAAACTTCAGCGCCAGCGCCTGCGTGGGCTCCTTGGCAGGATTCCCGGCGATATCATTGTTCTTTTCAGGAACCAAGATCACGACGACATCATCGGAGGCGACGGGCTCTTTGCGTTCTTTGGTACTTTGCTCTAGCGACAGATAGCGGCTGCCTGGCTCTAACGGTCTCTCAGGAACGAAAACCCACTCGCCACGATCATTGGCATCCAACTGACCGACGAATTGTCCATTGTCAATAATGACGACTGTGCTATTCGGTTTCGCGCGACCGGCAATTACGGCATCACCACTTGGTGTAACGCGGACGACATCAAACCTCGGTTTCTCGGGCGCGGGTTTGTTCGTGGTCAGTTGCACAGACTGAGGTTTTGCAGCGGATGCTGGTTTTGGTGACACGGCTGCCGGCGCTTTGGCGCTTGGCTCGGACGGCGTAGGTTCCAGGCTGGCCGATTGCGACGGTGTGACTTCGTCATTCCACAGATAAACATTAACGCCTATCGCTGTGAGCGCGATGCCAATGCCGACAACTATTAGCATAAGTGGATTATTCATAGTGCCTTCGATAGTAGCACGTCGCGTGGAACACAACCAAAAGAACAGTTGGAGCGAGAAAATTACTCATCGGTATTTTTGGTCGAGACCGTTCTTTGTTGTACGAGTTGGGCGGTTTTCGTATAGCCGTGCTCGTATTGGCAGGTTTCCGCATTCGACAACACGAATACGGTAAGCGTAACGTTCGAAAGAACAGCGTTAAACGTTTTCATTGCTCAACAATCCGATTCCTGAAAAAGTCCGGCGCATATGAGCTCTGACGCTAAATTCGTGACAATAGTTTTAAGCCCCAATCACGAAAATGGGAGCAGCAAAAATGGTGGAAATTCAATCGCTTTGCGTATTCTGTGGTTCGAAATCTGGCGCCAACGCGGCCTATGAAGCTGAATCAAGGCGGCTCGGTACCCTGATGGCCGAGCGCGGTGTGCGTCTGGTGTACGGTGGTGGTCGGATTGGACTGATGGGCGCGATCGCCGATGCAGTTGCGGACGGCGGTGGCGACGTGGTTGGGGTTATTCCTGAATTTCTTCTCCACCTCGAAGTCGGCAACGACCAAGCCGGCGAACTGATCGTCACGGATACCATGCACACTCGCAAGGCTAAGATGTTTGAGTTGTCGGACGCCGCGGTGGTTTTACCGGGCGGTATCGGCACCATGGACGAAACCATTGAGGTAATGACCTGGAAACAACTTCGCCAGCATGACAAACCAATCGTCGTTATGAACATTGAGGGCTATTGGGATTCGTTTGTTGGCCTTATCGAATCGATCATCGGAGGTGGGTTCGCACATCCAAAAATCCGTGATCTGATATCCGTGGTCGACGGCGCCGATGACGTGTTTGACGCCCTGGCCAACGCACCGGAGCCGGACGATGAAGTGCTGACGTCCCACCTGTAACCCCGCCATCGTCGAGGGGATGCGAGCCCCGATCCAGTCTCTTTCTTGGCTGCCTAATGTGTAAATTTACTTGCGCGTTCACTTTTTAAAGTCGGTGCAGAGGAGGTTTAAGACCCCGTATTAGCCGACGAAACAGAGCGGCTTTAAGACCTTAAGGATCGCTGAATATTAGGTCTCAAATGCAATCCACGATCAGATCGCCTGGCCCGACTAGCTCAGCTGTATTTTCATTGCCCTATAACGCCCATTAGCGTTATCGACGAAGATCGCCAATGGTTTGAAGCGCCGTCAGGCAATAGTCCGTCGCCGCGATTAACGGCTCGCCATTCGCGCCGTCCAAGAGTTGGGCGCAATAGGCCTCGTAATTATCCGGTCTAACATTCCATATCTCGAAGGATTTGGCGACAATGTTCATATTGGGTAATAGGCGTGGGTCTAGGGCAAAGCCGCTGAAATGACCCCGGGCATCTGATTCTGAAGGAAGACATCGAACGGGTGAATTAGGTTGTAGATGCCATCGGGTCACATGTGCTCGGGTTTGATTTATATGTTGCCATTTTCATAATCGATGATTACGGCACAGGCTCCGCGAGGGCCAAAATGATCGGATATCACATCCATCATGGGTCGCTAAGGTGCATAGAGACTCTTCCAGAACTGGTTGGCCTTGAAGGCCATACTGTATAGGCCCGATACCAACGGCGCGGTGGTGATGGTTCGAGGCTCGGAAATAGGCAACGGCAGCTCGTCCTCCTGACCGCCTGCTAGCAATTCCGCCATGGCTTTGCCGAAGATCGTTCCCGTAGTTATGCCTCGGCCATTATAGCCGATGGGCGTGTACACACCGTCGGCGAGCCGGTGGATGCGCGGCAGGCGGTCGGGCGTCATGGCGATCTGACCGTGCCAGGCGGCATCGAACTCTACGGGACCGAGATCGGGAAATAGCCGGTGGAGCATACGGGCCGCCCAGCGGCGAGACAGGCCGTTGTCGCCGCCGACCACCGTACCCATGGAGCCAATAATCAATCTTTCATAAGCATCGCGTCGGAGCGAGAACATGATGGTACCGGTATCCCACAGACCTTGGCTGCCAGGTAAGATCTTGTGAACCCGCTCCCCCAATGGCTTGGTGGCCAATTGAAAGTAATTGATCATCACGAAGGTGTTTTTGAGTCCGGGCCAGAGCGTATCCGTGTAGGCGTTAGTGCCCAGGATCACCGTATCCGCGGTGACAACACCCCGGTTGGTTCGTAGTGTCCACTTCCCGTTATGCCGGTCCAACGTTTGGATGTGCACACCCGTTGAGATCTTGGCGCCGACGGCGTTCGCGGCCCGTGCCAGCCCGCGGACGTATCCCATGGGATTGATCGTGCCGGCACGGTGATCAAGAAGACCACCATAGAAGGCTTCGGTCCCGATTACCTCCGTCGCCTGCTCGCGCGACAGTAATTCCACCGGCGCGCCGAGCGCTTGCCATGTATCGGCGCGGCGGATCAAGTCATCGAGACCGCTAGGTGCATGGGCGGCGTGGATGGTGCCTGACCGAGTGACTTCGCATCTAATCTGAAACCGCTCGATGAGCGAGAACACGTATTCCGGCGCGTCTCCGAGGCTCTGGATCAAGGCGCCGCCGCGTGCCTTACCCAATTTTTGTTCGACGTCGGTGGGTGGCAGCCACATGCCGGCATTGACCAGCCCGGCATTGCGCCCGGACCCGCCGAAACCGATCTGGTTGGCTTCGAACACGTGGCAGCGGATGCCTTTCTCGCCGGCGTGCAGTGCGGTCGATAGACCGGTGAACCCGCCGCCTACAATGGCCACGTCGCAGGTCAAGTCGCCGTTCATGGGATTGACGAATTTGGCCTCAACCGCCGAGGCGTCCCAAAGGGAAATATGATCC
>DFRF01000061.1:0-150 GCA_002378125.1 Rhodospirillaceae bacterium UBA3470 | reverse complement strand
CGTGCATCAAGTGTCGCCGAAAAAGCGGTTCAGGACCTCACATATGCACTTGGTTGGAATTTCTGGGATCGCCGCCTCTTCCTTTTCCGGGTAGGTGAACAAGCCATGAAGTGTCGGATCCATAGCGTGTTGGTTATTGCGCCGCGTCGG
>DFRF01000034.1 GCA_002378125.1 Rhodospirillaceae bacterium UBA3470 | reverse complement strand
TGCGCGAAAGTGACAACGATATTTACAACTGGGTTACCGAGCGGGAACCGCTGCCGGCACACCTAGACAATGCGTTCATGGCGGCGCTTATCACCTTTAACAGGGCGGAATAATCTATGAAGGGTTCCGCGCCATCACCACTCGGCAACGTCGAAGTGGATGATCTTCGATCTCTCATTGATAGGGACCCAGCCCGCGCGACCTTGGCTGGGGTTCCCGTTGGTGCGGAGGCTGGCGTTCTTGCCGAACTGGCTAATTTTGGCAGTGATGTTGTCTTCGTGGCGCGCGATGACGTGGCTATGGAGCGGGCGCATGCGGCGATGAAGTTCATGGCCCCTGAAGTGCGGTGTTTAACGCTACCAGCGTGGGATTGCTTGCCCTACGACCGGGTATCGCCGCGACCGGCAATCATCGGAGCGCGCCTAGCGGCATTGACGGCGTTACTGGATGGTAACCGAACGCCAGGGACGGTTGTCCTGACCACGGTTTCTGCGGCCCTTCAGCGCGTCATGCCGCGCGAGACACTGTCGGATACGACACGCCGACTGGAGGTGGGCGGGCATATTGATCCTGCCGATCTGAAGGCTGCCTTGTTGGCGAACGGATTTCACCGAGCTGAGACCGTCCGGGAAATGGGCGAGTTTGCCGTGCGCGGCGATATCATTGACATCTTTCCCGCTGGTGCGGCGGAACCCGTTCGCCTGGATTTCTTCGGCAACGAGTTGGAGGCCATCCGCACCTTCGATCCCATATCGCAACTTACGATTAAATCGGAGGGGAATGCGCTCGCATCTGTCACCATCAGCGCCGTTGGCGAAGTTGTCCTCAACGACGACACCATCTCGCGTTTCCGCTCAGGATACCGGGTTGCATTTGGCGTCGGTGGCGATGATGACCCGCTTTACGCTGCGGTGTCGGAAGGACAACGTCATACGGGCATGGAACATTGGCAGACACTGTTTTTCGAGAAGCTCGACAGCCTGTTCGACTACTTGCCTGACGCGACCGTAGTGCTGGATCATCAGCACGACGAAGCGGCAGAAGCACGGTTTGAGCTGATCATGGAGTACTTCCGGGCGCGCCGCGACACCTCAGGCGAGCAAGTGGGCGAGGGCGCCCCTTATCGACCGGTCCCCCCGGATCGTCTCTATTTCGATGATAAGACTTGGCGCGCGTCCCTGGCGATGCAGTCAACCTTACAGCTTTCGCCCTATGCCCAGACCGCACACGCTGAAGGCACAATGGATTTCGGCGGAAAGCCTGGTGAGGGATTTGCCGATGTGAGAGTAGACCCGAACGCCAATGTTTTTGATGCTGTTGGTGAACGACTGGGCGCCCATGTGGCAGCCGGGCGCCGCGTATTGATTACGGCGCATTCGGAAGGATCGGCAGATCGATTGACCACGCTATTGGCTGAGCACGGTGTAGACCCCATAGTCTTCGTTTCCGATTGGGCGACGTTCCAGGCATTGCCTTCCACCAGTATCGGCTTGGCGGTCCTGCCTTTGGAAAGTGGTCTGGTTTTTTCCGCTAATGCTGTCGTCACAGAGCAAGATATTCTGGGTAACCGGCTGAACCGGCCAGCGCGGCGCCGGCTCAAGACGGAAAACTTCCTCACCGAGACGACCAGCCTTACTGATGGTGACTTGGTTGTTCACATGGATCACGGCATTGCCCAGTTCGATGGCCTTGTGACGATAGAGGTCGGCGGCGCTCCGCATGATTGTTTGCGGCTATTGTATGCGGGCGACGACAAGCTCTTTCTTCCGGTTGAGAATATCGAGATGCTGGCGCGCTATGGCTCCGAAGGCACCAGTCTGCAATTAGATCGGCTGGGCGGTGCCAACTGGCAGGCCCGCAAGGCGAAGCTGAAGGAACGCATCCGGGAGATGGCGGATGAGTTGATCGGTGTCGCTGCCGCCCGATCCCTGAAGACCAGCCCGAAGATTCCAGTACCTGCCGGAATCTATGAGGAGTTCTGCGCCCGTTTCCCATTCACCGAAACGGACGATCAAGCCCGTGCGATCGCAAGTGTCCTGGATGACTTGGGAAGTGGCCGCCCGGCGGACCGGTTGATCTGCGGCGACGTGGGCTTCGGCAAGACTGAAGTGGCCCTGCGAGCCGCGTTCGCCGCGGCGTATGACGGAAAACAGGTGGCCATCGTGGTCCCGACGACGCTACTTTGTCGTCAGCATTTTCAAAACTTCGTTCAGCGCTTCGCCGGTTTCCCAATGCGTATTGAACAGATCTCGCGTCTGGTCTCGGCAGGACACGTAAAGGCGGTGAAGGAGGGTTTGAAAGACGGTAGCGTCGATATCGTCATCGGCACGCATGCGCTTCTGGCGAAGGATGTGCGCTTCCGCGAGTTGAGCCTCTTGATCATCGATGAGGAACAACACTTCGGTGTCGCTCATAAGGAACGCCTGAAGAGATTGCGCTCCGACGTACACGTGCTGACCCTCACGGCGACGCCCATTCCACGGACTTTGCAATTGGCGTTAACTGGCATCCGCGAAATGAGTTTGATTGCGACGCCACCCGTCGACAGGTTGGCGGTGCGCACGTTCATTTTGCCCTTTGACCCGGTGGTTATACGTGAGGCTTTGTTACGTGAGAAATATCGGGGCGGTCAAAGCTATTATGTTTGTCCGCGCGTAGCCTACATTCCCCAGTTGGAGGAGCGCTTGAAAGAACTGGTGCCCGAATTGAGCTTTGGTGTCGCGCACGGACGCATGGCGACCAAGGATTTGGAGGAAACCATTGCCGCCTTTGATGACGGGGACTTCGATGTGTTGTTGTCGACCAATATCATCGAGTCCGGCCTCGACATGCCGAGCGTCAACACCATCATAATTCATCGCGCGGATATGTTCGGCCTGGGCCAGCTGTATCAGCTTCGTGGTCGCGTTGGGCGATCAAAAATTCGGGCATATGCCTACTTGACGCTGCCGCCTCGCCAACGTCTGACGAAGACAGCAGAACGACGCCTTGAAGTTATGCAGACGTTGGATAGCCTGGGCGCCGGGTTTTCGTTGGCAAGCCATGATCTGGATATCCGGGGTGCCGGAAATCTCTTGGGCGAGGAGCAGTCTGGCCACATCCGCGAGGTTGGCGCCGAGCTCTATCAACAAATGTTGGAAGAAGCAGTTGCCGAAGCGCGCAATATGGAAGGCGATACCGCGTCTGATTCTGAGTGGAGCCCGCAAATCACCGTCGGATTACCGGTGCTCATCCCGGACACCTATGTCGGTGATCTTAGTGTCCGTATGGGGTTGTACCGCCGGCTCGCCTATCTGACGACGCGCGAGGAGATAGACGCCTTTGCCGCCGAACTCATCGACCGCTTCGGCACCCTGCCGGAGGAGGCTGAGAACCTACTGCAGGTGGTCACCTTGAAAGGCCGGTGCAAGGAAGCCGGCGTGGCGAAGGTCGATGCCGGGCCCAAGGGTGCGGTGGTCTGCTTCCGCAACGACGACTTTGCCAATCCTGCGGGCCTTGTTGAATTCTTTGCCCAGCAAGCCGGTACGGCGAAACTGCGCCCTGATCACAAGCTGGTTTACATGCGGCAATGGAAGACGCCGGAGGACCGGCTAAACGGTGTTCGATATCTGATTGGCGAGTTGGCGAAAATCGCTTCCGCCTGAGCTAGATAGCTGGTCGGATGGTGCCAACGGCGCTGCCGAAACCGACCCGGTAACCCTTGCCCTGACACCAGCCGCGCAACGTCAGCGTATCGCCATCTGCGATGAACGTTCTTGTGATGCCGCTGCCCAGGTCCAGGGGATCGCGGCCATTCCAAGTGAGCTCCGGCATACAACTACAAGAATCTGGGGTTGGTTCGCTGATTGTCCCGGATCAGAACAAGTCGCCAAACGCCAACGCGATATGCTGAATACCTTCGCCGCCTCATCAGAGTAATACTGAGACGCTAAAACACGCTTTATCAGTGCTATCAGTGGCATTTCGGCTCAGCGCCTGTGACCAAGCTCGATGACTAAGTCAATGGATTTGGGCGGTATCGGCCGGCATCATCACGTTGGGGTCGCCCACAGCAAGGTCAAGGTCCCATTGGGCCCTCTGAGCGGATTTAATTATCATATGACACAGCGCATGTAAGAGCTTCTTATTAAGAAAGAACTCAATGCCAGTCCCCTTCTCGGTCTTAAAATTAATGCGTGTCCGATCTTCGTTCACTGGTTTGACCTGACCGCCGATTACTAGCAAGGCGCCCGTGTTTGCCATGAGGTTGACGTTGCCTTTGGCGTGTTTCTGGGAAAAATCGCTGTTCTGAACCGATTCTTGATGTTGCATCGCCATGATAGCGTCTTTCACCTCGGGTATATTGTCCTTCGGTACCTGGTCCTTCGATGTCCGGTCCTTCGGTACTCGATCCTCGGTTACACGGTCCTCGGGTACCCAGTCTTTGGCCAGATTGGTATCGCGCTCCATGATCTTAATAAGCGCGCGCCACATGATCCGGACAAAACGGCGTGTCATCCAGAGCTGGTATTCAGTGTTCTCCTTGGTGCCGATACGCAACATAACCCGATCTTGTTCCGGCGAATAGGTCATGGTCAGTTGATGTAGCGGGCTGGTCATCGGCTTGTCCTTTAGGCTGCGTCCGCCGTGGCGATTGCTGCATCGATCATGCGTGCTAAGATTTGAGGCTCCTGCGCACCGGAGATGATCATCTTTTTGTTGAAGACAAAGGCCGGAACGCCGTTGACGCCCATGCGGTGGGCCCGCGTGTTCTCATCGTAGACAAAGTCTATATCTTCTTCGCTGTTCAGGTAAGCGCCGATCGCGTCGCCATCCAATCCATCGCGTGCACCAATCTCTTGGAGGACGTCTTGGCGGCCGATATCCAGGCCTTCGATGAAGTACTCGAAGAATAGAGTCTCTACGATACGCGGGTTCGTACCGTTCAAAAGCGCGTAGCGGATCAATCGGTGGCTGTCGACGGAGTTGGGCGTCCGGTCAATCCGATCAAAGGCGAATTCAATATCCACAGATTCGCCGGCCTGCGCGATGGCACCATAGATGCGCCGAACCCGCGCTTCGGATCCGAACTTGCGAATGAGATAGGCGGTACGGTCAATGCCATCAGCGGGGATTTCTCTGTTCAGCAGAAACGGCCGCCAAACCAGATCAATATCGACATGCGGCCGTAGGGCCAAGGCCTGCTCCATCCGGCGCTTCCCGATGTAACACCACGGGCATACGGTGTCGAAGATCATCTGAATTTCCATTTTGGCAGTCTACACCATCCTTAAGGCGCCTGGCTAATACCGCTTAGCCGGCTGCGGCTCAGGACATTAGCTGCCCGAAACGGACGGCCGAATGGCCTTTGGTCTTCAACTTGTTTGGCATAATTAGCACACAATTGTCGTAGGGCGTGACCACGTCGCGAGCACCGTCCCGTCCGATGACGGTGCCAGCTTTCTCGATCAACTCCATCCCCGTATAGTCGTCGGCCCAGGAAAAGAAATCACTTTCGATGGTGTGTGGTCCGGAAACCTTAATGTATTTCTGATCAGCAAGGTTAGCTTCATCTGATTTAATATGCGCCTGAAAAGCGTCTTCCGAAATTGCGCCTGTTTGACGAAGGAACCGCAACGTGACGTCCATGGAAACCGTGACTGCATCGGCGCGCCAGTGCTGTCCAGCTTCCACCAAAAGTGCATTCTGAGGCGCCGCCGGATTGCCGAACCCGCCATAGTCGCGAAGCCGAGTGCCCGCTGCATGCCCGGCATCAGCAACGACGTAGGTGGGTGACTTTAGTGCCAGGGCCAAGTCGCGACCCTTGTCGAGCGGCCCGCACAGCGTCAACGCCGGCGAATCATTGGTCATGGAGTGGATGTCTAACAGTAGGTCCACCGTATCGATTAGGGGGCGCATTTCCCTGGCGCGGCGTGTTTCTAACGTGTCGCGATCGCCATCCAGAACGTCGACGCCCCAGACCCTGTTTAAGTCTTCATCCACAAATCGTGATGCGATCGGGTCGTTGGGATCGAACGTGGCATAAGCCGCAACATTGTGGAAACCGAACGTCAACTTTCCTTGTGTTGGGCGGATGTCATGGCGCAGCAGGTAATCCAAGGTGATGGCACCGCAAAGTTCATTGCCGTGGGTTAAAGCCATGACCATGACATGTGCCCCCGGCGTGCCGCTATCGAAGGTTGTGGCATATGGGACGCCCGTATTGCCCTCCTTATAGGCGGAGATGTCCACGGGTTCGATTTCAATTGGGTAAGGGTTGGCGTTCATGGAAGTGTGGCTCCTGCGTATGGAGGGAGAAGTTTTAAGGCGATGACCCTGATGCCTTCCCATTCTTCATAACAGATCATCGAAGCCCTGAAAAACGGCCCAACCGACCAATCGTCCGGTCTGGCCCGAATAGGTCTATGCGATAAAGGCCGGAGGGCATGTCTGAGCTCGACCTTACCATTGCCAGGGGCAACGCCTGCTATCGGGTCTTCTTGAATGCAAGGCATAGTTGCGCAAGGTGTTGGCGTTCCGCGATTGGTTGCTGGTGTAGCAAGGCGCGAGCTAAGCGACGTGGGCATGCCCCGTGTCAGTAGCGAGCATACTCGACATCAATTCGCTGAGGTCTCGGCAACCGCTGAGGCGGTCGCAGGCGTCATAAAGTGTAGCTGTTTTCGCATCGCCCAGGACCGGCACGCAGCAGTCGTCGAACTTGCGCCGGCGTTCGGCATCGATCAGCGGATCGCCGATCGTGCCTTTGGCGGACCTACGCGTGGTCTTCAGCACAGCACCGGACTTCAGCGTCACGGTTAATTCGTGGACATACTCGCCTGCTGGGTTGAGCTCAGCCTCCGGCGGCGTTGCGTCCATGGTGGTCAGCGGGATAAGTGCGCGGATTTCTGGCCGGTGCACGGCGTCCGGCGTGAAGTCCTGCAGGCTCAGAAAGCCCATTTTGAGCGCAACGGCCATGCAATACTGCATAGAGAATCTTGCCTCCATTTCGTTCTGCGGGTCATCGAAGCAAAGGTTCCGGACATTCGAGGTATTGACGTAGGTGTGCATACTCTCCACATCCTCCGTCTGGAAGTCGTGTTGTGCTTTTAGGTCTAGCAGGTTGTCGAGGCTTTTGTGCGTGGAGCCGCAGCAAGGATGGATCTTCGGTGCTAGGCCTACGGCCTCAATTACGTGTGGGTTTCCGAGCGGGAAAGCCTCGAAATCCCAGCCCGGGGGCGCATCGCCGCCAAACAGTTTGAGAAAACCGTAGTCATTGTCCAAGACTTCGGTCCGGCCCTCAACTCCGTCACGAGCAAAGCACGCTGCCAATACGCCATTTTGTGCAGCCATACCAGCCTGAAAGGGTTTTGCATGGGATCCAAACTGGCCTTTCAGCCCGGCGGCCATGGAGGTCCCAAGGCTCATGGCGTGAACTATCCGTGATTCGTCCAGCTTTAACAGGCGTGCGCAGGCCGCAGCTGTGCCTATGCATCCGACCGTGGCGGTGGCGTGGAAGCCTTTTAGATAATGGGATCGGTTGACGCCGCGGCCAATCGCGGCGTGACATTCCAATCCTACGAGGTAGGCATCGATGATTTCGGCGCCACTAGCCCCGGTCTCCTCACCGAGTGCTAACAAAGCCGGCACCAGAACGGCTGACGCATGGGTCAGCGCGGCTAAGAAATTGTCATCGAAATCTTGGGCGTGCGCCGCCGTCCCGTTGGCAAATGCGGCGAAAGGGGCGGGCGCGCGCCTGCCACTGCCGATGATCGTTGCGCCACCGTCCACGGCGGGCCATGTGTGAACCGTTGTCCGTACCCCTTCAGCGGCTGCGTCGGAGGCTCCGGACACCATGCAGGCAACGGTATCCTTTATTGCATGAATGGCTGGCGTAACCGAAGTGGCTGGCCATTCCGGCGACGTCGTTGCAGCCCAAGTGGCAATTTGTTCGAGGGTAGTTGGGGGAGGCATGGTTAGGGCTCCTGTTTCGTCGCTTGCGGCGTGTAGTCTTGGCTAGGGTCTGGAGGGATGTCCAATGTTGGTTCAGGAAAGCGTTATACTCATCTTGCATGATTGAGATTTGGTGTGAAAATGGAAATCGATTGGCTTAAGGACTTTATTGCGCTCATACGGCTTCTACATTTTTCCCAATCCGCGAACAAACGCAACGTGCTTCAACCAGTGTTCAGTGGGCCCATCCAGGCCCTGGCGGCGCGGATATATGGAGAATTTATTGACCACCGCTCCACGACCTTTAGAGGGATTGAGCTAACGGTGCCATGACGATTTTTAGTTGTCCGGCGTGTTGGGTTGATGCACCATCTGGCGTCAGCACCGAAAGATCAAAAATAAACCGGAACTATCGGCGCTTGAGACCATCAACTCGGGGAGGAAATTCCATATGTATATGAGAAAGACACTTGCCTACGCGGCGGCGGTGGCGGCAATTTCGCTGGCGCCCGTAGTTCAGGCTCAAACTTTGACCATCGGGCTCGGTACGGAACCGACGTCTATTGACCCACACTTCCACAACCTCGGTCCCAACAACCAGATCGCGCAGCACTTTTTCTCGCGCCTGATTGAACAAGACCATAAGCAAAACCTGTTACCCGGCTTGGCCACATCGTGGAAGCCTTTGAACGAACTGACCTGGGAATTCAAGCTACGTAAGGGCGTGAAATTTCACGATGGTTCTGACTTTGATGCCGATGACGTGATTTTCTCCATGCACCGCGCCGGCAATCATCCGAACGCGCGTTCCAGCTTCGGCCTTTACACCAAAGCTGCATCAACCATCAAAAAGATTGACAGCCACACTCTGCACTTCATCTCTAAAAAACCTTACCCGTTGATGGCAGTTGATCTTTCCAACGTCCACATCGTTTCTGCAAATGAGAAAGACAAGTGGGAAGGGGACTACAACAACGGCTCGTCAGCCTTTGGCACCGGCCCATACAAGGTGGGCAAATGGGTGAAAGGGGAAGTCCTAGAGATGGTCCGTTATGATGGTTATCACGGTGACAAGCCGCACTGGGAAAAAATCATCATCAAGCCCATCAAGTCTGCGCCGTCGCGTTTGGCTGCTCTGCTGGCCGGTGACGTTGATTTCATCGACCAGGTGCCTACCGTGGACATCGCACGTCTCAAGACAAATGATAAAGTTCAACTAAGCCAAGGTGTTTCGAACCGGGTCATTTACTTGCACATGGACCAGTTCCGGGACAATCCGGAATTCGTGAAAACCCATGATGGCAAGCCGGTCACTAAGAACCCGTTTAAGGACGTGCGCGTGCGCAAAGCCGTCAACATGGCGATTAACCGTACAGCGATTGTAGAGCGGGTCATGGAAGGTGTTGCCATCCCTGCTGGCCAGTTGCTCCCTGAGGGCTTCTTCGGTCGTTCCGCCAACCTGCCGGTTCCGAAATATGACCCGGCGGGCGCAAAGAAATTGTTAGCAGAAGCGGGCTATCCGAACGGCTTTCAGGTGACTTTGCACGGTCCCAATGACCGTTACATCAACGATGCCAAAATCGTTGAAGCGATTGCTCAGATGCTGACCCGTATCGGCATTAAGACAACGCCTGATACCATGCCGAAGAGCGTGTTTTTCAAGCATGGAAAGAATCGTGGCCCGGCGAAGCCCCCAAAGTGGAACTTCCTCCTCGTCGGTTGGGGTTCGGGTACGGGCGAGCCGTCTTCGCCACTGCGTTCCTTATTGGGCACCTACAGCAAGCCGAAAGGCTGGGGCTCGTCTAACCGGGGTTTGCACTCGGATCCGGAAATGGACAAGGTGCTCGATGAAGCGCTTGCCACCGTTGACGACAACAAGCGCGCTGCGTTGCTTGCGAAAGCTACTGAAATAGGGGTCGGACGCAACCAAGGCATCATCACGCTCCACTACCAGGTTAACACCTGGGCCGGGAAGAAGGGTTTGACCTACAAGGCCCGTACCGATGAACGGACCACCGGTTTCCTCGTCACGCCGAGCAAGTAAGACTATGAAGTTTCGGGCGGTGTCCTCGGACGCCGCCCGATCACTTTAAAGTCTCCGTGTCTCCTTCGGAGGAGGTCAGGTGACAGTATTTATAGTGCGCAGATTGCTCCAGGCCTTTCTGGTCGTTTGGGCGATGTCGTTTCTAGTTTTCGTCGGGGTCAATCTTGTTGGTGATCCCGTGGAGATGATGGTCAACGACGAGGCCGATCAGGAAGAGCGTGAACGTGTCATCAAAGCCATGGGGCTGGATAAACCTTGGTACGTCCAATATCTGCATTTCGTTGGGCGCGCGTTCCAAGGAGATCTAGGCAAGTCCTTCGTCTATGGTGAGGAGTCGTTGGGTATCATCGTTGAACGTATGCCCGCGACCTTTGAGCTGGCGTTGGCGGCGCTCCTTATGGCGATCATTATCGGAATCCCTTTGGGCGTCTATTCCGGCTTAAGACCGGGGTCGCGAATATCGAAAGTGATCATGGCAGGCTCGATCCTGGGTTTCTCGCTTCCTACGTTCTGGGTAGGGCTCATGTTCATCATGGTGTTTGCCGTGATGCTCGGATGGCTTCCGTCCACAGGGCGCGGCGACGTGGTGCCGATTATGGGGATTAACGTCAGCTTCCTGACAATTGATGGCTTGTCACACCTGTTCTTACCGGCGCTAAATTTGGCTCTGTTTAAAATTTCTCTGGTCATCCGTTTGGCCCGCGCCGGTACGCGAGAAATTGTGCACCAGGACTACATTAAATTTGCCCGTGCCAAGGGCCTAAGTACGAACCGGGTGGTTTTGGTCCATCTCATGAAGAACATCATGATCCCCGTCGTCACGGTCCTGGGCCTCGAGTTCGGTGGTCTCATCGCTTTTTCGGTTGTTACCGAAACCGTGTTTGCTTGGCCGGGTATGGGCAAGTTAATCATCGACTCCATTCAGAACCTGGATCGCCCCGTGATCGTGGCGTACTTAATGATCATCGTTCTAGTCTTTGTAATCATTAACCTTGTGGTTGATGTTCTTTATTCGGTCCTCGACCCGCGGGTCCGCTTGCAGGATGTGAAAGCATGAAAACTGTTGCCGAGAATATTGCGCTTGGCGCAGCTGCGGGCGACAAGACCGAGGCGGTTGAAACGCCTTTCGAGCGCTTCCGTGCAAGTTTTTTTGCCTCTAAGGTGGCATCGGTGGCGCTGGTAGTGCTGTGCAGTTTGATCTTTGTGGCGGTTTTCGCCGGTTTCATTTCGCCAACCAATCCCTACGATCTCGCTCAGGTAAGTGTCCTTGATTCGAAATTGCCGCCAGGAGCGAAGAGTTTCGAAGGGACGGCTTTCTGGCTCGGGACAGACGGTGCTGGCCGCGACCTTCTCAGCGCGATGATTTACGGCTTGCGGATTTCTCTTGGTGTCGGCGTCATGAGCGGTATCGTGGCGATGATCATCGGCGCTGCCTTCGGCCTAATTGCTGCCTACTTTGGCGGCCGGACGGAAAATATCATCATGCGGATTGTCGACATCCAATTGTCGTTTCCAGCAATCCTGGTGGCTTTGATATTACTCGCGATCCTTGGAAAGGGGGTCGACAAGATCATTATTGCTTTGATCATCGTCCAGTGGGCCTATTATGCGCGCACCGTTCGCGGCTCTGCTCTGGTGGAACGAAACAAGGAATACATTGAAGCGGCGACTTGCCTAGCAATTGGTCATCGACGTATCCTATTCCGCCACCTTCTGCCGAATTGTATGCCGCCATTGATCGTGGTTGGCACTCTGCAGACGGCGTCGGCCATTTCGCTTGAAGCAACACTGAGTTTCCTTGGCGTTGGCCTTCCAGTCAGCGAACCGTCGTTAGGCCTTCTCATCGCCAATGGTTTTGATTACATGCTTAGTGGAAAATATTGGATCAGCTTTTTTCCGGGCGTAGCACTATTAATCACCATTGTCTCCATCAACCTAGTTGGTGACCAACTTCGTGATGTCCTGAACCCGAGACTCGAAAGATGAGTGGCGATGGACCAACGCTCTCGGTTTGTAACCTGGAAACCCATTTTTTCACCCGTGACGGGGTGGCAAAAGCGGTGGACAACGTCAGTTTCGATGTGGATAAGGGCGAGATCATGGGCCTCGTCGGCGAGTCTGGATCGGGCAAGTCGGTCACCGGGTTCTCAATTCTAGGCCTTGTGGATCCCCCAGGTGAAGT
>DFRF01000205.1 GCA_002378125.1 Rhodospirillaceae bacterium UBA3470 | reverse complement strand
GGTCTATACCGCTCGAAAAAGCCGAAATAAGCCCATAGGACGGTCCGCTGCAATCGGCGGGCCATCGTTCCTTATCGACCAACGAGACCCTAAAATGCGACGGAAAAACATCATTGCCGCCATGGTCTTGGTCGTTTTCGCGGCCGGCTATGGTGTGCTGACGGCTGGCTTGCCATTGCGTACCTTGCCGAACACTCCGGACCCGTCCTTCTTCCCTTGGATCAACATGGCGAGCATCCTGATCCTGTCCTTTTGTTTGCTGTTTCACAGCCTACGTCAACCCAAGGAAACGACGCCCAACCCGGACGCAAAGGAGCGCAATCGAATCATAACCGCTATGGCTATCTTCATAATCTATCTGGCAACCATGCCGACGCTGGGCTTCATTATGGCAACGGCACCTTTCTTCGCCGCCATGATGGTAATGTTTGGCGAACGCCGGCCGGTCTATGTGGGTACCGGCACGATTGCCGTCACGGCGGCGCTTTACCTCGTGTTCCGACACGGGTTCGGGGTCTTTTTGCCACGCGGGTTATTGGCGGGGTTCGTCGCATGAGTCCCGATGCGCTCTCCGGCCTGAGCCAGGCCAGCAGCTTTCTGCCATTGATTTCGACGTGCATAGGCGTCTTCGTCGGCTTGGTAGTGGGTATGATCCCAGGCATGACCATTTCGACGGGGATCATCATCGTCCTGCCCGTGACCTTTGTGCTACCCGCAGATATCGCCATCGCGCTGTTGTTAGGGCTCTATGTGGGCGGCATGACCGGCGGCAGTTTCTCTGCCGTTCTGTTAAACATTCCCGGCACTCCATCAGCCTCAGCAACCGCGATGGACGGCTTCACAATGTCAGCCAAGGGCGAGGCGGGCCGGGCGCTGGGCATTGCTATCACGGCGAGTTTCATCGGCGGCTTATTCAGTTTCCTCTGTCTATTCTTCATCGCGCCACTTTTGGCCGACGTTGCCCTGGAGTTCCGAACAGAGGATATGTTCTCCCTTATATTCTTCGGGCTCACGATTATTTGCAGTTTCGCCGCCAAATCGCTGGTCAAGGGGCTATTGTCGGCGGCCTTGGGCCTGACCCTGGTAACGATCGGCCAAGACCCGGTCATGGGCACATCCCGCTTCACCTTCGGAGAGGCGAACCTGATGGCCGGCGTACATTTCCTGACCGCGATGATCGGCCTGTTCGCAATCCCGCAGTTGATCGACAACCTGCGTGCAAGTAATGCCGGCAAGCAGGTGCAGGCCAGACTCACCTCGATTCTGCCGAAGGTGTCCGATCTGAAAGCCATTCGTTTACCTGTGTGTATCGGCTCGTTTACCGGCTCGTTCCTAGGCATCCTGCCCGGCGCCGGCGGTCCCATTGCAGCATTCATCAGCTATGACTACGCCCGCAAGGCTTCAAAGAAGCCAGAACAGTTCGGGGAGGGTTGTGCCGAGGGCGTCGCCGCGCCAGAATCGGCCAACAACGCAGTCACTGGTGGTGCCTTGATCCCCATGATGACACTAGGTATTCCGGGCGACCCGGTGACCGCGATCCTAATCGGCGCACTCACGATCCACGGCCTGGCACCAGGACCGCTGTTGTTCCTAGAGCGAGGTGACTTCGCCTACGGCCTCATTTGGTCATTCTTCTGGGCCAATATCTTCAACTTCATCATTGCTATCCTAGGGCTCCGTATCTTGGTGAAGCTTCTAGCGACGCCGCGTGCGCTTCTAATGCCAACCGTTGCGGTGTTGTGCGTCATCGGCAGCTATGCACTCCGCAACAACTTTTTCGATGTCTATGTAATGTTATTTTTTGGTTTCGTTGGCTTGGCCATGCGCTGGCTCGACATGCCGGTGGTACCCATGCTGCTTGCCCTGGTGTTGGGCCGATCCCTGGAAGAGAATTTGCGGGTCGCGCTAACATCGTCGAAAGGCGATATTTCCATCTTCTTTACCTCGCCGATCAGCCTGACGTTCCTATGTCTGGCGGCGCTGTCCATATACTGGTCGCTGCGTTCCACGCGGAACAAAGTCGATCCCTATCAAAAGGAGCCAGGTTGATGTCCCAATCCCCGTTCAAAGTTGCGTCCATTGGCATTGGCTGGTGGTCGGATGTGCTTGCGGACGCCGCGGGCCGTACAGGCGGCCGTGTTGAAGTCGTTTCTTGTTTTACCCGATCGGAAGACAAACGCGTCGCCTTCGCGAAAAAATACGGGTGCGAAGCAGCCGGCAGCTTTGAGGACATCCTGGCGGATGACAATGTGGAAGGTATCATTAACACCACGCCAAACCACGTACACTTGGAAACCACGGCGGCGGCCGCAAAAGCCGGTAAGCATATTTTCCTGGACAAACCCATCGCCAACACTATCAGTGAGGCCCGCGCTATCACCGCGGTCTGCCAGAATGAAGGCGTAACCCTAGGCGTCGGCTATCAGCGCCGGCGGGAAGGGCATTTCCGCTGGATTCGTGACAAGATTGCCGCCGGCGACTTTGGCGTCATGGTCAATGCGGAAGCTAACATCAGCCGCGACCGCGCCGGTCAATTCGAGCCTGGCCACTGGCGTTACACCGCCGAGGGCATGCCGGGTGGCGTCATGCTGCAGATCGGTCTCCACTACGTAGACGTCTTGATGATGCTCTTGGGACCGATCAAGTCGGTTTCGGGCATGGCTTCACAATTGGTTTTGCCAGGCGACAACCCAGACGTGGGCTCACTTCTCATGACCCATGAGAACGGCGCCATTTCATCGCTCAATACCTGCTACGCGTCGGCGTCCGAATATTACGTTATGAACATCTACGGTAAAAAGATGAGCGCTTACTATAACCTTTTCGACGGGCTACGCGCCCTAAACCAGGGGCATAACGAGCAATACCAGATCAGTGTCGACAAGGTTGACACCCTGGCCGAACAACTCATCGAATGGGCCGACGCAACGGAAGGCGGTGCCAATCCGGAAGTGGGCGGCGACAGTGCCACGGAAAGCCTCGCCGTGATCAAGGCCGGCATCAAATCCGTGACCGAACGCAGGCACGTTGATGTGGCGGAGGTTCTGGCCGGGGAAAGTTAGTAATTAGGGAGTAAATCGGAAGCCGATGAAGGCCATATCGCCGCGCCGCACCATGGCGAAAAGGCCGACATGCGACACGGACGTAACGGCCATCCTTATCCTTTATCCTTGGCTACGTCCTACATCCTAGGGCATCCTAGGGCATCCTAGGGCATCCTAGGGCATCCTAGGGCATCCTAGGGCATCCTAGAGCATCCTAGAGCATCCTAGGGCCTCCTAGGGCATCCTAGGCCGTTTCCAATCCCATAGCTTAGCCGCTGAAGGCAACGGATGCCGGGCCAAAAGTGGGAACCCAGATTTCGGTGCTGCCGGTCCATACCAGCTAGCTCGATACCTCGGCGAACAGCAGCCAGACCTCTCTGCATGAAATATAGCGGCGCGTTCGACACCATGCGACCGGGATGCGAGGTTTCTCTGGTGATCTAGTGCTGCTTCAAGAGCTGATCGATGCCGAGATCAGCGCCAAAACCGTATTCCACCAATGTCAATCCGTCGATGGCGAAGGCCGGACCGCCAAACGCCATCGCCGCCCGAGCTTATTGACCCCAGCACGCACCAGGCCAAGCGCGGTGTTGTACTGCCCTGGGTAAGGGGTTGATCTGCCTGAATAAGAAGAAGGCCGGCGAGAACTGGATCAGGGTCTGATTGTGAGTATACCAGCCAAACAGGGCCATCAGTCGAAAAATATGAGGATCACGAAGGAGGCTACTGCAGCAGAGTGTGATAAATTGAGTGTCCCGGATCTTCAACCATGCGTGGGTGACCGCTCATCCCGTCAGCATCAATTTAGTGGGTTGCCCCCTTAAGCGCGCGCAGGGATAGAGGTCTCCATGATAAAATGGAATAATGTTGTCAACCCATTGTGCAGCCACCAATGCCAATCCTTGCCCCGGCCTGCAATCGAGCGTAAGGTCCGGCCCTCAGGCTCGGGACACTGTGGTTTCGGGCGTTTACTCAGGAGTAGATCGATGTTTGAGGGCTCGCTACCCGCCCTAATCACGCCGTTCAAGGACGGTTCGGTCGACGAGGACAGTTTCCGCGCCTTCGTCGAATGGCAAATCGAAGAAGGATCGGACGGTTTAGTGCCCTGTGGCACCACCGGTGAATCTCCTACACTCAGCCACGCCGAACACATGAAAGTTACGGAAATCTGCATCGAACAGGCGAAAGGTCGCGTGCCAGTCATCGCCGGCGCCGGATCCAATTCTACCGCCGAGGCGGTCGGGTTGGCCAAACATGCAAAAGAAGCGGGTGCAGACGCGGTACTAGTGGTTACGCCATATTACAATAAACCGACCCAGAAAGGGATGTATCAGCACTTCAATGCCGTCCAAGACGTAGGCGCGCCGGTGATCATCTATAACATCCCGCCACGCTCCATAGTCGACATGACGCCGGAGACGATGGCGGAACTGGCAAAACTGCCGAACGTCGTAGGCGTCAAGGACGCCACCATGGACCTAGGCCGTCCACAGGTGACCCGGATCGCAATGAACGGGGATGGAGACGACTTCTGCTTCCTCTCCGGCGAAGACGGCACGGCCGTGCCGTTCCTAGCCGCCGGCGGCTCGGGATGTATCTCGGTGACCGCCAATGTGGCACCGCGGATGTGTTCTGATATGCAACGAAAATGGCGCGAGGGCGACATCGCCGGCTGCATGGAACTGCAGGACCGGTTGACGCCACTGCATTCGGCTCTGTTCTGCGAGGCCAGCCCGGGGCCGGTGAAGTATGCGGCGAGCTTGCTTGGCAAATGCCGCTCGGAAGCCCGGTTGCCGATCAGCGAGATCGCGGACGAGAGCAAAGATAAGGTCCGCAACGCTTTGGTGACCGTGGGCTTGCTAAACTAAGCCCATACGGCCGGCCGGCAACGACGATGGCCAAGAAAAAGAAATCCAAGGGCCCAAGCGGGCAGACAGCGGCCCAGAATCGAAAGGCGCGGCACGACTACCATATTCTAGAGACGCTGGAGGCGGGTCTGATACTGAAGGGCTCGGAGGTGAAGTCGTTGCGAGGCGGGCGCGCCAGTATTGGGGAATCATATGCCGACGTGAAGAACGGTGAGGTTTTCCTGCACAATGCCTACATCCCAGAATTCGAAGGCGCGCATATAGTCAGCCACAAGCCGCGCGCCGATCGCAAGCTTCTGTTGCACAAGCGCGAAATCGCCAAGCTCTGGGATGCGACCCAGCGTAAAGGCATGACCGTCGTGCCGCTCAGCATCTATTTCAACGACCGCGGCCTGGCCAAGGCGGAGATCGCCATCGCCGAGGGTAAAAAGCATTATGACAAGCGCGACGCCCAGAAAACCAAGGATTGGAATCGCCAAAAACAGCGCCTCATTCGGGATTTGAGCTAGCCCATCGCCCGCAACCGGCGGCGACGCCCGGTTCGAAGTCCAGTTTCAGTACCAGAGGGGCTCCGCCTTGGGCGAATTCCAGAATCCCAATCCGATGCCTGAATTCGTGTATCTAATCGGAACCAGGAAAAAATAGGCTCGCGAGTGTCAGAAACCGCTAAAAGCAGCGCACCATGGGCAGTTAGACGACTAGCTACGGCCTGGTCAGAACTGAACCAACGACTGGCCCGTTCTGGATTTCAACGATCGTCCCCTTATCGATACGTAGGCTTGGCAATTTACATTCGCCAGAGCCGTCGCACGGCCGTTTAAATAGCGCTGGGATAATTTTCTAGCTCAGCTGACAGACAGTACCTTTGACATCAATTGCATCACCGATTATTCGCGCCACGATAACTGCTAGCAGGGCGCGGAGATGAGCCACAACCTGGATGTAACCGACCGAGTCCAGAAGCGAAATTCTGCGCCATTCACAGATATGGTGGCTGCACCATGAACGTGTTGCTGGCATATGCAGCCTATGCCTGAGACGGTCAGCCTATCCCTAGAACACGGCGGGTCGACGATGTTAATATGTCCAAGGTCCAATATCTATATGTGGATATTTTAGCGTTTATTTACCTCACATATGGTTTGTCTATTTTCTTTCAGGGTTTTCGACACGTTTTGTTCTTTTAGATATTAATTAATATCTATGCAAAGACATGCTACATCTTTCCAGTTACTTCGCGATGGACAACGGATCAGCGGTTTTCGAACTGCTTAGCACCAAACATAATAGAGCGGGTTTCCTCGTCGATTACATCCGTGGGCTTGCTTTGGTGTTCCTCCAAAACCGTAAGTGCCTTGGCCACCGCCGGTCGAGCCTGGATGGTCTCAATCCAACGCTTCACGTTGGGCAGCAGCTCGATATCCTGGCCGCGCCGTTCTGGACCACGAGACCAAGGGAAGGTAGCGATGTCCGCGATGGTGTACTCGTCGCCTGCTAGATATTCGTTTTCGCCCAAGTGCTTGTCCATAATCCGGTACAAACGGCCAGATTCATTGGTATAACGCTCGATAGAATACTCCATCTTCTCCGCCGCATAATTACGGAAGTGGTGGGCCTGACCGAACATGGGGCCAACATTGCCCATCTGGAACATGAGCCACTGCAGGGTATCGTGACGCGCGCGGACCTCTGCAGGTAGGAATTTTCCTGTCTTCTCCGCCAGGTAGATCAAGATCGCGCCGGATTCAAACAGCGAATAGGGCGCGCCCCCGGGGCCAACTTGATCTACAATGGCCGGAATACGGTTGTTTGGGCTAATTTTCAGGAAATCGTTCGAAAACTGATCGCCCTTGCGGATGTTGATGCCGTGGATATTGTGCTCCAATCCACATTCTTCCAACATAATGTGAACCTTGTGGCCGTTTGGCGTCGGCCAAGTGTAGACGTCGATCATTTGTTCTGTGTCCTTTCCAAAACGATGGACGTTGCAGCAATGTCCCGAAGATGACGAAACGCCGGCGCAACGTTCCCCGTTGAAAAATAATATAACAGCGTTCACACGCCTTCGCCCGCCTCAATCCCGCACAACACCTAGTTTTTATGGAACAGAGCGCCCGACCGCTAGGGATAACCCGCGGCTATGCGGTTTTGTTCAAACCGCTACCGTCGGCTATACCGGCATCCAGACCCCCGCCATCCATATCTGCTCGCAATTTCGCCGCCACATCTCTTCGGCCCGCTTTTCCGCCCGGGTGCGACCATAACGCAAGAGAATGGCGGCGGATTGTTCTTCTTTTTAGGCTTTCTGTTTGGCTTTTCCGTAATGGTTTAGGCTGACGATCTCTCCCGACACAAATTCCTCCTGTCATCCTCAGAGTACCCCAACGCCAATGCCCAGGAAAGGCCCGGAGGATCGATTTTCGCGTGAGTACGGCGATCGGGCCATTGGATTACCTTGATAAATGACTATCGATGGCGCGGAACACGTCCTCGAACATGGCCGTCGTCAGACGGCCGGTGTTCGTGTTGTAGCGTGAACAGTGATAACTGTTGAATAGAACCAGCCCATCCGGCAGGTCATGGCGCCGATTGTGACCGAACTTCCACGCGCTCTTACGATGTCCCAATGTCGCCACCACGGCACCATGTGCAAGCCCACCTAGGGCCAAAATCACCTCCAAGCACTTCATGGCGGCAATCTCATCCGCAAGAAACTGCCGGCAGGCATTGACTTCCGACGCTGTCGGTTTGTTCTGAGGGGGCACGCAGCGCACGGCATTCGTGACCCGGCAATCATGCAGCGACACCCCGTCATAAGGCCTAGCCGCATAGCTGCCCTTAGCCCAGCCGAACTTCCCAAGTGTCGCATACAACAAATCCCCCGCGTAGTCGCCGGTGAAAGGTCGACCGGTCAGGTTCGCACCTTTTAGGCCGGGCGCCATACCGACGATCAAAAACCTCGATTCCAATGCACCGAATGCCGGCACGGGCGCGTTATGCCAGTCTGGCTGAAGGGCCCGATGGGTTTCACGGAATTCAACGAGGCGCGGACAAAGGGCACAGTCCCGGCCGGGCTTCTGAGGCGAGGGGGCTGCGGACATTTTGATTGGATGCCCGCGCCGTCAGGCGATTTCCATCTCATCATGCGCGTCGAAATCGTCCGACAGTCCTGGCGCCATATCGTCGTTTCTCGGGACCGCGCCGTCCTGCAGGTCTCGATTGCCCAGCGCACGAGCGATACTGGCACGCAAATCATCCAATTCAATGAAATTATCGACCTGACGGCGCAATTCATCGGCGATCATCGGCGGTTGCGAGCGAACCGTGCTGACGACGCTCACCCGGACGCCCTTGCGCTGTACCGCATCCACCAAACGCCGGAAATCCCCGTCGCCAGAGAAAATTATAGCATGGTCCAAATGCTCGGCCATTTCCATGACATCAATCGCCAGTTCGATGTCCATATTACCCTTGAGCTTGCGGCGACCGGCGTCATCGGTGAATTCCTTGGTGGGCTTCGTCACCATAGTATAGCCGTTGTAGTCCAGCCAATCGACCAGCGGCCGAATGGGGGAGTATTCCTGATCTTCAATCAACGCCGTATAATAAAACGCTCGCAATAATTTGCCTTTGTCGGTAAAAGCCTCCAAAAGGCGCCTATAGTCAATGTCAAAGCCCAATGCTCGCGCTGCTGCATAAAGGTTTGATCCATCAATAAAAAGTGCTATTCGCTCGTGCGGATGTATGGTCATGGAAACGTCCTATTGAAAATGTGTCTTACCGGCTATGCTAACAGTATGTCGTGCGCAATATTCGCACGATCACAACTTACGACTGCGGTTGACTCAGAAGAATTGAGCCGCACGGCATTTCTTAGAGATATGTCTTTCCAATGCCGACCACAAGGGGCGGTGGCTCAGAACGTGACGGACCAACGCCCATGATCATCCTCGGCATCGGCGCCAATCTGCCCCATCCGAAGATCGGTCCGCCCCGCGCATTATGCGGGGCAGCCCTAAATATATTAAAAAAATCAGATATTTATATAGATCAGCGATCGCCTTGGTACGAAAGCAAGCCGGTTCCGATTTCGGATCAGCCCTGGTACATCAATGGTGTCGTCACGGTCACAACTTCTTTGGCGCCGTCCGCGTTAATGCAGAGACTTTTAGCGATCGAAGTCGATCTTGGCCGCGAGCGAAGCGTGCCCAATGCGCCGCGGACCGTGGATCTCGATATTCTCGCCTACGGCGACAGGATAATCGACGAGCCTGACGTCAGCGATTTACAACTTAAAATTCCACATCCACGAATGCATATAAGGTCTTTTGTTATCAATCCATTATGCGATATTTCTCCCACATGGGTTCATCCGGTCCTTCAGCGTACCGCTACGGCGTTACGCAACGATCTACCGCCGGATCAGAAAATCCGCAAAATAGCCGACGCTGATGGTCTTTTTGGGACGGAATGGCAGCGTTCCACCAAGTGAATTTTTCCAATTGTGTTAAGCATTTGTCTTGCACACGGGCACCAGTGGAATTATATAGGGCCGGTTCTCTTATCTCGCATTCTGGAGGATTCGATGGCTCGTGTTACGGTTGAAGATTGCGTCGACAAAATTCCTAACCGCTTTGAGTTGGTAATGATGGCAGCCCAGCGAGCGCGCG
>DFRF01000129.1 GCA_002378125.1 Rhodospirillaceae bacterium UBA3470 | reverse complement strand
TCGAGGAGCGACCGGAAAAGGGTCTAGTCCTGTACGCGAAACCCATCGGCGTGGTTGCCGCCGTGGCACCGTCTACCAACCCTGCAGCAACCCCGGTAAACAAGGCCATGATGGCGGTGAAGGGCCGCAACGCCGTGATTGTTGCGCCGAGCCCGGCTGGATTGTCGACCACAAGCCAGACCGTGGAGTACATGCGCGATGAGCTGCGCGGAGTCGGCGCTCCTGAAGACTTGGTGCAGGTGCTGCCGGCACCAGTCAACAAGACGTTGACCCAGGAACTAATGAATCAGGCGGATTTGATCGTGGTCACTGGTTCCCAAAACAACGTGCGTCGGGCATATTCATCAGGCACACCGGCCATTGGCGTCGGTGCTGGGAACGTCCCTGTGATCATTGACAGCACCGCCGATCTTCAGGACGCAGCTAAAAAGATCATGATGTCCAAATGTTTCGATAATGCCACATCCTGTTCATCAGAAAATTCGGTGACCATTCTGGACGACGTCTACGAAGACGCCATTCAAGCCTTGAAGAATGCTGGCGGTTACCTGGTCACGTCGGAGGAGAAACAAAAGATTTTGGATACGCTTTGGGTGGACGGCCATCTGAACCGCCACGTCATCGCCAAGGACCCGGACGTACTGGCCGAACATTGCGGGCTGTCGGAAGAAGCCAAGTCGGCCAAGTTCTTCCTGGTCGAGGATCAGAACGGCGTCGGCGAGGACTACCCGCTCTCCGACGAGAAACTGTCCCTCGTGCTGACGGTCTACCGGGCCAAAGATTTCACAGAAGCCAAGGCGCATGTGCAAAACGTCCTCGACTTCGTTGGTATGGGCCACTCGGTGGGAATTCACACGAAGGAGGAGGCACATGCCACGGAACTAGCCGAAGACCTTCGGGTTGTCCGCGTCCTGGTCAACCAGGCCCATACATTCGGTAACGGCGGTAGCTTCGACAATGGGCTCAACTTCACACTGTCCATGGGTTGCGGGACTTGGGCTGGGAATTCCATTTCCGAAAACCTGAATTACAAGAATTTTCTCAACATCACCCACCTGGTGCGAACCATCCCTGAGGACAAGCCTTCTGAAGAAGCACTGTTCGGTAATCATTGGGAAAAGTACGGGAAGTAAGATCATGAATTTTGAAGAGTATGCTGCCAAGCCGGTCTTGGTGGCGGCAGGCATCGCCGTGCCCAAGAGCCAATTGGCGACGACGCTCTACGAAGCGGGTCTAGCAGCCGGTGACATTGGCCCTTGCGTGGTGAAGGCCCAGGTGCCTACGGGCAAGCGGGGGAAGGCCGGGGGTATTCAGCTGGCCGCCTCAGCCACGGAAGCGCGCGCCCACGCTGGGAACATTCTCGGTATGGAAATTGGTGGGCACGCGGTGGAGAAGGTTCTGATCGAGGCTCAATGCAACATCGTTCGTGAGTTTTATGCCGCCATCCTCAACGATCCTGAGACCAAGGGTCCGGTGGTCATATTCTCCACGGAAGGCGGCATGGATATCGAGGAGATCGCCGCTAAGACACCTGAAAAGATGCGTAAGGCGTCAGTTGACGTGCGCCACGGTTTCGCCCGCGAGACAGCGGACCAGTTGGTTAACGGCCTTGATCTGAACGGCGCTAATGATGCGGTGGCTGAAACTCTGGTGAAGCTCTACAAAGCCTACGCGACCAATGATGCGGAGCTTCTGGAGATCAATCCTTTGGTCTTGACCGGCGCGAATGAGGTGATGGCGTTGGACTGCAAGTTCGTCATGGACGACAGCGCTATCAAGCGCCAGAACGACCTGGCGCCCAAGGGTACACCCGACAAGCTGACCGGGCTTGAGAGGATTGGCGAAGGCCACGGTATCAAGTACATCGAGTTAGAGGGCAACGTGGTCGTCTTGGCCAATGGGGCCGGGTTGACCATGACCACAATGGATGTGGTCCGTCACTATGGCGGGCAGCCAGCCAATTTCTGTGAAATTGGTGGCGAGGCCTACACTAAGGGCAAAGCGGCGCTGGAGATGGTGCTGGCGAAGCCTGGTGTGAAGAGCCTGGTGGTAAATTTCTGCGGGGCGTTCGCGCGCTGCGACGTAATGATGGGCGGCCTATTGGAAGCCTGGGACGAAGTCCAACCGAACATTCCTGTCTTCTTTTCCATTGCCGGAACCGGCGATGAAGAGGCCATAGCCATGCTCAAGGACAAACTGGGTATGGACCCGCTTCCCAACATGGACGCGGCCTGCAAGGCTGCCGCCGACGCCGCTAACGTCGCCAATGAAGTAGTTGCGTGATGTATATCTGTCGACGCGAGCACCGCGTCCTGGTGCAAGGGATTACTGGAAAGCAGGGTACCTTTTGGACTGAGCGCATGCAGGAATACGGCACCAATGTCATCGGTGGGGTGAACCCAAAGAAAGCTGGCACCAAACATTGCGGCGTCCCCGTCTATGCCAGCGCCCTGGATGCGTCGAAGGACGGCGCTGTGGATGCCACTGTCATGTTCATCCCGCCCTTGGGCGTGAAGGCGGCGGCGCTCGACGCGATCGAGTCGGGTGCCAAGCTCATCGTTTGCCTGACCGAACACATTCCAGTGCAGGACGTCATGTACTTCATGGCTGCCGCGAAGGAGGCAGGGACCGTAATCATCGGCCCTAATACAGCGGGCACGGTGACCGTGGACGAATGCTTCCTGGGCTTCATGCCGGCCTTCAACGAACGCGTTTTCCGCGTGGGCAACGTCGGTGTGTTGTCGCGATCGGGTTCCTTGGCGACCCTGATGTGTCAAAATATCACGGCTTCCGGGTTTGGCATCAAAGCGTTTCTAGGAATTGGCGGGGATCCGATAATCGGCACCACGACCCGTGATGCGCTTGAAGCGTTGAATAATTACAAGGGTGTGGAGGCCATCGCCATGGTCGGGGAAATCGGCGGCACCATGGAAGAAGCGGCAGCAGAGTACGCGGCTACCATGTCGAAGCCCATCGTCGCATTCATCGCCGGCGGCGCAGCGCCTCCAGGCAAAAAAATGGGACACGCCGGCGCCATCGTCATGGGCGCCAAGGGGACCTATGCCTCCAAAAAATCTGCCTTGGAAGGAGTGGGCGTCAATGTCCTGGCAACGCCGTCGCACGTGGGGGATGCCTTAAAGGAAGTCATGGCCTCTTGATGGCCGTATCATGACGAGCGGACAACAGCCCAAAGAAGAGAATCGCCGCCGTGGCATTCTCACGGTCAGCGGCTTCGCGCATTTCGTCCACGACGGTTTCACCGACACGATTTATGTGCTGCTACCCTTGTGGGCGTCCGGATTCGGATTGTCTCACGCGCAAGTTGGACTGCTGAAGGCCTGCATGTCCGTTGGGCTGGCCGGGTTGCAGGTGCCGGCCGGTTATTTAGCCGAGCGCTATGGTGAGCGGACCATCCTGATCCTAGGGACGGCGCTGACGGGTCTGGCATTCCTGAGCATGGCTCTGGCAAATGGAATCATGGGCCTTGCGGTACTTCTGTTCATCGCCGGCGTCGGCGCTAGCACACAGCATCCGCTGGCATCTGCGTTGGTGTCGAAAGGATTTGAAAACAACCGCCGCCGCGCGGCGCTGGGGACCTATAATTTCTGCGGCGATTTAGGCAAGGTCGTCATGCCTGCCGTAGTTGCCAGTATCGCCGCGCTGTACGGTTGGCAGCAAGGATCGGCGGCCTTGGGCCTATTGGGCCTCGCTGCCGCTTTGGTGCTCTATACGACTTTACTACGGATGGGCGCTGGCAATAGACCCGATGCGGATCCGAAGGTAGGGGACGAACGCGCGTCGCCTTCAGAGGGGTGGGGGATCCACGACCGGCAAGGGTTTTTAACCTTGGCGGCAATCTCAATGATCGACAGTGCCTGCCGCTTCGCTTTTCTGACTTTTGTGCCGTTCGTCCTTATAGAGAAGGGTGCAGCCACCGAAGCCGTTGGATTTTCTTTGGCTCTCGTGTTTGCCGGCGGCGCGGCGGGAAAACTGATCTGCGGGTTGGTGGCGGAGCGTTTAGGTATTCTGCGGACCGTCGTGTTGACTGAGTTAGTGACCACGGTGCTAATTTTGGGTGTGCTGGCCGTACCCCTGAGCGGCGCCATGATCCTTTTGCCAGTCGTCGGTGTGGCGCTCAATGGCACATCGTCTGTGCTGTATGGGACGGTCGGCGACTTTGTCCATTCGGACCGCCAGGCCCGGGCCTTTGGGTTGTTCTACACCTTTGGTACCGGTGCCGGGGTTGTCTCACCGTTCCTATTTGGTTTGTTCAGCGATGCCTGGGGCTTGGATGCAGCGGTGAAGGCCATTGCTACCCTGGTTTTGCTAATTCTACCCCTGTGCTTGGTGCTGCGTCCGTCGCTGCGCGCTGCGGCAACTCAGGAATAGGGTGTACCCTCGCCTCAAATAATGGCCCGCCGAATGAGGTTGATGCCAATCACGAACAGTGCCAGCAACATGACCTTGCGGAAGGTCTCCTGATTGATGCGCCGGCGGATCATCTCGCCAATCCAGATTCCGAGCATGCCCGGCAGGCAGGCGTAGAGCGACATGGGCGCGGTTTCCGAATTCAACATGCCGTTCTGCCAATAGGCGTAAGTCAGCGGCACGGATCCCAAGAACCAGACCAGGCCGACGGTCTGCACCCAGTCTTCCTTCTCCAACCTCAGCATCACGAACAACATCATCATGGGCGGACCCCAGATGGCCGTTAGGCCGCCCAACAAGCCGCCAAGCGCGCCCGTGAAGGGCGCTGCAATGTGTTCCACCGTTGGCGACAGGGGACGTTCACGCGGTTTGAT
>DFRF01000219.1 GCA_002378125.1 Rhodospirillaceae bacterium UBA3470 | reverse complement strand
CGCCGCATTCCGGGCAAGGCACCAACTCCTCGACGTCGTCGCGCGCTGATTGCGATTCGCGGTTCAATGATGCCTTAGCACGGACTTTGGCCACAGCCTCGCGACGCTTCAGCCATTTGAATCCCTGCCACACTGCCACAACGACGGCGATAGTGAAAAAGATTTTCATGATGGAAAAACCGAACATGGCTGATCTTTTAGTGCGCCTGGGGAACTGGGGTCAAGCGATGGCGTGCAGGGCGCCTACAACCCGAACCGGTTCCACAACAATCGTTCCTCCATAGCGGCGACGAGATCATCGGCGAAACCGAAGCCGACGCCATTGCCGCTGTCGGCTAGGGTGCCCATTGAAAACCGCCGCTGCAGCCACGATCGGCGTTCGTCGAAGACCTTAAATTTCACATTGTCACCCAGTTTTGCACGCATTACGCTTCGCAGATCGCCAATGCCGTCGATCAGTCCCAACTCCAGGGCACGGGCGCCTGTCCAGTATGCGCCGCTAAACAGGGTTCGGTCGGTACCGTTCAACTTCTCACCGCGGCGCGCCTTGACCAGTCCGATGAAATCCTTGTGGATATCCCCCTGCAATGCTTTGAGGTGCTTCACTTCGGCGGCTTTTTCGGGGCCGAAGGGATCGTTCATGGCTTTCTTGTCGCCGGACGTGTAGAGGCGGCGTTCGATGCCAAGCTTCTTTATCATCTCCATGAACCCAAAGCCCCCTGAGACCACGCCGATGGACCCCACGATGGAGCTGTTCCCGGCATAAATTTCGTCGCCGGCGCAGGCTAACCAATAGCCCCCCGATGCGCCCACGTCCTCTATGAAGGTGTAGACCGGCACGTCCCTCTCGGCTGCCAAGTCGCGTATCCGCCTAGCGATGAGCTCAGATTGGACGGGCGATCCGCCGGGTGAATTGATGCTGACCGCGACGGCCACCAGTTGGCGGCCCTTGAAGGCGGCGTCAAGTCGGCGTTCCAGCCCCTGAAGGTTCAGGCCTCGTCTGCCGCCACCAACCCGCCCAATTACGCCGTTGAGGCACAACACGGCTACACAGGAGTTCCGGCGGCCAAGAGAGGGCAATTTATCCATCAACACATTCTGGCTCCTACATATTCAGCGGTTGGGCGTGGCGCAGGATCGCCTCCGCTACATTGGTATAAGTGCGGCCGTCCTCGTGTAGGATCAGACCGTCGTTTTCAAACATGGGCCCGTCCTGCCCTTTTGTCACTTGCACAAGGATGCGTTTTGGCGCCGCCCCTTGCGTTGGAATCAGCGGCATGACGGCGATCCGCCCGTGGCGATCGCCCAAGTAATGGAGGATTTCGCCGAGACGATCATGGCGGTGCACGATGGTCACCGTCCCAGACGGTGTTGTCCGCGCCAGGCAGAACTCTAGCCAATTACCAAGACCGGCGTCACCCTCGATGGTGGCTAACGCCTTCGCCCGGTTGGCCGGCGTCTTACCTGTGCCCGACTTCATGTAAGGTGGATTGGCGAACACATGATCAAACACCGCCTCGCCAACGCCGTCTGGGGGATCGAGCAGATCGCCGGAAACCACATCAACGCGCGCGGCCAAGCCGCTCAAGACCGCATTCCGTCGCGCCAACTCGGCAAGGTCGGATTGGCGTTCTAGGCCGGTGACATGGACGCCATCGATGCGTGCCGCCAGACAGAGCGCCGCGGCGCCACTGCCGCAGCCTACATCCATGGTTCGTTGGCCGGGCTGCGCTGGCACGGCGGCCGCCAGCAAGACCGCGTCAATGGCGACACGAAAACCGTTCTCGGGCTGCAGGCAGGTGACCCGTTGACCAAGCAGATAGGTTTCCGTGAGGCCTGAAATCTGGCCCACTGTGCTCACAGATTGGTTGCCTCCTGAAGCACAAAGAACGCCCGGGCCAGATCATCATCTGTCACCATGACCCGGCGCTGGATGGCGCCGATGGATCCTTCGGCTATGGCCGTATATTTGTCCAGGACAACGGCGTCCCCGTCTCCCTCTTCCAGGTGCATGGTCAGCCAAGAGAGGAACACGGTATCATTGGTGCGGGTCAGTTCGATCATCTTGTTCAGGTAATTACGTTTCGGGGCTATTGCCTTGACCGTTTGGGGAAACGATCCCTATGGTCAAGCACCGGAGATAAGCCGTCAAGGTGTGGACTGGAGCCGAGGCGGACAAGAGCGAAGATCAGGAGAATGCCCGATGGGCGTCGTCGTTAGCCTTGATGGCGAGAGAGAGAAACCGTCACTGGACGTGCTTATTGCGTTAGTCGCGGATGAGCTTCGCGATGTCAACGAATTGATTATCAGCCATATGAACTCGCCGGTAGACCTGATTCCACAGTTGGCCAGCCACTTGATCGCGGCCGGCGGCAAACGGCTGCGGCCCGTTCTCACCCTCGCGTCGGCAAAGATGTGCGGCTACGAAAATGGGACCCGCCATATCGCGTTGGCCGCCTGTGTGGAGTTCATCCACACGGCAACACTGCTGCATGACGACGTTGTGGATGAGAGCGACCTGCGCCGTGGCTTAGCCTCGGCGAACGCCGTGTTCGGCAACAAGGCCAGCGTTCTGGTGGGCGACTTCCTCTTCAGCCGGTCCTTCGAGTTGATGGTCGAGGACGGATCTAGGGACGTGCTCCGCATCCTTTCTCACGCGTCGTCCGTTATCGCCGAGGGCGAGGTGCTGCAGTTGATCACCTCGAACGACACGGAAACCAGTGAGACCGCCTACCTGGACGTGATCCGCGCCAAGACGGCGCAGCTGTTCGCGGCCGCGTGCCGCATCGGTGCCGTGGTAGCCGACCGCCCCCGGGTTGAGGAAGAGGCTTTGGAGACCTATGGGATGAACCTGGGCATCGCGTTCCAGCTGATCGACGATGTGCTCGATTTCTCCGCCGAGCAGGGGAAGTTGGGCAAGGCCATCGGGGACGATTTCCGTGAGGGCAAGATTACGCTGCCGATCATTCTGGCGTTCCGGCGCGGCGACGATGAGGAGCGCGTGTTCTGGCGCCGCACCCTGGAGGACCTGCAGCAGACCGAAGATGACTGGCCTCGCGCCCTCGAGTTGATGACCAGGCATGACGCACTAACCGATACGGTTGCGCGCGCGCAGCACTATGGTGCCATCGCGCGGGATTCCCTGCGCCTATTTGGCGATGGAGAAGAGAAGCGTGCCCTCGACGAGCTGATCGACTTCTGTATCCACCGTGCCTATTGAGCAGTGCGTCGCAACGACTAGTGCAACGCTTGCCCTGATCGGTTCTGGGCGCTATAACCGCGGCCTTCAGTCGGAGTGTAGCTCAGCCTGGTAGAGCACTGTCTTCGGGAGGCAGGGGCCGGAGGTTCGAATCCTCTCACTCCGACCAATAATTACAATAGCTTAGATGCCTCACGTGAAACAGCCCTGCACTTACGGTGTAGGCGCTTTGAAACTTTCGTGGAACCAATGGAACGGCGGATCATTAAAACTCAATAGTTTTGCAAAGTTCATTATCGGCAACGATGGGGACGGTAAACCTCCGGACAACAGGGTCGTTTCCGTACA
>DFRF01000037.1 GCA_002378125.1 Rhodospirillaceae bacterium UBA3470 | reverse complement strand
ATCCAAAACTTCGGATGCGTTGAGGCCGTCCCGGCCAGGTTTGCGGTTTTAGCCGGTTTTGAACCCGATAATCGACACGTCGTCGCGGCGCGTGTATGTTCGCCGTGCTGGTCGTGTTAGTGTCTCATCATCGTTTCCGACTGACTTTCTATGGGTTGGACATTGGCGTCGTAGATTAACGCCTTGAACCGCTTCTTTCCGAAGCTCCGGGATTTGGAGTCGCCGACTTGGTTAATCAGACCGTCGGTGGTGAGATTAGTACGAATAGCCGTAATGGAGACGCGGCTTAGGATGGGCAGGGGACATCGGCCAGATAGCCGACCTGGGCAGAGCCTTTAGAGTGGATCTGAATGACGGAGAGCGGTTGCATCTTGTAGGCTTGGCGGCCCATGGACTTGCCGTTCGAGGCGTAACGCTCGACCGCGACGCCGCGGCAGCTAGTGCAGTTATTGACCAAGACTACGCCACCAGTGACGGTGACTTTAAGGGTGACGCATTTCTTTTGCGCGGTCTGCCTGGCCTTCGGAGACATGATGTTGGTGCCTGCGCCCTGGGCGCCCTCGCAGAGAATTTCGCTGGTTATCCGTGACCGCCCGACACCCTTGAAGGAGGTGGGGAACTTAGACCGCGGTTGAATATCGTAGGTGCGCATGACCGGCATCGCAATGCCACGCCGTTTTCGTCGGATGTTAACCTTGCGGCAGGCGTTACAGGTGTTGACGATGTATTCCAAACCACCCTGTTGGATGACGCGGGTGCAGCGCTCTGCCTGGGCCGGTGCCGCGCCCACCAGTGCATGTGCTATAAGGGCGCCCAGAAGCACCGCGAACAATCGCATCTCAGTCTCCGTTCTAATTCACAGAGTTTAGCGCCAAAAGGTTAAAGGAGGGTCACTCGCGGTTTCGGGGTTCGAAAAATATCTCATGGTGTAAGGTCTTGGGATGGTCCCATCGATGTATCATAGCGTGTTTGTGTAGTGGGAGCATGAGCTTTGTTGAATACAAGGTGCGCCAAATCGTTGTGGTCGATCGGCTTCGGACCTCGCGATGAGTTTGTCTAGCCTCCATCCCCCTTGCGAAACGGGGAATGTTTAGCAATCAATTCCATTTCATATTCGACACCCTGGCGTTCTTCTTCCAAGAACTGCTCCACTGCGTCGCGGAAGGACTTATCGGCGATCCAGTGCGCGCTGTAGGTGGCGGATGGTAGGTATCCGCGTTGAATTTTGTGGGGCCCCTGGGCGCCGGCTTCGACGCGCTTCAGTCCGTGGGCGATGGCGTAGTCCATGGCCTGGTAATAGCAGGTCTCGAAGTGAAGAAACTTGAACTGGGCCGCGCAACCCCAGTTTCGGCCGAACAAGGTATCGGACCCTGCGAGGTTAAGCGCACCGGCGACGGGTAGGCCGTCAGCCTCGGCGTAGATGAGGACGACGCTATCCTTGCATCGCTCGCCGAGCATGGAGAAGAAGCGGCGGTTCAGATACGCAGAACCCCATTTCCGGTCTGACGTATTGCGGTAAAACTTGTAGAACGCGTCCCAGTGGCCTTCGGTGATTTCGTCACCGGTAAGGGCGCGGATGTTGAGGCCGATATCGGTAACCTTGGCGCGTTCCTTTCTAATATTCTTGCGCTTTCGCGACGACAGGCCGGCCAGGAAATCGTCGAAGGTGGCGTACCCGTTGTTCTCCCAATGGAACTGCTGACCTTGACGAAGCAAAAAACTCATCTCGCCCATTAGGTCCCATTCTGGCTTAGTAGAAAAATTGATATGGATGGACGATAGTTTTAGCCGGTCGGCGATCTGGACCATCGCAGCGCAGAGGGCGGCGCGGATGTCGTTTTCGTGATCTACGGAGTTAGGTGCGACCATGAGGCGGGGGCCAGTCACCGGCGTGAACGGAACGCCGCAGAGTAGTTTTGGAAAGTACTGGCCGCCGGCACGCTCATAGGCGTCGGCCCAACCCCAGTCGAAGACGTATTCGCCGTAGGAATGGCTTTTCACGTAGATAGGTGCAACGCCTAGGTATCCGCCGTCGCCGTCCTCGATGATCAAGTGCTGGCATGCCCAGCCCGTCTCGCCAGTGGCCGAACCGCTATCTTCAAGTGCGGAGAGAAAACTGTAGCTGACGAACGGATTGTCCTCCCCGGCGCAGGTGTCCCAGGCTCGGGCATCGACATCTTCCAGGGATGTAACGACGCGGACAGTTATGGCTTCGCGACCATCGGGCATGATCTAGACATGCGGGTTCGTAGCACATTTGGCAATCCATTCCGCACGAAAAAGTGACCTAACGGGAACTTATTCGCGAAATGGGAAACAGGCATACTGGCACCATGTTATTCAACAAGCCCCTCAAGGGGATTGGCGCTGCCGGTGGCGTCCTGGCGCTAAGCATCGCGTGCCCAACCCGTGCAAGGCTCTGCTGTGTCATGCCGAAGATTCGGGCGCGACAGGCTGAGATAACGTTTTCGGCTACGGCTTGGCTAAGAATAAGCCCGTAGCGAGTAACTTCTTGCGCTTTTAGGCCGCCGGCCGATCTCGTTAATCGATCTCAAAGATTCCGTCTACTTCCACGGCGACACCGAGGGGAAGGGAGGTGGCGCTAACGGCAAAACGAGCGTGCTGTCCGGCGGGCTCACCGAAGACCGCTAACATGAGGTCGGACGCGCCATTAATTACCTTGGGCTGATCGGTGAACTCGGCTGTGGAGTTGACGAAGCCGCCGAGTTTGACCACCTGGTTCACTCGATCCAAATCACCGTCGCAAGCCTCTTTCAACTGAGCAATCAGATTGAGGCCGCAAAGACGCGCGGCCTCATAGCCCGTGTCCACACCCATGTCATCGCCGAGGCGGCCCAGAAATTTGAGTTCGCCGTCTCGTACTGTGATCTGCCCCGAGACGAACACCATGTTCCCGGCGATCGTGTAGGGCACGTAGTTTGCGGCCGGCAAGGCCGCGCCAGGAAGTTCGATGCTCTGTTCAGCAAGGCGGGCGTCGACGTTACCTGCCATCTTTCAATCTCCTTCATCAAAGTTGCTGAAGATTAAATCTTAAATAGATCGCCTTCCTTTGGCGTCTCCAGTTTGACCGATGAATTGCGTTCTATCAGCATCTTCGCAGCCAACTCGTGCTTGTTATCGATGTCTGCATCCGACTGGTCCGGGTCATGATGGAATAGATACAGGGTCTTGACGTCGGCGACGTCGGCAAGCTGCACTACCTTCGATATGCACGAATGCCCCCACCCGACTTTGGTTTCGTATTCCTCGTCGGTGTAGGTGGTGTCCGTAATCAGGACGTCGGAATCGCGGCAGAAATCGGCCAGTTTCTTTTCGTAGTGCGGGAAGTAGAACTCGCTAGTTTCCTTGAACATCTCATTGTCGGTGATGTAGCAGATGGAGCGGCCATTGTAGTTAATTCGATAGCCGAGACATTTACCGGGGTGGCTGAGGAGTTTGGTTTCTACGCCAATACCGTCGATCTCGAGGCTTTCCTCTTCCAGGTCGCGAAAATAGACCCGCGAGCCAAATTCGCTCAAGGTGATGGGGAAGTAGACCCCGTCCATTTGTGCCGAGATGAGCTCACGCATGGTGGTGTCGCCCTGGTTCGCACCAAGAATCTCAAATTCATTTCCCGGCACGTACAGAGGTGTGAAGAAGGGAATTGCGTTAATATGATCCCAGTGGGGATGCGAAATGAAAATGCGAGCGCGAATGCGGCTACGCTTCTCAGCCATCAAGGAGTCACCGAGATTCTTGATGCCGCTACCGCCGTCGAAAATGAAGAACTGTTCGCGAGGAAATTCCAGGGTGACGCAAGAGGTATTGCCGCCATACTTGAGCGTTTGGTCGCCAGGGACAGGAAGCGTGCCACGCACGCCCCAGAATTTCATGTCGATATGATCGTCCAAAATACGGTTTACCAGATTTGCAAATGTCTCCGTGTTAAGGGGTTTGCGGATGTAGCCATCGGCGCCGAACTCGAAAGCGCGCTTTTGGTCAAACTCATAGGCTTTCGCCGAAACCATGATAAACCGCATGCCCGCCAAGTCGGGAGTCTCGCGGATGCGTTTGCATAGATTCAACCCATCGACTTCAGGCATCATCATTTCACAGATTACGCAGTCCGGTCTGGCATCAAGAATCTTGTCGAAGGCGGAGGCAGCATCGGTGGTCGATTCAACGATGTGTCCGGAATCGCTCAGCAATGAGGACATAACCTTTGCAGAGAGGCTGTCATCATCGACGATGTAAATGCGGGAGTTGTTTTGTTGTTCCATAATCTTCACAGGATCACATCAGGTTTCGAGGACGATATTAACGCTTCACATACGGTTTCGAATAGGGCTACGCCGTCGATACCGTTCATCCCCGTTAAAACATGACGTGGATGCTATTGAATTACAATAGCATTTGACTTTGTTTCGTGAACCAATATAAACCCGCAAAATATCCCCTAAACAAAAAAAGGGGCGATGCCGAGGAGGGCCCCCGACAATCGCCCCGAGTTTCCCAGGGAGGATCGCTATACCACTTTGCTCATGAACATCCGCTAGTCGCTCCGCAAGTGTTGCATTTCATGCACGTCCCGTTACGGACCAGGGTGAAGTTTCCGCATTCGCCACATGGATCGCCTTCGTAGCCCTTCATTCGGGCTTCGCGGGCTTGATCCATCTGGCTGTCCACCTTTTGCATAACTTCGGTCGAAATGGCTTGCATCGACTGTGAAATCTCTTCGCGCGGCGTTACTTGCGCACCCACAGCCTGCGGCAACGGCTCCGCAACCACTTCGGTTGCGACCGCGGTCTGAACGTTTCTGGATTCGGCCTTGGCACCATCGATCACCAGCAGCTTGCGGAGATAACCGCGGCTCGCTACCTTCTGAACTGCTTCCAGGGCATCGTCGGCGGAGGCTGGAAGATTGCCTTCTTTGGCACCCTCACCCATGGCGTCAGGCAGCAGGTCTTTCGGTTCCACATGCGCCAGGTCGTTCCTGCCTAAGTAGGAAACCGCCAGTTCGCGGAAGATGTAATCCAGGATGGACGTCGACATCTTGATGGTGTCGTTGCCGGTCACCGTGCCCGATGGGTCGAATCGGGTGAAGGTGAAGGCCTCCACGAATTCCTCCAACGGAACGCCGTACTGGAGGCCGATGGAAATGGCGATGGCGAAGTTGTTCATCAACGAACGGAAGGCCGCACCTTCCTTGTGCATGTCGATAAAGATCTCCGACAGCCGGCCGTCTTCGTACTCGCCGGTTCGTAAGTAGACCTTGTGTCCGCCGACGGTCGCCTTCTGGGTGTAGCCCTTGCGGCGGTGTGGCGGGCGAAGACGCTCGGCGACGAACCGTTCGACGATGCGTTCCGCGACGATCTCCGCACGGACTGTGGACGGTGACGCGGCGACCGCTTCTTCAATGTCTCCGGCTAAGTCCTCTTCATCCACCAGAGCGGCAGAGAGCGGCTGGGACAGTTTCGAGCCGTCACGGTATAGCGCGTTGGCTTTGATACCCAGACGCCAGGACAGCATGTAGGCTTCCATGCAGTCCTCAACCGTCGCCGCATTCGGCATGTTGATGGTTTTGGAAATGGCGCCTGAAATGAACGGCTGGGAGGCAGCCATCATACGGATGTGGCTATCGACGGAGAGGAACCGTTTACCGATCCGCCCGCAAGGGTTCGCACAGTCGAACACGGGGAGGTGCTTATCTGCCATATTCGGTGCGCCTTCAAGGGTCATGGCGCCGCAAACATGCGTATTCGCAGCTTCGATTTCCGCCTTCGAAAACCCTAGCGCACTCAACATGTCGAAGCTCACGTCCTCCAATTGGTCATCGGAGAATCCAAGGGTTTCTTTGCAGAACGTTTCCCCTAACGTCCACTTGTTAAACACGAACTTGATGTCGAAGGCCCCGCCAAGGACATCTTCTATCAGGGCGATGACATCGTCGCTAAAACCTTTGCCGGCAAGGGTTTCATGATTGATTCCCGGCGCATCCTTCAAGGAACCGTACCCGGTGGCGTAGCTGATCATTGATTTGATCTGATCGTCGCTGTAGCCCATGTTGTGCAACGCGACTGGGACCATGCGATTGATGATCTTGAAGTAGCCGCCGCCGGCAAGCTTTTTGAACTTCACTAAGGCGAAGTCAGGTTCGATGCCCGTGGTATCGCAGTCCATGACGAGACCGATGGTCCCAGTGGGCGCGATCACGGATACCTGGGCGTTGCGATAGCCAAAAGCTTCACCGCGATCGAGCGCTAAATCCCAGGCACGCACCGCCGCCGTAGCCAAATCAGCATCCGGGTTCTCTTCGGCATTCAACGGCACCGGTAGAACTGAGAGTTCTTCATAGCCATCCACCGCACCACGCGCTGCACGGCGGTGGTTGCGCATAACTTTAAGCATGGGTTCGCGGTTTTCCTCGAAGCTCGAGAACGGCCCTAACTCTTCAGCCATTTCCGCCGACGTAGCATAGCACGTACCAGTCATGAGCGCCGAAATCGCGCCGCAGATGGCGCGGCCTTCAACCGAATCGTAGCCATAACCGGTCGCCATTAGATAGCCACCGATGTTGGCAAAGCCAAGGCCCAGCGTCCGAAACTTGTACGACAGTTCCGCGATCCGCGCCGACGGGAACTGCGCCATGAGCACGGCGATCTCCAACGTGATGGTCCACAGCCGAACGGCATACTCGAAACCTTCGACGTCAAAGGAATTGTCGTCCTGGCGGAACATGAACAGGTTTAGGGACGCAAGATTACACGCCGTGTCGTCGAGGAACATGTATTCGGAACAAGGGTTAGAGGCGTTGATCCGGTCCGTGCTAGAACAGGTGTGCCATTCGTTGATCGTTGTGTCGTACTGAATCCCCGGGTCGGCGCAGGCCCACGCGGAATACCCGATATCGTTCCACAAGTCCTTCGCCTTGACCGTTTTTGAAATTGCACCGTCTTTGCGGCGAAGCAGATCCCAATCTCCGTCACTGAGGACCTTTTCCAGGAATTCGTTGGTAACCCGGATGGAGTTGTTGGAGTTTTGGCCCGACACGGTCAGATAGGCGCCGGAGTCCCAATCCGTGTTGTAGGTCGGGAATTCCATTTCCGTGTAACCTTGGCGAGCAAACTCGATGACCCGATGAATATAGTTTTCCGGGATAAGGGACTTGCGCGCGGCGATGACCGCCTTCTTCAGACCCTTGTTTTTCTTGACATCGTAGCGGTCTTTTGCACCCACCGCGTCGTCATGGCAAGCCGACATGACCTCGTTCAAATGCTTCGAGATCATTCGTGAGCCGGCGACTAGGGACGCTACTTTCTGCTCTTCCAACACCTTCCAATTGATGAAATCATCAATGTCAGGATGGTCGACATCGACAACCACCATCTTCGCCGCGCGCCGTGTCGTGCCGCCGGATTTAATGGCGCCGGCGGCGCGGTCACCAATCTTCAGAAAGCTCATGAGGCCCGAAGATTTACCGCCGCCCGACAGCGGCTCGCCTTCGCCGCGGATCTTCGAAAAGTTTGAGCCGGTACCTGACCCATACTTAAATAGTCGCGCTTCGCGAGTCCACAAATCCATGATGCCGCCGTCGTTGACCAGGTCGTCGGAGACACTTTGGATAAAGCAAGCGTGCGGCTGAGGGTGTTCATAGGAGGATTTGGAACGCACCATACTCCCCGTTTGGAAGTCCACATAGTGGTGTCCTTGAGCGGGGCCATCGATTCCATAGGCCCAATGCAACCCCGTGTTGAACCATTGCGGTGAATTCGGTGCGGCGAACTGAGCGCACAACATATAACGCATTTCGTCAAAGAAGTTGTGGGCGTCTTGCTCACCGTCGAAGTAGCCGCCTTTCCAGCCCCAATATGTCCAGGTGCCAGCCAAGCGATCAAAAACCTGCTTTGCGCTGGTCTCGCCACCGAACCGGTCGTCTTCGGGAAGTTCGAATAGGGCGTCGTCATCGGGTTCGCTGCGCCATAGCCAAGATGGAACGTCGTTTTCTTCCACCTTCTTTAGGCAGGCCGGAACGCCGGCCTTCCGAAAATACTTCTGGGCCAAGACATCGCAGGCCACCTGCGACCAGGCCGTGGGAACTTCCATTTCCTCTAAATTAAAGACGACAGAGCCGTCTGGGTTCCGAATCTCACTGGAAGCCATGCGAAATTCGAAAGCCCCGTAGGCAGATTCTGTTTGTTTCGTGAAATGTCGCGTTATCCGCATTGTTCCCCCACGATTAGGTCTCGGGTTATAGACTTGTTTTGGACCCTAACTCGGCGCCCCGGTTGCGACCTAATTGAGCGAGTCATTCTCCTTTGCCCAACTCTGGCTTTATATTAGCCCCTGTCTCTCGGCTAGGGGATACCAGATATCGGGCGTGCCCAGGTGCAACAGTGACGAAATGTAGCGTATCGAATTTTGACCCGCAACAGTAAAATACTATATTTTGCGACTGATTTTGTAGCAGAGTACTTTATTTTGTGTGAATGGTGTGGATATGTGCATTAGCAGCGAATCGCGAGATTCACTTGTCCGAATCGGGACGATGCAAAGTACATACGAAGGACATTTGGACCGTCATATCTCGTTGGGATATGATTTTTGTAATATTGGGCTAATCCATCTGCGCTATACTTAATAGTGGCGCCAATCATCATATAGTGGGGTGCTGACATTCCCTCGGAGGGGCGGTTCAGTACTGGACGATTTCTCAGCGCAGTGCCATAGTTCATTGCCGATTTGAGGCGCTACAACACAACGGGCAACGGCTATGAATCTGGGGACAATCATTCATACTTGGATCAAAGGCGAACTTATCGGCACTGACGAGTTTGGCAATCGCTATTATCGATCTAAGCATAGGAATCGGTGGGGTCGTGAGCAGCGTTGGTGCTTGTTTAGAGAGTCCGATGAAGCGTCCAAGGTTCCGGCAGAATGGCACGCTTGGCTGCATCATACAGTTGATGACCCGCTGACGCACCTGTCGACGGAAATGAAGTCGTGGCAGCGCGAACACTTACCTAATATGACGGGAACCGGAAAGGCCTATCGGCCGGCGGGGCATTCTTCACGGAACAGTGCGCGTGCGCGTGCGACGGGTGATTACGAGGCTTGGTCTCCCGAATGAGGCGTTCGCCCGCTTGGCAATCGGTTCGCTGAGACATTAAACTGGCCGTGCCATGAACCAGGAAATTCGTGAAATCGTTATCGGCGCAGCGACCGTAGCCTTACTTATCGGCGGATTGGTTGGCATGAATGCGCGTTACCAGATAGCTAGCGCGGGAACAAATGAGGGTTTGATCATCTTCGCCAAGTTCAACAAGGTTGACGGTTTAGTCGAGGGCACCGAGGTTCGCCTTGGCGGGATACGAATCGGTCATGTATCCGCTATGTCCCTCGACGATCAGTTTAGCGCGGTTTTGGCGCTTACCATCGAAAAATCCGTACCTTTGCCGACGGATACCTCCGCTGCTATTCACACGGATGGCCTGTTCGGGGCAAAGTTTGTAGTGCTGGAGCCCGGTGCTGAGGAGGCTTTGCTCAGGTCCGGCGGCGAACTGAATTTTACCCAAGACGCTGTCGTGGTCAGCGATCTGTTGGACTTGATCATATCTGAGGGGCATGTGGCGCGACGACAGCGTGCCAAGCCATCTCAGTAAACATGGGTCATATAGGAGAAATCACTCGTGGGACGTAACGCTTTTGAGACTGTGTTGGGCGCCGTCGTTCTGGTGATGGCCGGCATGTTCATCTTCTTCGCCCATGGCACGGCCCAGGTTAAGGCCGTGGGCGGTTACGAAGTGAACGCGAATTTCTTAAAGATTGGTGGATTGACCGCGGGCAGTGATGTGCGGATTAACGGTATCAAAGTGGGGACGGTGATTTCAGCGCAGCTCGACCGCGAGACATATGACGCAGTGGTCAAGATGTCGATTGCCGCTGACGTCAAATTGCCCAAGGACACGACCGCCGGGATTGGCAGTGAGGGTATCGTTGGAGGGAAGTATGTCCGCTTGGAGCCCGGGCAGGCCAAAAACACCATTGCGCCCAAAGGTGCGATTACGAAAACCAAGGATTTCCGATCCTTAGAGGATCAAGTGGGCGAGATCATCTTTCTAGCAACGGGCGGATAGGGAGGCTGAGTTCGCGTGCACAGCCGACTGATAATTACGAGGTTGTTGGGCGTCTTCGTTGTTGTCGTTGTCGTCCTATTCGGGTCTGCCTTAGCTGTGGCCTCCCCCCATCGGACAGCTGTATTGCAGGGGTTGGACAAGGTGACCGCGCGGGTTTCCACTCTGTCGGTACCGATTGGAGCGACCGTGCGGTTCGGCACGCTGGAGGTCATTGTTCGTTATTGCGATAAACGGCCGCCGGAAGAGACCCCCGAAAGCGCCGCTTTTGTCGACATTTGGCAGGCGCGACCCGGGGAATCATCGGCTTCCCTATTTCGTGGTTGGATGTTTGCTTCCAGCCCCGCCTTGAACGCCTTGGAGCATCCGGTCTACGACATCTGGGTCCTGGACTGCGAAGATGCTGTTGGCGATGCCGCCACGGTGCCGCCGCCGGCGGCGCCCGGACTTAGCATCCCTGCGCTCAACCGGCATTGAACACAAGCCGGGCGTGGCGGCAGGCGCATGGTCGATGATATTATGCGCTTGACGATGAACATTACTGGCATCGAATAGGTTCGATAATGACCGAAGGCACCGATATTGATGGCGGACACACGGCAGCGAATTCCCCGCTCAATGCCGATGGACATGTATTGCCCAAATTCATGGAGCACGTGGGATTTGTAAGGGAACTCCTGAATAATAGTTCAAACCTGATCTGCTTTTGTCGGTTCGGGACTATAGAATATGTGAACCCCCAAGGTGTGCGCATGCTGCGGGCCGAGAACGCCGACAACCTCGTTGGCCGTCCGTTCAGCAATTTTTGCGATGGCGAATTTAGCGCCTTATTCGCTCAGGAGTTGGACGCGTTCGCGCACGATGATGAGAGTATCCGGCTTAAACTGCAGGCCCTGGACGGCGCTTGGATTGACGTGACCATGCGGATTTTCCGATTGGATGGCCGAAGATCTCAAGCCGATCCAGTGTACATGATCGAATGCAACGACATCAGCCAGTACATTAAGACGTCCGAGTTGACGCGTCGGCGTGAGGCGCGGATCGAAAGGATTCTTCAAACGATTACCGAGGCGATTATCACGGCCGACGAGATTGGCACGATAGAAGACATAAACCCCGCAGCGGAGAAGATGTTTGGGATCTCGAAACAGGCGGCTGTGGGGCAGAACGTCAAAATTTTTATGAAGGCCGCCAAAGATGACGCGTTACTTCGTTATTTTAATACTGGGGACACGGCCATTCTCGGTGAGTTACGCGAAGCGGAAGCCGCCCGTGCGGACGGCACCGCGTTTCCTGTTGAAATCACCATAACAGAGATTGAAGAGGGTGGCGGACGGCGTAAATTTATCGGGGTTATGCGCGACATCACGGTTCGTAAGCAGCAGTTCGAGCAGATCGAGTTTCTTGCCCATCACGATGCGCTGACGGGGTTGCCCAATCGGCACCTGTTCGACGATCGCTTGAAGCAAGCTCTGATTGTCGCTGGCCGTCGGCAATCACGATTGGCGTTGATGTTCATTGATCTAGACAAGTTCAAGCTCATCAACGACACGCTCGGACATGAGGCCGGAGACATTGTCCTGAAGTCGGCGGCGGCGCGTCTTCTCGATCGGGTACGCGCCAGTGATACCGTGGCGCGGGTCGGGGGCGACGAGTTCGCCGTGATTCTAGATGACGTTGGCGCAAACGAGAATGCGGCACAAATCGCCCAAGACATTATCGCCACGCTGACCACGCCGATTGAGGCGGCAGGCGAGGAATGCACCGTTGGCGCCAGTATCGGCATCGCGTTATACCCAGAGGATGCGGATGCGGCATCGGATCTGCTAGCTTGTGCTGACGAGACCATGTATCGTGTTAAGGCTGCGGGGCGAAACGATTTTATGTTTTTTAATGTGCAAAATAATAAATTAACCAAAAACAGTTAATCATTTTATTTATAATAGAATCAATGCGTTGTTTATTTTGATAGAGTTTCTCTTAGACATTTCGTCCATCGGTCGTCATTGGCGAAGGCAGGAAATATCGCTTGGTACTTCAATGCATCTTCGAGCTCAATAAGGTAGTCCCGGGCGGGGATTTCGATGGCGCCGAACTGCGTTAGGTGGTCAGTGGTGAATTGCGTGTCCAACAACCGATAGCCACCAAGACTAAGGCGTGCCACCAGATGAACCAATGCCACCTTGCTGGCATCTCGGGCGCAGGAGAACATGCTTTCGCCGAAAAACGCCGCCCCGAGCGAGATACCGTACAAGCCGCCAACCAGTTCTCCGTTTTGCCGGCATTCGACGCTGTGGGCAAAGCCCATGTTGTGCAATTCGTTGACTGCGCCTTCTATTGAAGAATTGATCCATGTGTCCGCGCGGCCTTTGGTGGCCTCGGCACACATGGCGACGACTTCGGCAAAATCGATGTTGCAGGTGACGTCGAAGGAGCCGTTCCGCACAGTTCGCCGTAATCGCCGCGGTACATGGAAATCCGCTAGGGGCAGGACGCCGCGGCGTTTAGGGTCGACCCAGAATACGTGGTTTGTATCGCGGGTTTCCGCCATGGGGAAGATGCCCGCCGCGTAGGCCCGAAGAATTAACTCGGGCGTGAGGTCCATATCTGTGTCGTGACGGCTCATTAATCCCCTGGCAGCTCAGCGACGAAGGTTTCCAACCAATGTATATCATAGTCGCCGTTTATAAAGTCCGGCGCCCCTATCAAGCCTTGGTGCAGCGGGATGGATGTCGAAATGCCGTCGATCACAAATTCTTCAAGGGCGCGGCGCAAGCGCATCAGACATTCGTTCCTGTTGGTTGCATGCACGATGAGTTTGGCGATCATGCTGTCGTAATATGGCGGCACGGCGTATCCCGAGTAGAGACCGGAATCCACACGCACACCTAAGCCTCCCGGGGCGTGATAATCGCCGATCCGGCCGGGTGAAGGATTGAAGGTCCTCGGGTCCTCGGCATTGATCCGGCATTCGATGGCGTGGCCATGAAACCGAATATCGGATTGCTTAAAGCCCAGAGGGGCGCCGCCGGCCACGCGGATCATCTCGCGAACAAGGTCGATCCCGCAGATCATTTCCGTTACTGGGTGTTCGACCTGTAGGCGCGTATTCATCTCGATGAAGTAAAACTCACCATCCTCGAAAAGGAACTCTATGGTGCCAGCACTCTTGTACCCGATGGCTTTTACGGCCTGGGTTACCGTTTCCCCGATCGCATCGCGTTGCGTTTGATTGAGGGCGGGCGAGGGGGCCTCTTCCAGAACTTTCTGGTGGCGTCGTTGCAAAGAACAATCCCGTTCGCCGAGATGAACGACGTTGCCATGGCCATCCGCCAGAACCTGCACCTCGATGTGGCGAGGCTGACTCAAGAATTTTTCTATATAGATTGCGTCGTTGCCGAAAGCCAGTTCAGCCTCAGTGCGGGCAAACTGATAGGCCTCTTCTAAGCCTGCCGGATCCTCTGCCACCTTCATGCCGCGTCCGCCGCCGCCAGCGGCTGCCTTGATGAGGATGGGATAGCCCGTTTCCATGGCGATTTCTTGTGCATCTACTAGGCTGGTGACCTCCCCGTCGGAGCCCGGCAAAATAGGGATACCCACGTCTGCAACGGCCTTCTTTGCTGCAATTTTGTCGCCCATCAGGCGGATATGATCCGGTGAGGGGCCGATGAAGGCGATGTCATGCTCTTCGACCATGGCTGCGAAGTCCGCATTCTCGGAGAGAAAGCCGTAACCCGGATGAATGGCGTCGGCATTCGAGATGGTGGCCGCGGAGATGATCGCATGGGTGTTGAGATAGCTCTCTCGCGCTGGCGGTGGGCCGATACAGATGCTCTCGTCTGCGAGACGCACGTGCATGGCGTCCGCATCCGCGATGGAATGCACGGCTACACTTTGGATCCCCATTTCACGGCAGGCGCGCTGGATACGAAGCGCGATCTCTCCCCGATTTGCGATGAGGATTTTTTCGATCATCGCCGACCGGTTACTCGATCACCGCCAAGGGTTCGCCGAATTCCACTGGCGTTTCGGAATCGACAAGAATGAGCACCACTTTGCCAGCCTTCGGTGCGGCAATGGGGTTGAAGACCTTCATGGCTTCGATGAGGAACATGGTTTGATCTTTGGTCACTTGATCACCGACTTGTACGAACGGTGCCGAGTTGGGATCCGGCGCGGTGTAGACCACGCCAACCATCGGCGACGTCACGGCGCCTGGATGGTCGGCGTAGGATGCTTCATTGGCAATCGGTGCGCCTTGCTTAGGCGCGGCGATTGGTACTTCCACCGGCACTGCGGCGGGGTTGAGACTAGCGGTGGAGGCGACGGCGTGTTTAGCGACACGGATGCTTAAGCCGTCGGTGCCGTATTCGATTTCGCTTAGTCCGGTCTCATCCAACAATCCGGCCAATTCACGGACCAAATCTGATTCGATCGTCGGTTTCAAGTTTTTCGCCATGGAGGTTGGGCGTCCTTGTTATTATCAGGTCGTTTGTCTGGCGGTTTCCATGCCCATCCCTCGCGGTGCGGCCGCCGCCGACCCTCCTATCATGCCGGGGGCGCGCAGTAAGGTCCAGTTCTCAGGATCCTGGGTGTTGAACCTGCTGACGGAGGGGCTCATAATTGAGTTCTCAAGACCCTGAAACAGTTGGAATTCCAGGTAAAAGAGGACACCCGCCATGCGATTAACCATTAATGGCGAAGAGCGCGATTTCGACGCGCCGTTGACCGTCGAACAACTGTTGGGCCGAATCGGTATCGAAGGCCAAAAAGTTGCGGTGGAGCGAAATCTGAAAATTGTGCCAAAGTCCAACTATGCCAGTGCGGGCCTCAATGATGGGGACAAGCTTGAAATTGTTCACTTTATCGGTGGTGGCGCACCGGGTAGCGCCGGCAATACTGATCCGGATAGCAATATGGATGATCCGTTGGTGATTGCCGACCGCACCTTTCATTCTCGCCTCATCATCGGTACTGGCAAGTACAAGGATTACGAGACCAACCGCCTCGCGGCGGAAGCTGCAGGCGTTGAGATGATCACGGTTGCCGTCCGGCGGGTGAATATCTACGATCCAGACCAACCCATGCTGATGGATTACTTGGATCCAGAGAAATACACGTATCTGCCTAATACGGCAGGCTGTTTTACCACCGAGGATGCGTTGCGGACTTTGCGTCTTGCGCGCGAGGCCGGTGGCTGGGATTTGGTCAAGCTAGAAATCCTGGGCGAGCAGAAAACACTCTACCCGCAGATCGTGGAAACTCTGGCAGCGACAAAGATTCTCACCAAGGAAGGCTTCAAGGTGATGGTATACTGCACGGACGACCCGATCATGTGTAAACGCCTGGAGGATGCCGGCGCCGCCGCTATTATGCCTCTGGGGGCGCCTATCGGTTCCGGTCTCGGTATTCAGAACCCTGTGAATATCCGCATTATCGTTGAGCAAACGGAAGTGCCCGTGATTATCGATGCAGGTGTTGGTACCGCATCGGACGCGGCCATTGCTATGGAACTGGGATGCGACGGAGTGTTGTTGAATGCTGCCGTAGCTGAGGCCAAATATCCGATCCTCATGGCGAAAGCCATGAAGCATGCGGTCAAGGCCGGTCGCAGGGCTTATTTGGCCGGACGTATGCCGCGGAAGCAGTTCGCGGATCCATCCTCGCCGCTGGCAGGTTTGATCTGACTGTCAATTATTTAGGACCATTTGGTCCATAATGTGTTAGCCTAACCGCTGTCATGAAAAATCACGGAGGGAAGAATGGCGCGACCCCCGGCGTTCGAACGACAAGCCGTCTTGGAACAAGCCATGCAGGTGTTTTGGACAAAGGGGTATGCGGCGACCAGCGTTGCGGACCTCACTGCCGCTATGAACCTCTCGAAAAGCAGCCTTTATGGGGCCTTCGGGGACAAACACGCGGTCTTTTTGGAGGCCGTAGAGTTCTATCGAGATCACGTCACCGCCCGAGTGCGATCGGCCATAAATCTTCCGAAACCGGCTCGCCAGGTGATCCGCTCGATCCTTGGCCGTGCGGTTGACCGCATTCTCGAGCCTGACGGTCGCCGCGGTTGTTTTTTGAACAATAGCGCCGTGGAAGTCGGTCCCCATGATCCGGCCGCGGCGGAACGCTGCCGCAGTGGTCTATTGCTGATGGAAGACTCTTTCGAGCGCCTTGTGCGGCGTGCTCAATCAGAGGGTGATATTGCGGTGGAACACGACTCCCGAAAATTGGCGCGGTTACTGAATGGGACGGTCAACGGCATCATGGTCATTGGCAAAGCCAATCCGGACTATCAAACATTGAAAGATATCGTCGACGCGGTCATGAAGGCCATGGACTGAGGCCGGCGCTAGTTCAGTTCGACCTCGCGCAGCATGAAGGCGGGCACGTGATCGCCGAGGCCCTTCACGGGCGCATCGTCCGCCTCGGGCAACTCATCCTTTCTGACCCCGTTACGCTGCAGCGAACGACTGCGCTCGCCGGAGGGCCGCTCCTCCGCCGGCGCGGCGTCGGGCGTTTTGTCATTCTCAGCGGTCGCTAAGACATCGGTTTTGATCGGCGTTGCATGTTCCATGGCCTTCCGCCGGTTCCGCTGGCGCTTGGGCTTCTCCTCCACAGCATCCAATTGACCGCCTTTCGCGCCGTCCAATTTAATGCGAGGGATGGGTGATTTGGTGAGCCGTTCGATGGCGTCGATGTACTTTGCATCCGCCGCCACGGCGATGGTGAAGGCGTGCCCTTTACGGCCGGCCCGGCCGGTGCGGCCAATACGGTGGACGTAATCTTCCGCGTGTGTGGGAACATCGAAATTGAATACGTGGCTCATCTCTGGAATGTCAAGACCCCGTGCGGCCACATCGGAACAGACAAGATAGCGCATTTCGCCTGTTTTGAACTTTGTCAATGTTTCCATGCGCATGGGCTGCGACATGTCCCCGTGCAGGCGCGCCGCCTCAAGGCCGTGGCGGTTTAAGGACCGATGCACGATGTCCACGTCGCGTTTGCGGTTGCAGAAGATCAAGGCGTTGCGTGGAGCTTCGTGTTTGATCAATTCGCGAAGCGCATCGCGCTTCATCTTCTGCTCGGAGCCGGGGCCGTGACCGTGCGGTCGGCCTAGGACCAATAATCCCTGGGAGATCGTGTCAGCCGTCGTCGACGGCGGAGCCACGGTAACTTCCCTGGGGTTCATGAGAAATTGTTCGGCTAGCTTCTTGATTTCCTTGGGCATGGTTGCCGAGAACAAAAGCGTCGTGCGCAAGGGTGGCAGCATGGACGCAATACGCTCCACGTCTGGGATGAACCCCATATCGAGCATGCGGTCCGACTCGTCGATCACGAACACCTTCACATCGTTGAGCAGCAACATCCCGCGATCAAACATGTCAATCAACCGCCCGGGCGTGGCGATTAGAACGTCGACCCCCTTGTTCAGGACCTTCGCCTGTTCATCCAAGGATTCACCGCCAATCAACAATGCTTTCGTGAGGCGGTGATTCTTGCCATAGATATCGAAGTTCTCAGCTACCTGAGCTGCTAATTCCCGGGTCGGTTCCAGAATGAGCGACCGCGGCATCCGCGCCTTGGCCCGACCTTGCGCCAGGATGTCGATCATCGGCAATGTGAACGAAGCCGTTTTCCCGGTACCCGTTTGGGCACAGCCAAGGATGTCGCGCCCCATCAGGACGTAGGGGATAGCTTCCGCCTGAATGGGCGTAGGTTCAATGTAGCCGGCATCGGTGACGGCATTCAACAAGTCTTCACTGAGACCGAGATCGGAGAAAAGCATGTAAGCCGGGTGTACCCGTCGATGTGATCGGCCGAACGCCATTTCGCTATTCGTGCCAAAGGTTGCTGGATAGTAGGGTTTTGATGGCCCCTGTCAATGATTTAGAGGGCTATCGAAGGTCTTGTGATGAATCCTTGCCAATGCGGCGGACTTCGCTAACGTCCAACTGCGCGAACACATCAGGAGCTCTCGAATGTGTGGACGAACGCCCTTGGTTTTGCTGCCTGGCCTCTTATGCGACCACTCTCTATGGAAACATCAAGTTACTGCACTGGACGACGTGGCCGATTGCCAGGTCATGGTGATGACCGAAGACGACACCATGGCTGGGATGGCGGCGAGAGTTCTTGCCCAAGCACCGGCCAAATTCGCATTGGTGGGATTGTCCATGGGCGGCTATTGTGCCTTTGAAATAATGCGTCAAGCGCCGGACCGCGTCGCGCGACTGGCGTTGTTGGATACGTCTCATGAGGCCGACGCGCCGTCGCGGCGCAGCGAACGTCAAGGTTGGATCGCCAAGGCCAAGTTGCAAGGCTTAGAAGCGCTGATCCCGGATCATATGGCCATGTGGTTCCATCCTGAACATCTAAAAGACAAAGCTCTGGTTGCCGTGGCGGCACAGTCGGCGCGGAATGTCGGATTGGCGGCCTATGAACGGCAATTGACCGCGATCATGGACCGCCCCGACAGTGCACCGACACTCGCGTTGATATCCTGTCCAACGCTTGTGTTGTGTGGTCGTCAAGACATGGCGACGCCCTTGCATCTACACGAAGCCATGGCTGACGGCATTGAAGGGGCGGAGTTGGTAGTGGTCGAGGATAGTGGGCATCTCTCGACCTTGGAGAAACCCGATGTCGTATCCGCCGCTTTGCGCCGGTGGCTAGGCGTTAGCGAGTAGGTGAAGGGCATGCAGGGACAAATTCTTGGTGTCCGTGGCCATACGCCTCACATTGCGGATGATGCGTTCATAGCGTCGACGGCGGTGGTAATTGGCAATGTGGAAATCGGCGCGCGGACCAGCATCTGGTATCACTGTGTAGTCCGTGGCGACATAAACGAGATTCGCATTGGAGAAGACACCAACATCCAAGACGGTACCGTGATCCACGTCGCCCGCAACAGTTTCGGCACTTATATTGGCAAGGGTGTGACCGTCGGCCACCTTTGTCTTATTCATGCCTGCGCCTTGGAGGATCATTGCATGATCGGGATGCAGGCGACCGTCATGGATGGGTGTATTGTGGAACCTGGCGCCTTTTTGGCTGCGGGCGCTCTATTGCCGCCGGGTAAGCGCATTCCGGCTGGCGAATTCTGGGCAGGTTCGCCGGCCCGTTTTGTCAGCAAGGTCAAGGATACTCATAAGGCGATGCTGGAGCGCATTTGGCCCGGGTATTCGGAACTGGGGGGGGAATACAGGGCCGAAGGGTTGGATCTGAGAGATTTGGCCGACGATGCCCCGGGTTTATGGATGCGACAAAGCGCAAGGGAATAGGGCTTGAACCAGGGTATGGATATAGAAGGGCTTCTTGACGGAGTCTATGCCGGGGAAATTCGTGCCATCGCCC
>DFRF01000225.1 GCA_002378125.1 Rhodospirillaceae bacterium UBA3470 | reverse complement strand
GACCTCTACAATGCCATTGTAGCGCTCTCCCAACTGAGCTACGGCCCCTTCATATGCGTCCGACGGTTTGGGAACCGGCGTCGATTATTTTGAAATCACGGGACGGGACGATACGGCGCGCCTCCCACATATTGCAAGCAAAAACCGAGAATTGATCTCGGGGTCTATTACTTGTCGTCGCTAGGCTCCATGTGCTCCTTAACCGCGGACACGTCGTCGTCTCTGTCATCATCGAGATCGTCGTCGACAAGTAGATCGTCTTCCTCGTCGTCATCGACCTCCACATCATCAATATCGCCGGGTACATCCGTCTCTTCGGCGTCGTCATTTGCTGCCGCGGGCTTCATTGGGGCAAGCTTCGGCGCTGGCGTGCGCCGAGGTTTCAGCAACGGTTGCAGATTGTCCTCCATGCCGCACTTTGGACAGATTGCTGGGTTCTTTTTCATGTCGTAGAAGCGCGTGCCGCAACTCGTGCATGTGCGCTTCTTTCCCCACGCCGGTTTTGCCACGTTTTATCCTCCAGATTGTGGTTAACCAATCTTTGCTGCAATTGCCATTTTCCCTGGCTTCTGTCAAAACCAAAACACGATTCACCCGGTAGTTTTTTTGCCCCCTTCGCAGGAATACCCCATGTGACTAACATTGTCTCACATCATATTGATAGGTTTCAGGGCGAAAGCCGGGTCCCCGGCGACAAATCGGTGTCCCACCGCGCGTTAATGTTTGGCGCGCTCAGCGTTGGTGAAACCCGTATCACCGGTCTTCTTGAAGGCGACGACGTGCTGGCTACGGTGCTCGCCATGCGTAGGTTGGGCGCGGAGGTAACCCGCCTGGACGATGGCACCTGGCAGGTCTTTGGATGTGGCATCGGTGGGCTTGCGGCGCCAGACGATGTCATCGACATGGGCAATTCGGGCACCGGGGTCCGCCTGTTGATGGGCGTCATAGCCGGCCAACCAGTCACCGCGGTCCTAACGGGCGACGCCTCACTGCGGGCCCGGCCCATGGAACGGATCATGACGCCGCTCCGCGAAATGGGGGTCGCGTTTGCCGCCGCCGAGGGTGGCCGGTTACCGTTGAGCATGACCGGACCGGCGGACCTCATGCCAATCGACTATCCGTCGCCCGTGGCCTCGGCCCAGATCAAGTCTGCAGTCCTACTGGCGGGCCTAGCGGCGCCGGGCGAAACCACGGTCATCGAAGCCATAGCCACTCGCGATCATACGGAGCGCCTGCTCAGGCACTTCGGTGCCGAAGTGCGCACCGCGACCGAAGCCGCCGGCGCCCAGCGCATCACCGTGGTCGGTCAACCGGAATTGACGGGCTGTGCCGTCCGGGTTCCGGCGGACATCTCTTCGGCCGCATTCCCACTGGTCGCGGCGCTGATTGCTTCGGAAGGGGAACTTCGCTTGCCTGCCGTCGGCACGAATCCGTTACGCGCCGGGCTATTGGAGACCCTCACTGAGATGGGCGCCGACATAACCCGCGCGAACGCCACCGTCGCTGCCGGTGAACCTATCGCGGACCTGATGGTTCGGGCGTCCAAGCTCCGGGGCGTCACCGTGCCAGCAGGCCGCGCCGCCTCGATGATCGACGAATATCCGATCCTGGCCATGGCCGCCGCGGTCGCCGAAGGCACCACGCATATGGCCGGGCTGGCGGAACTCCGGGTCAAGGAAAGCGATCGGCTAGCGCTCATAGTGACGGGGCTAAAGGCTTGCAATGTCGACGTGGAAGAGACGGAAGATAGCCTCACCGTTCACGGCACTGGCGCGCCGCCGGCTGGCGGCGCGACCATCGCCTCGCATCACGACCATCGCATCGCCATGTCGTTCCTGGTTCTAGGCACAGTCACGGCTGCGCCCATCCGGGTCACCAGCGCGGAAACCATCTCCACCAGCTTTCCGGGCTTCCAAGACCTCATGAATGGACTCGGCGCCGATATGCGCATTGAGGACGACGACAAACAGGATCAGGGGGACTCAGCATGATTATCGCCATCGACGGGCCGGCCGCGGCGGGTAAGGGGACTTTGGCACGGCGCCTGGCCCAGCACCTGAACCTCGCCTACCTGGACACGGGACTTATCTATAGGGCGGTGGGAAAGAAGGTGTTGATTGTCGGAGCTGATCTGGAAGACGCTGCTGCGGCGGAAGCCGAGGCCCGCGCAATGCGGCCCGAAGATTTGGAGTTGGAGGGCCTGCGCACGGATGAGGTAGCGCAGGCCGCGTCCAAGGTGTCCACTGTACCTGGCGTGCGCGCAGCCTTATTGGAGTTTCAGCGCGACTTCGCCGCCTACCCACCCGACGACAAGGCTGGCGCCGTGTTGGACGGCCGCGATATTGGCACGGTGGTTTGCCCTGAGGCGCCGCACAAACTGTTCGTTACGGCGTCCATGGATGTACGCGCGCAGCGGCGCGTTAAGGAGTTGCAGGACCGGGGCCTTGAAGCTATATATGCGCGCGTTTTCGAGGATATGAAGGAACGCGACGTCCGCGATAGTGAACGGGCAGTGTCCCCTCTAGAGCCTGCCAAGGACGCTCATACCCTGGATACCAGCGATTTCGATGCGGATCAGGTGTTTCAAGCGGCTCTCGATCTAATCGTATCCCCGGGCGAATAAGCGCGAAGCAAGGCGCAAAATTTGAACGCCATGCGGACCCTCTTTCAGGGGGCGGTGTGGATTTTTGTTGAATATAAAGACCGCCGGAGACAACCGGCTGGCAAGGAGAGATGAAAAGGATAAAGAACTCATGACTTCTGCTGATCAAGCGGCCGAAGAGGCCTTCGAACTCAAAGAGAATTTTGCGGAACTCCTGGAAGAAAGCATTGGCGGCGACAACTTCGAAGGTCGCGTCGTCAAGGGTACCGTGCTATCCGTGGACGGCGACGTGGCCCTTATCGATGTTGGCATGAAGTCTGAAGGCCGCGTGCCTCTGAAGGAATTTGGCGTACCGGGTACGGACACGGCCATCGAGGTCGGCGACGTGGTAGACGTCTACATCGAACGCTATGAAGACCGCGACGGGATGATCCGGCTCAGCCGCGAAAAAGCCCGGCGAGAGGAAGCGTGGGCGGAGCTGGAGAAATCCTTCAAGGCCACCGAGCGCGTCAACGGCGTCATTTTTGGTCGCGTCAAGGGTGGCTTCATCGTCGATCTTTCTGGCGCCGTGGCGTTCCTGCCGGGCTCCCAGGTAGACATCCGCCCGGTGCGCGACGTCACGCCGCTGATGGGTACGCCGCAGCCTTTCCAGATTTTGAAAATGGACGCCCAGCGTAACAATATCGTCGTATCGCGCCGCGCCGTTCTGGAAGAGACCCGTTCGGAAGCCCGCTCCGAGCTTATGTCTAACCTATCGGAAGGCCAAGTGCTGGACGGGGTGGTCAAGAACATCACCGACTACGGTGCGTTCATCGACTTAGGTGGCGTCGACGGCCTTCTGCACGTCACGGACATCGCCTGGAGGCGTATCAACCACCCGTCTGAGGCCCTGCAGATCGGGGAGACCATCAAGGTTCAGGTCATACGCTTCAACGCAGAGACGCAGCGTATCTCGCTCGGGATGAAACAACTGGAAGCGGATCCCTGGGAAGGAATTGCCGCCAAGTATCCGATGGAAGCCAAGTTCACGGGCCGGGTGACCAATATCACCGACTACGGCGCCTTCGTGGAACTGGAGCCGGGTGTTGAAGGTCTGGTCCACGTTTCCGAAATGAGCTGGACTAAGAAGAACGTGCACCCGGGCAAGATTGTGTCGACCAGCCAGGAAGTGGAAGTCATGGTCCTCGACACGGATTCGGAAAAGCGCCGGATCTCACTGGGCTTGAAGCAGTGCTTCGAAAACCCGTGGACGGCCTTCGTAGACACCTTCCCGGTCGGCGTTGAAGTCGAAGGCGAGGTCAAGAACATTACCGAGTTTGGTCTGTTTATCGGTCTCGACGGCGACATCGACGGCATGGCTCACCTCTCAGACCTGAGCTGGGAAAAACCCGGCGAAGAAGCGCTCACAGACTACAAGAAGGGCGACATGGTCAAGGCCAAGGTCCTGGACGTTGACATAGAGAAAGAGCGCATCTCGCTCGGCATCAAGCAGCTGACTGAGGATTTGGTAGGCGAGGCCGTGGCCGACGTCAAGAAGGGCGTCGTGGTCACCTGCACCGTGTCAGCCATTGTCGACAACGGCATCGAGGTTAGGGTAAACGACTCGATCCCGGGTTTCATCCGAAAGTCGGAACTCAGTCGCGACCGCTCTGAACAGCGTCCGGATCGTTTCGCCACCGGCGAAAAGGTCGACGCCAAGGTGACCCAGGTGGACAAGTCTGGCCGCCGCTTGACGCTTTCCATCAAGGCCCGCGAGGCGGATGAGGAGAAGAAGGCGATGGCCGAGTACGGTTCCACGGACGCCGGTGCGTCGCTGGGGGACATCTTAGGCGCGGCCATTGCCGAGAAGGCGGCTGAGGCTGAGAAACAGTCGGAAACCGATTCTCCGGCCGAAGAGGAAAAGCCGGCCAAGAAGAAGGC
>DFRF01000026.1 GCA_002378125.1 Rhodospirillaceae bacterium UBA3470 | reverse complement strand
CATAGACCGCCTGAAGGGCAAAGTCGCCATCGGCCATGTTCGCTATTCCACCAGTGGCGACACGGCGCTGCGCAACGTGCAACCACTGTTTGCGGAGTTCAAGTTTGGCGGCCTAGCAGTTTGTCACAACGGCAACCTAACCAACGCGTATTCCATTCGCAACGACCTCGTGCAACGCGGCTGCTTGTTCCAGTCCACCAGTGACACAGAGACTATTATCCATCTCATCGCAAAAAGCGAATATGGCCGGGTAGTGGACCGGCTTACTGATGCGCTCAGCCATATCGAGGGCGCCTATTCTCTGGTGGCTATAACCCAAAAGAAGTTGATCGGTGTACGCGACCCGTTTGGGGTTAGACCGCTTGTTTTGGGCCGCCTTGGTGACGCCACAATCCTTACCTCTGAGACCTGCGCCTTGGACATAATCGGGGCGGATTTCATCCGCAATGTGGAACCCGGTGAGATCGTAATCATCGATGAAAAAGGCCTACATAGCGTCAAGCCCTTCAACAAACGCCCCCAGAAATTCTGCATATTCGAATACATCTACTTCGCACGACCGGACAGCATCCTGGAAAGCCGCAATGTTTATAACGTCCGAAAGGAGATCGGCGCACAATTGGCTAGGGAAAGTCACCTGGACTCCGATATCGTTGTACCGGTTCCCGATTCCGGTGTACCCGCGGCCATTGGTTACGCAGAACAGGCCAATGTGCCCTTCGATCTCGGCATCATTCGCAATCACTATGTCGGACGAACTTTCATTGAGCCAACCGAGCAAATTCGCCACCTCGGCGTGCGGCTCAAGCACAACGCTAACGCCGCACACCTCAAGGGAAAACGCGTCGTCTTGGTTGACGATTCCATCGTTCGCGGCACCACCTCGGTCAAAATCGTGGAAATGGTTCGCAATGCCGGCGCGTCAGAAATCCACATGCGGATTTCCAGTCCACCGATTACAGAGTCGTGTTTCTACGGTATCGACACACCGGAGCGAGAGCAACTGCTGGCAGCGAAGTACAGCGTGTCCGCCATGGCGGACTACATCGGTGTCGATAGTTTGGCCTTCATCAGTGATGACGGTCTTTATCACGCAGTTTGCGGCGCCGAGCGCGACGCCAAGGAACCGCAGTACTGCGACGCCTGTTTCACCAATAGCTATCCGATCCGTTTGACCGACCGCGATACTGAGCAACACCCGAACCTCCTCGCGCTCCTTGACGAACAGTTCTGACCATGAATAAGGCCGGAGGCCGACTGCAAGGGCGTATCGCATTAATCACCGGTGCGTCCCGAGGCATCGGCGCGGCCGTCGCCCGGCGTTACGCCCAAGAGGGCGCGCACATCATTGCCGTCGCTAGAACCGTTGGTGCCCTCGAAGAGTTGGACGACGATATCCTACACTTGACAGGACAGTCGGCAACCTTGGTACCCATGGACATTACGGATGCAGAGAAGATCGACCAAATGGGCGCGTTGATTAATCAACGGTTTGGTCGGCTGGATATTCTTGTCGGCAATGCCGGAATTCTGGGTATCCTGTCCCCACTCGGACATATAGATCCAAAGATTTGGGATCAGGTTATAGCGGTCAATCTCACCGCCAATTGGCGGCTGCTACGCGCCATGGACCCGTTATTGCACTCCTCGGACGCCGGCCGTGCCATTTTCGTCACCTCTACTGTTGGGGCGGAGGCCCGCGCCTATTGGGGGGCCTACGCCGTCTCCAAGGCGGCTTTGGAAATGATGACGCGCACCTACGCCAAAGAGATAGCGACGACAGCAATTCGGGTCAATCTGGTTAACCCTGGTGGGACCAGGACGCAAATGCGCTCCCAGGCCATGCCCGGCGAGGATCCCAATACCCTGCCCAGCCCCGAAGACCGAGCCAGCGTCTTCGTCGATCTGGCTTTGCCCAGTTGCACCGCGAACGGACAGCTGTTCACCGCCTAAAAATAATTGCGGCTTCCTGCCTCCGACCCGCCTTCGTTGCCACAGCGGGTATAGTTCGTTCACAATGATAACGCTTTGTGAGTTTTTTTAATTCTTTTTCCCGCCTGAAGGAGCATGGCATGAAACTTACTCGTGATGTCCGATTGTTCCGTCGTACCCAGGACCTCGAAATCCAAACCGATCAGTTTCTCGACGCACTATCAGAGTCTGCGATCGTCTTTAAACTCGCGATCGAAGTCTACTTGTCGAAGGGCTATATGGAGGAATTTGCCCAAAAACATGAACACGTTGACCAATTGGAGAGCGAGGCGGACCGCCTTCGGCGCGCGATCGAGATTCAGCTCTACACCCAAACCTTGATCCCAGAGTCCCGTGGCGACGTTTTGGGGCTCCTGGAGAATCTGGATAATATCATCAATCTAATCGAGGGCGTTTTATGGTCCTTTGATATCGAAAAGCCGGACATCCCGGAAAACTGCAAGGACGGTTTCCGAGATCTCGTCGCTATGACGTGCGAAGCGGTGGAGGCCGTGGTTCTGGCGTCCCGGGCATTTTTTCGTAACATCGAGGCCGTTGGCGATCACAGCCACAAGGTACTCTTCTTCGAGACCGAGGCCGACAAAGCCAGCACGCACCTGAAACGGACAATCTTTGAATCGGAACTGGGCATCGGCCACAAAATGCATCTGCGGGGTTTCGTCGAAAACATCGATGATGTGGCAGACTGGGCAGAAGACGTTGCCGATCGACTGGCGATCTACGTCATCAAGCGAACGGTCTGAGCCAGACCAAACCATGGATATCTCAGTTCTAATATTTCTCACCAGCGGTTTGTTCCTGGGCTGGGCGCTGGGCGCCAACGACGCCGCGAACGTCTTCGGCACGGCCGTCGGGTCACGGATGGTTCGGTTTTCGACGGCCGCCGTCATCTGCAGTATTTTTGTGATCCTGGGTGCCGTCATCAGCGGCGCGGGCACCACCGCGACCCTTGGCAAACTTGGCGCCATCAATACGCTCCCTGCCTCCTTCATGGCGGCCTTCGCCGCCGCCGCCGCCGTCTACATCATGACTAAGATCGGACTTCCCGTTTCTACCAGCCAGGCCATCGTCGGCGCTATCATCGGGTGGAACCTGTTTAATGGCGCGCCCACGGATGGTGAATCATTGACGAAGATTGTATCCACCTGGGTGTTGTGTCCCGTTCTCGCAGCGGGATTTGCGGTGTTGATTTATACGATCGTTGTAAAGGTCGTCCGCCGCGCGAAAATACACCTCCTCCGCACCGACGCCTACACGCGCATTGGCCTGATCTTAGCTGGCGCCTTTGGGTCTTACAGCTTAGGCGCCAACAACATCGCCAACGTCATGGGCGTTTTCGTTTCGACCAATCCGTTCACAGATTTCTCCTTGGCCACACTGGGAACGTTCACGGCCGCACAGCAACTCTTCATGCTGGGCGCCGTTGCCATCGCTGTTGGAGTTTTTACCTATTCAAAGCGGGTGATGATGACGGTCGGAAACGACCTCCTCCCGCTCTCGCCAGTGGCGGCTTGGGTCGCGGTCGTTGCCCATTCGCTGGTGCTGTTTATTTTCGCATCACAAGGTTTGGAAGCTTTCCTCCAAGACCGTGGATTGCCGACCATTCCCTTGGTACCCGTGTCCAGTTCCCAGGCGATAGTTGGGGCGGTCTTGGGTATCGCGCTGATGAAAGGCGGGCGTGGAATACAGTGGCGGGTTCTTGGAAGCATTGGGATTGGCTGGATTGTGACCCCAATTATCGGCTGTGGGCTGTGTTTCGTTGGTCTCTATTTGATACAGAATGTATTCAATCAGCCAGTAAACTATTAAGACGGTGATATCCCTAAGCACTGGCCACGCCGGTTTCGATACGGTGATCCCTGAACACATCGGTCAGCCTCGTCACAGGCTTAAAGCTCGTCAGGTAGCTAAACTTTTTCATGACATCCACGCAAACACCGGAGTTCCAGCCGAACTTATCGTAACCAATTCGTATTAGACATGACTTAAAATGTTCACTTTAGAGACACGCGGATAGAGGCTAAACTGATACTAACATACGAGCGAGTATAAAAACTGCTCAAAAAGACCAAGAAAGATTAGGAAACAGCTAAAATGAGAGAGACTAGATCATGAAATTCGCGAAGACATTTGCTCTCCTTGCTGGGGGCATTGCATTGGCGCTCACCCACTCATCGAGCGCGATCGCCAAAACCGATCTTCTCGTCTATACCGCCGTCGAAGCGGACGAGTTGAAGAAGTTCAAAAAAGCGTTCGAAGCCGACTATGCCGACGTTAATATCAAATGGGTCCGCGATTCGACAGGCATCATCACCTCAAAGCTTTTAGCCGAAAAAGACAACCCAAAGGCTGATATCGTCTGGGGCGTCGCTGCCACGAGCCTATTGCTGCTCTCGAAGTACAACTACTTCCAAGGCTACGCACCGAATGGAGTCGAGAAGCTTGATAAGAAGTACTACGACACGAAGAACAATCCACCGCTTTGGGTTGGTCAACGCGCCTGGATCGCCTCGGTTTGCTATAACATCGTAGAGGCCGCCAAGCACAACCTACCTCTGCCTACCAGTTGGGCTGACCTGACCAAGGGCGTCTACAAAGGCCATGTCATCATGCCGAATCCGAATTCTTCCGGAACCGGTTTCCTCGACGTGTCGAGCTGGATTCAGATGCAGGGCGAAGAAAACGCCTGGAAATACATGGATTCACTTCACGATAACATAGCGCGCTATACCCATTCCGGCTCCAAACCGTGTAAGCTGGCCGCCAAGGGTGAGATTCCCATCGGCGTGTCATTCGCCTATCGCGGGGCCAAGTCTAAGAATGCTGGAGCACCCTTAGAAGTTGTCGCACCGTCTGAAGGCGTCGGCTGGGATTTGGAGGCTTTCGGTATCGTCCGCAACACTAAGAACCTAAAAGCAGCCCGCGCGCTGGCCGACTGGTCAGTGACGGAAAAAGCCAATCGTATCTATAACGAAGAATATGCGGTGGTCGCCATGCCGGGAATCGCTAAGCCGGTGAAGAATTTCCCTCCGGGCATTGAAGCGAAAATGATCCAGAACGATTTCCAGTGGGCTGCCAACAACCGCATTCGCGTTCTCGACGA
>DFRF01000184.1:5824-10857 GCA_002378125.1 Rhodospirillaceae bacterium UBA3470 | reverse complement strand
CTGATTATCGTCGTGCTTTTCTGTTTCGTTGTCCTTCGTGGGTTTGCCAACGCTGCTAAGGGCAACGATCTGTTCGTGTTGCTGGCCGTCGCTGGGCTGCTGACACAGTTCGCCCTGCAAGCGCTTATCAATATGGCGTCCTCGGTGAACTTGATGCCGCCCAAGGGCATGACGCTGCCGTTTATCTCCTATGGAGGTTCGTCGACCCTGGCGCTCGGTTTCGCGCTCGGCATGGTATTGGCCCTGACCCGATATCGGCCTGGCCGGGGAGGGACGCCATGAGTGCACCGCTGGTGATCTTGGCGACCGGCGGTACCGGCGGTCACGTGTTTCCTGCAGAAGCCTTGGCCGGCGAACTGGCCGCGCGCGGTTATCGGCTTGCGCTAGTCACTGATCATCGTGGCGATGCGTTTAGCGGCATCCTTGGCGATCTTGAGACCCATCGCATCCGAGCCGGCGGCATCGCTGGGAAAAAGGTGATTGACATAATCCACAGTGGCTCCGAATTGGCCATCGGGTTGTTCCAGGCCCGTGCCTTGTTGCGTAGGTTAGTCCCTCAGCTGGTGATTGGATTTGGTGGTTATGCCTCCGTGCCCACCATGCTGGCGGCGGGCCTCGGCGGTTATGCGGCGGCGATCCACGAACAAAACGCCGTTCTGGGCCGCGCCAACCGCATGCTGGCTTCCCGGGTCAAGAAAATCGCCACCTGCTTCGATAACGTCGCCGGCGTGCCCGAAGGCATGGATACAAAGGTGGTGTGTACCGGCATGCCGGTGCGTCCGGCGGTGATTGCGTGCCGGGACACGCCCTATCCGGAATTGGATGATGACAGTCCGCTTCATCTGCTCGTATTCGGCGGATCACAAGGCGCAAGGGTGTTAAGTGATGTGGTGCCCCATGCCGTCGGCCGCCTGGGGGGGCATTTGAAGCAGCGACTGCGGATTACCCAGCAATGCCGATCCGAAGATCTGGACAGCATCCGTGACGAGTATGCGAACGCCGGCGTCGCGGCTGAGCTGGGAATATTTTTTGACGACCTTCCCAAGCGAATTGGTGCTTCGCATCTGGTGATCGGGAGGTCTGGCGCGTCAACCGTCGCAGAACTGACAACTATCGGCCGGCCGGCTATTCTCATCCCCTACCCCAGTGCCACGGATGATCATCAGTCTGGTAACGCCCATGCCATCGACGAAGCAGGTGGGGGCTGGCTGATCAACGAGGCGGCGTTCACCCCCAATGCGTTGGCGAAGCGGTTGGATTCCCTGTTCGGCCTGCCGGCCGTTCTTCAGCGGAGCGCTGCTAACGCCCGGGCTGCCGGCCGTCCCGAAGCGGCCATCAATCTGGCGAACTTGGTGAGCGGCATAATTTTAAATGACACCAACGACAATGGTGCGACCAGCGAGAGGGCCGCGGAATGAGACGACTTCCTCTGGACCTGGGAATCATTCATTTCGTCGGTATCGGTGGCATCGGTATGAGCGGAATCGCCGAGGTCCTGCATTCCTTGGGCTATGCGGTCCAGGGCAGTGATATCGGAGAGGGTGCTAACGTTCTTCGCCTGCGTGAGCTGGGCATTTCCGTATTCGTCGGTCATGCGGCGGAGAATTTGGGCTTGGCGCAGGTGGTGGTCGTATCTTCGGCGGTAAAGGAGGACAACCCCGAGATTGTGGCTGCTCGAGACAACTTAGTACCGGTGGTGCGGCGCGCCGAGATGCTGGGCGAGTTGATGCGCCTGAAATGGTCCATCGCCGTTGGCGGTACCCATGGTAAAACGACGACCACGTCCATCATCGCAGCGCTGCTGGATGCGGCGGGCATGGACCCTACCGTGATCAACGGGGGTATCATCAACGCCTGGGGCTCGAACGCACGGTTGGGCGCGGGCGATTGGATGGTTGCCGAAGCGGACGAGTCGGATGGCACCTTCCTGAAGCTGCCGACCACCGTCGCGGTGGTCACCAACATCGACCCCGAACATATGGAACATTACGGCTCCTTCGACAAGCTGCGCGACGCCTTCGACGCGTTCGTAGAGAACATTCCGTTTTATGGGTTTGCAGCGCTGTGTGTTGATCATCCTGAAGTGCAGGCGATGATCCCCAGGGTGTCCGACCGACGTCTAGTGACCTACGGGTTTAGCCCACAGGCGGACGTGCGGGCGATCAACCTGCATCCGGGCCTTGGCGGCACGCGCTTTGATATCGTGGTCACCGACCGGAATGCCCGGACGGAACGGACCATCGAAGGTTTGAGCCTGCCCATGGTGGGCGATCACAACGCCCAGAATGCTCTGGCTGCCGTTGCCATCGCGGTGGAAATGAACCTCGATTACGATGTCATCCGCAAAGCACTCTCGAGCTTCGCCGGCGTGAAGCGGCGCTTCACCCAGACCGGCGATGTGGACGGTACCATCATCATCGACGACTACGGCCATCATCCGGTGGAAATAACCGCCGTACTTAAGGCGGCCCGCGCCGGGGCGCACGGCAAGGTCATTGCCGTCGTGCAGCCGCACCGTTACACCCGGCTCCGCGATCTGTTTGAGGATTTCTGCACCTGCTTCAACGACGCCGACGCGGTCATCGTCGCCGATGTCTACAAAGCCGGCGAAGCATCCATTGCCGGGGCCGATCGCGACGCCCTGGTGGAGGGATTGCGCCATCATGGCCATCGCATGGTCGAAGCGTTGGAAGGACCGGAGTGCCTGGCGGGTGTCGTCGATAATTTGGCTGAACCCGGCGACATGGTCGTCTGCCTCGGGGCCGGTAACATCACCCAATGGGCCCACGATTTGCCCGGCCAACTGCGCGCCCGGCGGGCGGGGAGAAAGGGGGCCACGAATGGTGCCGGCTGAGCGTCTAACCCTGCCCTTGATCGAACGCCTTCCCGCCGTCCGCGGACGGCTGGACTCGAACGAACCGCTCAGCCGGTTCACTTGGTTCAAGGTGGGTGGTCCGGCGGACGTCTTGTTCAGGCCCGCCGATGTCGACGACCTGTCTGCGTTCCTAGCCGGCTGCCCATTGGACGTGCCGGTGATGGTGATGGGCAATGCATCGAATATGTTGGTGCGCGATGGCGGCGTGCGCGGCGTCGTGATTCGCCTCGGCCGCGCGTTCCAGACCATCCGGATTGATGGCGAGTTCGTCCACGCGGGCGGCGGTACGGCGGACTTGTCCATTGCCCGCGCGGCCCGGGATGCCGGGTTGGCGGGATTGGAGTTTCTGGCTGGAATCCCCGGAACCATTGGCGGCGCCGTCTTCATGAACGCGGGCGCCTACGGACATGAACTCAAAGACGTTCTGTTCTATAGCCGGGTTATACGCAGGGACGGAACCGTGGTCGATTTACCCGTGGCCGAGATGACTTTCGATTATCGCTGCTCTTCCCTGTCGGCTGGCGAAATCGTCATCGACGTGACGCTTAAGGGCACACCGGGCGAAGTCGATGCTATCCGAGAACGGATGACGGATATCCAGGCGGCACGAGAAAAATCCCAACCGGTGCGCACACCAACAGGCGGCTCCGCCTTCAAGAACCCGGCGGGTGGTTTCGCCTGGGAACTGATCGCAGCCGCCGGTTGCCGTGGATTACGGATTGGCGGTGCCATGGTATCGGAACAGCATTGTAATTTCCTGGTCAACACGGATGGTGCCACGGCGGCGGATTTGGAAACGCTCGGTGAGGAAGTGTGCCGTCGGGTCATGGCGTACGCCGGCGTTCAGCTGGAATGGGAAATCCGGCGTGTCGGCGAACCGGCCGACAACGGATTGAGCGAGGTGACGGTATGACAAAGCACGTGGCGGTTCTCATGGGCGGCTGGTCTGCAGAACGGGAGGTTTCGCTGGTCACCGGGGCGGCCTGCGTGAAGGCGCTTCAAGATGCCGGCTACGACGTCACGCCCATTGATGTGCAACGAGACATGGGTGCGCTGATGACCCGGCTCTATCCAAAGCCAGACGCCATCTTCAACGCCCTGCATGGCCGTTACGGCGAAGACGGCTGCGTACAGGGGCTTCTGGATATCCTGGGCATTCCGTATACCCATTCGGGCCTGCTTGCGTCCGCGCTCGCCATGGACAAGCCGATGGCGAAAAAGCTGTTCGCCGCTGCCGGTATTCCGATCGCCCGTCATGAAATGAAGACCCAGAAGGATATCTTGAGTGGCAACGTCATGCCAGTGCCCTACGTGATCAAGCCGGCGAACGAAGGCTCCAGCGTCGGGGTGCATATCATTCGCGAAGGGTCCAACGAACCTTTGTTTGAAGAAAGCGGCTGGCCCTTCGGGAATATGGTCATGGTCGAGGAATACATCGTCGGGCGGGAGATGACGGTTTCCGTGATGGGGGAGCGCGCTCTAGGCGTCACCGAAATCACCACGTCCAGAGGCTTTTACGACTACGACGCCAAGTATGAGAAAGGCGGCTCCACCCATGACATTCCTGCCAATATCCCCGATGCGCTGACCGAAACCTTAATGGACTACGCCGTTAAGGCGCACCAGGCGCTCGGTTGCCGGGGCGTTTCGCGGGCCGATTTTCGTTACGATGGTGAGAATGTCTTCATTCTTGAGGTAAACACTCAACCGGGCATGACACCCACGTCCCTGGTGCCGGAGCAGGCAGCATATGCGGGGATGTCCTTTGCAGATTTGGTGACTTGGATGATCGAAAACGCGGAGTGCGACCCATGAGCGAGAGCAAGAATAAGGTGCCGCGGGCGTTGGCCACGGTGGGTCAACCCCGTCGCAAAGTCCGGACGGTTATCACCAGGACACGGGTGACCGCCGCCATGGTCGTTGTGCTCGTCACCCTGGTTGGCACCGGCGTCTGGTGGTCGTTGACATCAGACGGCCTGGAGCGCGGTATGGAGAAAGCCAAATTGGATATGATCGGCAGGACTGCACAGCTTGGCTTCCGAGTCGAAGATATACTTGTCGTGGGCCGGGTTGAAACAGCGCGTGAAGAACTTCTGGAGGCCGTGCACCTGTCCAGGGGCGCCCCCATACTGGCCTTTGACATTGAGGCGGCCCGGCA
>DFRF01000184.1:0-5516 GCA_002378125.1 Rhodospirillaceae bacterium UBA3470 | reverse complement strand
TGACATTGAGGCGGCCCGGCAGCGTGTCGAGGCGCTGCCCTGGATCCGCAGCGCTCGGGTCGAACGCATGCTGCCGGATACGATCTTGCTGAATGTGGAGGAGCGCCAGCCTTTGGCCCTCTGGCAGCACCAAGGTCAGTTCGCACTCATCGATCATGCGGGGGAGGTTATTTTACGCGATGGATTGGAGCGATTTGCGGATTTGGTCGTCGTGGTCGGTAAAGAAGCGCCGGTCCACGCGGCTGCTCTTCTAAAAACGCTGGGCAATGAGCCGGAATTGCTGCCGTTGGTCGAAGCGGCGGTCTGGGTCGGTGGGCGGCGTTGGAATATTCGGTTGGCGGGGGACATCGATGTGCGTCTGCCGGAGAAGAACGCAAAGAGCGCGTGGGCGCGGCTTGCGGAATATGAGCGCGCCCATCGTGTGCTGGAGCGGGATGTCCAGGTTCTGGATCTTCGGCTGCCCGATAGGCTGATTGTGCGTAAGGCGCCCAAGGGCACGCCGCGGGCGAATAATAAAGGGCGCGAAACATGAACGTCTTATTAATCAAAATGCAAGGTATTCAAGGGTAAAAGCCGAAATGAAAAACGGCAGATTAAATACGCGTGTTCGAACAGGTCTGGTGGCGGCACTGGATGTGGGTACCACCAAGGTCTGTTGTTTGATCGCACGCGCCGACGGCGAACGGGGACCGGACGGGGTTCAGAAGCCCCGCATTGTTGGCATCGGTCATCAAGTATCGTCGGGCATGCGCAAGGGGGCGGTGGTCGATCTTGATTTGGCGGAATCTTCGATTCGTGCCGTGGTCGAGGCCGCTGAGCAAATGGCCGGCGAGAACATCGACCGGGTTATCGTCAATCTCGGTGGCGGCCGACACCGGTCGCGGCTCATCGCTTATGAAATCTCCATCGCCGGCCATGAAATTGGTGACGCTGATATTCGCCGCGTCCTTGATCCCGCCAACATGGATGGCGAGAAGACTGAAGATCGAGAGTTCATACACACGATTCCGGTGGGCTATACGGTGGACGGAACGCGCGGCGTGATTGATCCACGTGGCTTGTTCGGCGAACGACTTGGCGTCAATACGCACATTATATCGGCGCTTCGTGGGCCGCTGCGCAACCTTAAAACTGCGGTCTCCCGCTGCCATTTGGCCGTCGAGGACATTGTCGTATCGCCCTACGCCTCGGCGCTGGGATGCTTGAGCGACGATGAAAAGAAGATGGGCGTCACCTGCATCGATATGGGGGGTGGCACCACGTCGGTTGCCGTGTTCTTTGATGGTGAGTTGGTGCATGCCCAGGTCCTGCCGTTGGGCGGCGAACATGTAACGAATGATATCTCTCGAGGTCTTGTGACGCCGCTTATCCACGCAGAGCGGATGAAGACCTTGTACGGCAACGTCTTGCCGTCGGTCAGTGACGATGAACAGGTGATTCAGGTGCCGCTCATGGGCGACGATCCGATGGATGAGGGAAGCACAGTGCCCCGGTCCATGCTGGTGAGTATTGTCCGGCCGCGCGTCGAGGAGATTTTCGAACAGCTTCGCGATCGTCTCGCGGAGACTGGCTTTGACAAGGTCGCCGGTCGAGGCCTCGTCCTCACGGGTGGCGCAAGCCAACTGGGCGGCGTCGCCGAACTAGCGAGCCGGCTCCTCGACAAGCAGGTCCGCCTGGGTCGGCCGCTGGCTATGAACGGTATGCCCGAGGCGGCGGTTGGGCCGACTTTCGCGACCTGTCGTGGGCTTCTCCACTATGGCCTTGGCCATGGCGCTACGGAAGTCGACATCGACGACTCAACCGGCGCGCAGCCGCGCGGCCGGATGGGACGTATTGGCCAATGGTTGAGGGAGAACTTCTGACCATGACCAACGCGCCGATTTTACTTTGTCACTTTCTGGTGCCGCGGTGGCACCGCTAATTTCCGGATCAGATGGGTCGGTTCGGGCATCAATCGAACAATCCTGGGTTCTAAAAGGAGGTCAACATGAGCATCAATCTTAGCGTACCGGCAAGCGCTACCATTCCAGAGTTGAAACCGAAGCTGAAGGTTATTGGGGTTGGCGGCGCCGGTGGCAATGCCGTCAACAACATGATTCACCGCGAACTTGAGGGAGTTGAGTTCGTCGTCGCCAACACTGACGCCCAGGCCTTGGAGCAATCCCAAGCCGAAGCCCGCATCCAGTTGGGCGCCAATCTGACGCAAGGCCTGGGCGCCGGTTCGAAGCCGGACGTCGGTCGAGCCGCGGCCGAGGAAGCCATCGAGGAAGTCCTCGCTTCATTGAGCGGTTCGCACATGGCCTTCATCGCCGCTGGCATGGGCGGTGGCACGGGAACCGGCGCCGCGCCGGCCATCGCCCGTGCCGCAAAGGAAGCGGGAATACTGACCGTCGCGGTCGTCACTAAGCCATTCCAATTCGAGGGTGCACATCGCATGCGTCTGGCGGAAGCAGGGGTCGAGGAATTGGAACAATACGTTGACACCCTGATCATTATTCCAAACCAGAATTTGTTCCGGGTGGCCACCGAGAACACTACCTTCGCTGATGCCTTCGCCATGGCTGACGAAGTCCTCTACTCTGGTGTTCGCGGCGTCACCGACCTGATGGTAATGCCGGGTTTGATTAACTTGGATTTCGCCGACATCCGTTCAGTCATGAGCGAGATGGGCAAGGCCATGATGGGCACCGGCGAAGCAAGCGGCGATTCCCGCGCGATCGAATCGGCCGAGTCCGCGATCGCCAACCCGCTCCTCGACGACGTGTCCATGCGCGGCGCGCGAGGGGTGTTAATCAACATTACCGGCGGACCCGACATGACCCTGTTCGAGGTCGACGAAGCCGCCAACAGGATCCGCGAGGAAGTGGATGCCGATGCCAACATCATCTTCGGTTCGACGTTCGACGAGAAGCTTGAGGGCATGATGCGGGTTTCGATTGTCGCCACGGGTATCGACGCCAACGCGGACTCCCTGCCACGTTCGCCTATGATCTCGCTGGTGCATGATGCCGACCAGTCCAAGACCAAGCGGATCGAGGCCACGCAGGAGACGGCATCGGCGATGGTCGCAACACCGCCGACAGCGGAGAAAAACGAGGCAGCTCGCGTCCCGGCCGACCCCGCAACCGAAGTGGCGAAACTCGCCACGTCGTCCCAGCCTGCGGCCTCGGCACCGCAGCCAGTCGCAGAGGCCACCACGGCCGCCTCGCCGTTCATCCCGCCGAAGCCGGTTGTCACGGAACGTCGTTCCGCGGTAAAGGCCGAGACGCCTCGCCCCGACGCCTTCGCGGAGGCCGCGATCGCCAATGCCGGTGCCCAAGCAGAACGCCGCCGGGGCCGCAGCCTATTCGAAAAGGTCACGGGAGCGGTGAACCGCGCAATGGCCGAGGACCAGGACGCCGCCTCTGCCATGCCGGCCGAACGCCGCGAACCGGTTGCGACCAAGCCCGCCGTGGCAGCCGCCCGGGAGCCCATATTGGAACCAGCTCCAGCACTTGAGGTTTCGGTGACGCCGGAACCGGTTGCCCAGACAACGGTCGCCGAAACAGCGGAAAAACCGGCCCCAGTCGCCGACCCGTCTACTGCGGCGGCTCAACCGTCGCTGGCCAACATCGAATCGGCCGACGCGTGCGAAACGGTGCGCGACGACGAGGATATGCTGGAAATTCCGGCGTTCCTACGCCGCCAAGCGAACTGATCACGCGACAGGACAGAAGCCGCGGATTTCTCCAGTAATCCGCGGCTTCCATCCGCAACATTCTGTAACAAAGAGTGATTTGAGCCGATCATCTTCGACTTGTTACACCTATCATTCGAAACTGACTTTTCGCACGCACTGAGTGCATGTCACGAAAGATTTCAATCGGATGATATCTTCTCCGGAAACCCAATCGGGTCTGCAGCACACGCTCAAGAGCGAGATTGGCTGCAGCGGCACTGGCCTGCACACGGGCGAGACGGTTTCGATTCTCCTGAAGCCCGCCGCGGTCAATACCGGAATTGTCTTCCGCCGCACGGATCAGATCGGCAACGGCGCCGAGATTCGAGCCCTTGTCGAGAATGTTGTGGAAGCTACCCTCTGCACCACCCTCGGAAATGAGGATGGTATCAACGTCGCGACCGTCGAACATCTCCTAGCCGCTCTGGCGGGCTGCCTGATCGACAACGTCATCGTCGAGGTCAAGGGATCCGAAATTCCAATTATGGACGGCAGCGCCGAGCCATTCGTTTTCCTTATTGAGTGCGCCGGCATTGTTGCCCAGGACGCACCGCGACGGATCATAGAAGTTCTGAAGCGGGTCGATGTCGAGATTGACGGTCGGGAAGTCTCCCTGTCGCCCGGCTATGGATTCTCCGTTGGTTTCGAAATCGACTTCGATTCCGATGCAATTGGCCGTCAGGACATGAATGTCCGTCTGGTCAACGGGACTTTCAAGGGCGAAATCTCTCGTGCAAGGACCTTCGGTTTCGCCGAGGAGGTCGATCAGCTGCGCCGCATGGGTCTCGCTCTCGGTGGCACCCTCGACAATGCCGTGGTCGTCAGCGGTAGCGAGATTCTCAATGATGAGGGTCTGCGCTACGAAGACGAGTTCGTCCGCCACAAAATTCTCGACTGTGTCGGCGACCTCTATCTCGCCGGTGCGCCGATCTCGGGACATTTTCAGGGATATCGCTCGGGCCACGCGATGAACCACGAAATCGTACGTGCACTGTTCGCGGATCCGACGGCGTGGCGCTACACCGAGATGCCGATGGCGGTGGAGCCATTGATCGAGCGGGCGCCTATCGCCGCGACCGCGTAGCGCCCTGCGCTCAAGCGTTATTCTCCGGAAAGGAACCGCTGCGGGCCAACATTGTTGGCCCGTTTTGCTGTGAATTCCCGTCCGGCATGATATATATAGGTCAGAGATGATTACGCATGAAATTGCCGTCGGACAAAGCACATCGGCAGGCCCGGACTCGCAAGATTTGAGAACGATTCTGGACCGAGACATCCGGATGAAATACCGAGGCATTGGCGCCACCCTTATCGCCGCTGCGATTCTGGCTGGCTGCTCGTCCGATAACGGACCCGAATATGTCGAGCGCTCGGTGGAGGAGCTTTACAACGAGGCAGTCGACCAAGTTGAGGCCGAAGATTATGAGGAAGCGGTCGACACCTTCCTTGAGGTTGAGCGCCAGCACCCCTACTCGATCTGGGCCACCAAGGCGCAGCTCATGTCTGCCTTCAGCTACTATTCAAACGGCCAGTACGACGACGCGATCCTGTCGGCGGACCGCTTCATTCAGCTGCATCCGGGCAACCGTGACATCGCATACGCCTACTATCTGAAGGCGCTAAGCTACTACGAACAGATCTCCGACATAGGCCGTGACCAGCGCAACACCGAATTGGCACTTCAGTCGCTGGACGATGTGGTGCGCCGTTTCCCGGACTCTCGCTATGCCGGCGATGCCAGATTGAAAATCGATCTCACCCGAGACCATCTCGCGGGCAAGGAAATGGAGATCGGGCG
>DFRF01000186.1 GCA_002378125.1 Rhodospirillaceae bacterium UBA3470 | reverse complement strand
TCGCCGAGAAGAACGCCAAATTCATATAAGTGACGATCACGCATCTTGACGATATGGAACGTCAAGGCTTCGTCGGAGGAATAGGTTCCGAACCATTGATTTCAATCTGATACAGATCCTCAAAAACGTAATCGCCCTAGGCTGGATTAAGACCGTTATCTTCAAGAAGCTTTTGCTGGGGTAATCGCCAGCACGGATTAGGCCTTCCCCACGGCGGCCAGGGCAGCGTCACAAATGACCAAGGCTTCGTCAATGTCATCGATCGTGTGAGCGGTCGACACGTAGAACTTATTGTCTCCCTTCAATAGCCCCCCCGCCAGCACCTGTTCATTAAAAACCTTCAGCTTGGCACCATTGCTCTGAGACGCGCCGCGGTAGTCCTTGACGTCCACGTCCGTGAACAAGATGTCGAACATGGGCGGCACACCCCGAACCTGACCTCTCACGCTATGTTTCCCGATCAACGACGTTAGGCCATCCATGAACCTTTGTCCGGTCGCGAACAGGTGCTCAAACGTACCGGGCTGTTTGAGGATTTCGAGGGTCGCCAACCCAGCCGCGGCAGCGACCGGATTACCGCTCAGGGTGCCGATCTGTTTCACGGCGTTTTCCGCGCCGACCTCACCGGCGTCGAAATACTTCATAAATTCCTCACGGCCCGCCACAGCGGAGAGCGGGTAGCCACCACCGATCACCTTCCCCAGGGCGCACAAGTCTGGCGTCACTCCATAGAGTTCCTGTGCACCGCCGTAAGCAAAGCGAAATCCGGTCACGACCTCGTCAAAGATCAACGCCATGTCGAGTTCCTGCGTTACCTCACGAAGCGCCTCCAGGAAACCCGGCTCCGGCGGGATCATGCGTTGCAGGGGCTCAACGATTACCCCTGCCAGGTCGTCCTGATGTTCGTAAATCAGCGAGACGGCCGTGGCCGCATCGTTGAACGGCGCGATCAGAATCTCGTCGCTGACCGAGTCAGGAATGCCAGCCGTATCGGCGGTCGCCTGCGGGAAATTACCAGGCCGTACTGGAGCCATGCTCATTAGCGCATAATCGTTCATGCCGTGGAAACCGCCTTCGAACTTCATGATCTTGCCGCGCTGGCGGTGAGCTCGGGCGACCCGCATAGCATAAAACGTGGCCTCCGAGCCCGATGACAGAAAGCGCACCTTTTCCGCACAGGCCATAGCATCAACAATGGCTTCAGCAAGCTGGATGCCCGCTTCGTTGTTAACGAAGAAGGTTGATCCCTTGGATACCTGCTCCTGAACCGCGGCGGTCACATCCGGATGCGCATGGCCGACCAGCATGGGGCCGGACCCCAGCAGGAAATCCAGGTACTCGTTGCCACTCTCATCCCAGGCTCGGCCGCCCCGGCCCTCGCGGATGACAATGTCAAAGGTGACATTTCCAAACCCGCCGGCGGGCAGAACATTGCGAGCCCGCTCAGCGATCGCAGATTCCGTGTCGGTTACGGCCCGTTGGGTCATGATTGGCTCTCCCGATTTCGTAATGGGAGGATTGTTAAAGAAGGTAATAAAGCCGTCAATGCCTTGCTTCTGGTATTTTATGGCTCTGTTGGGAATTTGTTTATTCTAAAATAAATTCATTAATACATATCATTTGTCGATATTTTAAACGTTAGGGAACATTCAATATTCTTTTTAATATTTGATGGCGACACCACAAAACGGCCCCTCTGACCGACGCAAAACGTTATGAAAGGGATCACAACCATGTCTTTCCAGATTAAACACCCCGCCTATTTCTCCACTAAACTCTTTGAAAGAGCCATCTCTTGGTCCACAGCTGAAAAGCAACGCTTTTACTAGGTTCATGACGAAGACTATCGACAACTATCACTATCCCCTCAGCGCCATCGACGAGGCCCGCCAAGATTTCTCACCTAGAGACACCCGGATACCCACAAATTTGGCACTCCTATCTAGGTATACAGTGGACGTCATTTTCTTTACCAGTTGATTAGACATCGGATTGCAGATCACACAGTAAACGATAGATACCAATTGCGCTGGAAGCGATTGCCAACTGCTCTCGCGCCTGATCAACAATGTCCAGCGCCGGCCTCTCACGCAAGGTTTCGACCAACAGGCATGTTGCAATTGTGTCATCCCCCCCCCTTAAGGTTTCCTCCCGGCTAATCGCACCTTTGGCCGGTTCCACCGCCGTCCAGACCTCAGTTCGGGCAACGTCCGACCGGTCGGCTAGGCTATCCAAGAAAAGCCGAACCGGACCGTCGACTTCCTGGTCAACCAATTTCACGGTGACGGCGTAGCCGCCGTAAACCGCCCCATCGCGCCGTGCCACGCGGCAGACGGTGCGGCTCATATTACGGAAGGTTTCACGCATGATCCGTTCGGTCTCAGAGCTTGGATGATCCAACAGCTGACGATAAAACAGCGAGAACAGGACGTCGGGCCCAACAGTTTCATAGTAAGTGAAATAGCCGGGGCCATCCGCTAAGCTTTGCATGCGCCGTCCGCGCCTAAACCCCGGAACGGCAAGGCGCTCGGCCAAATGCTCTCCCTGGTACCAGGCTTCATAGGCGTCTTCATGGCCGGCTTCGCAATCGTTCCAAAGCGCCAGAATACCACCGCCAATCATGATGCATCGGTGTCCCAAGGGACCCCGCCAGCATAATTTCGATACAGCGTCGCCGCCTCCCAGCCCGCATCTACGGGCATCATGGTGCCGCTGACCGCGGCCGCCTTGTCGGAACACAGAAACGCCGCCACATCGGCAATATTTTCAGGATACAAGAACATGTCGACGGCGCCGGCGCCACGAATCATATCGGCATTTCGATCGCCGGACTCGATGCGCGCCTTTAAAGCCGGCGTCAGAACATAGCCCGGCGCAACACCGTTGACCCGAATGCCGAACCGACCCAATTCCACCGCCAAGATTTGAGTTAGGCGTAGGATCGCCGTCTTACCCGGACAATAGGCAGGCAACGGCAAGGCCCCATAACTATTGATCGACCCGATAGTAATTATCGCTCCTCGCGCGCGCTCCGTCATGGCAGGAGCAAACGCCCGAACGGTGTATACCGTGCCATGATAGTTTACGTCCCAGACCCGCGCGTATTCGTCCAAGTCCATGTCGAGAACCGTCGCCGCGTTCTGGAGAATGCCGGCAGAGGTAACCAGGGTTCGCACCGGCCCAACTTCGCTCTCGATGCGTGTGGCCAACGCCACCATGGCATCCGCATCAGCAACATCACCAACGAAGGTCGACGCCGCGCCGCCCGCTTCGTCAATCTGCGCGGCCGCAGCCGCCAATCCGTCTTCGTTTACGTCAATCAGGGCGACCTGATCGTGTGCCGCCACCATTGCCTTCGCGCAGGCCAAGCCGATCCCGCTGGCCCCACCCGTCACCACCAAAACGCCATCCAACATTAACATCCTCCTGTTCTAGAACACAGGGTCGCATTGTCGAGGCTGGTTTCATGCGAATCAATTGTCATTGACGCCCATTTCCATGACGATCGCACCCCAGTTAGACACAGCAATGCGCCCGACTAATCAACGGGGCTGCGCACGCCAACGATAACATACATCATGTACGGCTGCGCCATGCCGCAGGAAGCGTTGATGAAACGAGGGTGATCTTCCCCCGGCCGTGCATCTGGAGACTTCGGTAATCCCGTCAGCGCATCGTCAAATCTTAAATTTCGAGAATACATTTCTCGGGGAATTCAACAAAATTTGCACCGCATCCAAGACTTTGACCAGACGAACTGAGTGACCTATTCGTCGGCGGGGTTCGCACCGCGGACTCGTTGGGCCAAGGCAGCAGCCATGAATTCGTCCAGATCACCGTCTAAAACGCCTTGCGTGTTCGACGTCTCCACTTCCGTGCGTAGATCTTTCACCATCTGGTACGGCTGCAGAACGTAGGAACGAATTTGGTGCCCCCAACCGATATCTGTCTTCGCTTCGTGCTCGGCCTGGGCTTCAGCCTCGCGGCGCCGCAATTCGGCTTCGTAAAGGCGCGCCTTCAACATATTCCAAGCCGCCGCACGGTTCTTGTGCTGGGACCTATCGCTCTGGCACTGGACGACAATCCCGGTGGGTTCATGAGTGAGCCGAACCGCGGAGTCCGTTTTGTTCACGTGTTGACCACCGGCGCCGGACGCCCGGTAGGTATCCACGCGGACGTCTTTTTCCTCGATTTTCACATCGATGTTGTCATCGATCACCGGATAGACCCAGGCGGACGCGAAGCTGGTGTGGCGACGTGCGGACGAATCATAGGGTGAAATCCGAACCAGGCGATGCACACCCGACTCCGTCTTAAGCCATCCGTAGGCGTTGTGCCCTCCGACCTTCACGGTCATGGACTTGATACCGGCTTCCTCGCCCACGCTCTCGGCCAGCGATTGTACCCTGTAGCCCTTAGACTCGCACCAGCGTACATACATACGGCCTAGCATCTCGGCCCAATCTTGGGCCTCCGTGCCGCCGGCGCCGGCATTGATCTCTAGGTAGCAGTCGTTGGCATCGGCTTCACCAGAGAGCAGTGTCTGAAGTTCCGCTTGCTGCGCCTTGCCGTGCAGCACCTCGATGGTGGCCTCAGCGTCTGCGACCACGTCGGTGTCGTCCTCAATCTCACCCAATTCGATAAGCTCAATGCTATCGACGAGATCGCGCTCCATATCGTCGATAGCCTTCAGGCCGGTATCAAGATAGGTCCGTTCGCGCATGACGTTCTGGGCCTTATCAGGGTCTCCCCAAAGGTCCGGGTCTTCTGCCAGAGCGTTCAGTTCTTCGAGACGGAGTGCGGCTTTATCATAGTCAAAGATGCCTCCTCAGCAGTTCGACGGACTGCTTGATCTCGGAGGCCAATGTTTCGATTTCGGCGCGCATATTTTGTGGCGTGCTCGTCGGCTTGTCGGTTGATAAGATACCCAAATAAGACGTTAGAAAATTCCAGAATGCAAGTCTCGGCGCGCGTAATGCATCTTTCTTACAATACTGTACCGTCATATATGTCGGTCATCACGGATGATCGTGGTTGCAATGCCAATGAGCGACCGCATTCCGGCATTTTTCTCGACGCCAATCGATACCAGCACTACATGAAACACGACATGGCGTCGTCGGCGTCGCCGGCCGACGTAGCCGAGGTCATCGAATTAGTCTTGCCGCAGGGCGAACCCCGCATGTGATTCGATCTGGGTGACGAGTTCATTGTGGTTTCGGAACCCCTGGCCGAACGCGGGGGCCGCGTCGTCCGGCACTACGACGGCGGGTTTGCCTTGAAATGCGACGACTTGATGAAATCGGACGGCGACGACGCCTGACCTCGCACGGCATGATAAGCGGTCAATAAAGGCCGCCGGTCCCGGTCAACGCCCCACTCCCCGCGCCCTGACCCGCCGTCCAACTTTGGCCTTCCAGGACCTGTGAGGTCCCAGTCGGCACGGATCCAGGCTTGAACGCCTCAAGAATGACGTTCCGTTCGCCTATCTGCGCCAACTGTCCCGTTCTTGCATTCACGCGGACCAGGCGGATATTGGGCGGAATTCGGAAGGGAATGGCCGGCTTGCCCTCTAAGGCCTTGCCCATGAAATCGCGAAACACCGGTGCGGCCACGGATGAGCCCGTTTCCCGACGCCCAAGCGGGATCGGCGTATCGAAACCGACAAATACTCCAACGGCCAGATCGGGGGAGAACCCGATGAACCAGGTATCGCGTTCCTGATTGGTGGTGCCAGTCTTTCCGGCCAATGGCTTGCCGACCTTGGCAATACGCCGGCCGGTGCCGCGATCAACCACGCCTTTCAGCATGGCCACCACCTGATAGGCGCTTCCCGCATCGGTGACCTGCTTGCGCGTGTCGGGAACGCGCGGCGGCAACTCACCAGACCAGGCCTTTTGTCGACACCCCTTACAGGCCCGTCGGTCGTGGCTAAACACGGTCCGACCGTGGCGGTCCTGGATTCGGTCCAACAGCGTCGGGGCGATTCGTTTGCCGCCATTCACCAACATGGCATAGGCCGTCGTCAGACGCATAAGTGTGGTTTCACCGGCACCCAGGGACATGGCAAGGGTTTGTTGCAGGTTATTAATGATTCCGAATCGCTTAGCGTAGTCGACAATTCGGTCCATGCCGATGGTTTGCGCTAGACGGACCGTCATCAGATTCCGCGATTTTTCGATCCCCAGACGCATGGTGCTGGGGCCGTAAAATTTCTGCGTATAGTTCGCCGGACGCCATTTCGGAAGGCCCGGCCCCTGGTCGATAACAAATGGCGCATCCAGGATCAGGGTGGACGGGGTGTATCCCGCATCCATGGCCGCCAGATAGACGAAGGGCTTGAAGGCGGACCCAGGCTGACGGCGGGCCTGCGTGACCCGGTTGAACTGGTTGCGCTCGAACGAATAACCGCCACTCATGGCGAGAACCCTGCCAGTGTGCGGGTCCATAGCGACAATGGCGCCATTGATTTTTGGGATTTGGCGAAGTCCAAAGGCATCTGTGGGATAGGTGGTCCCTTCAGAATCTTTCTCCACCCGCTCCACGGCGATCACTTCGCCCCGCTGAAGCACGTCATGTGGGTGGCGCACCTTGGCGCCGCGCTTCTGACCTTTGAGCCAGGGGCGGGCCCAACGCAATTCCGGCAACAGGATACGTCCTTTGGTGCCGTCCTCCACGCCAATATGGGCAGCCTGTTTGTCAGTTCCCAATACGACGGCCAATGACCAATCATACAAGCCCTTGGGGCGCTCCAGACCGGCAAGGGCGCGTCGCCAGTCTGCCGGCCCCTCAAGGGGAACGCTGTCGCTCATCCGATGGAAGGCACCGCGCCAGCCGTGGCGACGGTCATAGGTGGTCAATCCTTTACGTAGCGCCCAGTCGGCAATTTTTTGCAAGCGTGGTGCGATCGTGGTACGGACGGACAAGCCGCCCTTGTAGAGTTGTTCCTCGCCATAGCGTGCCATGAGTTCACGGCGCACTTCCTCGGCGAAGAAATCCGCCTTCACATACTCTGTCGCCCCGCGCTTAAATATTTTCAGCGGCTCTTTCTTAGCCTTCTCCGCCTCAACCAGCGAGATGAGGTCTTCTTCCAGCATGCGACCAATCACCCAATTGCGCCGGTCATGTGCGGCCTTCGGTTTTTTGATCGGGTTGTAGTTGTTAGGCGCCTTCGGCAAGGCCGCCAGATAGGCAACCTCATGGATCTGAAGTTCATTCAGCGATTTGTTGAAGTAGTTCAAGGCCGCCGCACCGGCACCATAAGACCCGAACCCGAGATAAATCTCATTGAGATAGAGCTCTAAGATGCGGTCTTTAGGTATCGCTCGTTCGATCCTGAAGGCCAATATCGCTTCCTTGATCTTTCGCGTCCAGGACACTTCGTTCGTAAGCAGGAAGTTCTTGGCCACCTGTTGGGTGATGGTTGACGCCCCCACCAACCGGCGCGACGAGCCGATATTCTTAAGATTGGTCAAAACGGCCCGGCCAATCCCCATGAAATCGACGCCGGGGTGCGTGTAGAAATTCTTGTCCTCCGCGGCTAAGAACGCATTGATCAGTTGTTTAGGCATGGCCTTAATGGGGATGAAGACGCGTTTCTCCATCGCAAATTCCGCCAGCAATCGGCCGTCACCAGCATGCACCCGGGTCATCACCGGCGGTTCGTAATCCGCTAACTGCCGGTAGTCGGGAAGCCCCTGGCCATATTTGTAGAAGACGAACAGCACACCGCCGGCACCAACGAATGACACCAGAACGAACAATCCCAAAGTGGTCAAAATAGCTCGAAGCATGATTTCGATATACTCTCAATTACGCCTTGGCTAATTTTCTGACAACTCACATTTTCTTGCGATCTGTCAAAATCAATTCATGAACAGGGCAGATAGCTCCAAAATCTGTCGGAAGTATGGCGAATCGGAAAACCTTAGCGCTGCGCCGCCTGTTCAACCCGCTGGAAATATCTGTTCACGGCTTTTGCGACGCCCATGGCAATTTTCTTCCGATACCCAGGCGTCTTTAGGGCCCGCTCGTCGTGGACGTTGGAGAGAAAACCAACTTCCAACAAGACCGACGGCACGTCGGGCGCTTTCAACACAGCAAATCCGGCAGACCGAAGAGTATTTCGTAGCAGCCTGATCCGCTGTTTTAACTCACCTTTCAGAATAGTGGCAAAATGCACCGCCTGGTTCATGGCTTCACGTTGCGACAAATCGATCAAGATGTCGTTGGTGCTATCTTCATACTTGGCAAGGTCAATGTCGGCAATCAGGTCCGCCTTGTTCTCTTTTTCAGCGAGCGCGGCAGCTTCTTTATCCGATGCTCGCTCCGACAAGGTGTATACAGATGCGCCGCGGATATTCGGCTTCTTAATGGAGTCCGCGTGAACCGATATGAAGAGATCAGCGCCGGCTTCCCGCGCGATCTTGATACGCTCGCGGAGTGGAATGAAAATATCTCGGTCGCGGGTTAATTTTACCCGGTAGACCCCAAAGTCCCCTAGAGCCGCGCGGATCGCCCGCGACATTGAAAGAGCGATGTGCTTCTCGTAGATACCCGTCACACCAATGGTCCCCGGGTCAACACCTCCATGTCCCGGGTCAATGACCACTGTGAAGCGCGGACGCTTGGGTCTAAAGTCCGGTTTGCGCGGCGCCAACGGGAACCGGGCTTGCATTTGCGGCACGGTTTTCTGCATATTTTTGGGCCTGGCAGCACGGATGGGTGGTGGCAATTGCAGTATTCGCTTGATCGGCGTGGATACAGTTTGTGCCGTCACATGCGTAAGGGCGTTCGATGACACTTTAATGGGGCCAGTTTTTTTCGCTGCCAAAAACTTGGCTAGACTAGTAGCGCTCAACTCAAGAACTAACCTATAACCGAAGGCGTCTTTTGGGGCCAACATGTAAGTATTGCGGATGCGCGCCGGCTCTTCGAGATCAAGAACGACCCGGGTGTTGCCAGGTTTAAACAGACCATACCGTAGTTTTTTATAAACGCCGCTGGCACTCGGCAAGGGGCGCGGCGGCAGGCTCCAGCCGACCTCAGGGAAATCAATTACCACGCGGTAGGGAGCAGTGAGCGTCGACATCCGGGCGGTCAAGGCGTCGGTGAGTTCAAACACGATTCTGGTCACGTCACGCTGTGTGCCTACACGGATATCCGTCACCACCGGTGCGGCTAGCACACCATGGGATCCAGCGCATATAAGAATCGAGGCCAAATATTTGACAAGTCGACGCGAAAAATGATTCGCAAACACAATATATAGTGAACGAAACGTAGACATTTTCTATATATACGGTCCTTCGCACGCCCTTCGCAAACATCAATCGTGACGCGTTGAACTCAAACCCGCGACTTCGGCATTGTCGAAACAAAATACTACCGTTATGTTAACGGCGAATCGACTTGCATACTGGTTGAATCCGGGTTTAGCGCCGATGAAGATATTCATCCGGTCGACTTTAGAAGCTATCCGGTGCAGGCAGAAACTGTGTCAGTCGAATTGGAAAACACACACCTCACAGGTTTGTTTCACCATGCCGGACCGAGCAGCGCGGATCATGAAGACCATCGACGGATCGACTACGTCAGTCGTGTGCCATGCCGCAGCCGCCACCGGCTTTCTGAAAACACGCGGCTCTCCTGAACAACTAATCATGTACTGCAGGCGGTCGCCTTGGAGCTTTGAATTTAATGGCAACGAAGAGAATGCTCATCGACGCCTCGCATCCGGAAGAAACCCGAGTGCTGGTCGTCAACAAGAACAAGCTGGAAGATTTCGACGTCGAGGTTGAATCCCGACGTCCCCTTAAAGGAAACATCTATCTCGCCAAAGTAACACGCGTCGAACCGTCGCTTCAGGCAGCATTTGTCGATTTCGGTGGAAATCGCCACGGTTTCCTTGCGTTTAACGAAATTCATCCTGACTATTATCAGATCCCTGTCGCGGATCGCGAGGCGTTAATGGCAGAAGCTCGCGCCGAAGCGGAAGCAGCCCGGGCGGCCGAAGACGACGAGGCCGAGCCCGAGGATGGCGAAGCTGTCGAAACCTTGGGCGGCGACGACAGCGAAGAAATCGAGGCGCGGCGACCAGCCAAGCTTCGACGCAATTACAAGATTCAAGAAGTCATCAAACGCCGGCAAATCTTGCTGATCCAGGTAGTGAAAGAGGAGCGCGGGACCAAGGGCGCGGCGTTGACAACTTTCCTGTCGTTGGCGGGTCGGTACTGTGTCTTCATGCCGAATACGGATCGCGGCGGCGGAATCTCTCGAAAAATCAGCAGTGCGATCGATCGCAAGCGCTTGAAGTCCATCGTCAACGAATTGGGTATCGCCGAAGGCTTGGCTGTGATCGTGCGGACCGCCGGCGCGAAACGCTCAAAAGCGGAAATCCGACGCGATTACGATTATCTGCTACGGCTTTGGAATCAAGTGCGGGATATGACGCTGAATTCTATTGCGCCCTGTCTAGTGCATGAAGAGGGAAACCTCATCAAGCGGTCAATTCGCGACCTCTACACGAAGGAAATAGACGAGATTATCGTCCATGGGGAAGAAGGCTACAGGATGGCCAAGGATTTCATGAAAATCCTGATTCCCAGCCACGCCAAAAAAGTCCAGAAGTACAAGGACGAAGGCGTGCCCATAACCAACGGCTACAACATCGACGAGCAGCTTTCGACCATTCATTCGCCGGAAGTCCACATGAAATCTGGCGCCTATATTGTCATAAACCCGACGGAAGCGCTGGTCTCCATCGACGTCAACTCCGGACGCTCGACGAAGGAACGCAACATCGAAGAGACGGCGCTTCGAACCAACATCGAAGCCGCCGAGGAAATTGCCCGTCAGTTACGGTTGCGGGATTTGGCTGGGCTGATCGTGATCGACTTCATCGAC
>DFRF01000157.1:18445-31658 GCA_002378125.1 Rhodospirillaceae bacterium UBA3470 | reverse complement strand
CAAGGTATTGGAAACGTTTCAGCGAGGTTCCAGCCTCTTTCAGCACGGCCATACCTACATGGGCCATCCCACAGCTTGTGCCGGGTCCCTGGCCGTGCAGCGCAAAGTTAAGGACCAAAACCTTCTGGCGGATGTGCGCGAACTTGGCGAACAGTTGGTCACCAAACTGAGCGAGCGGTTCGGCAATCATCCGCACGTCGGAGACATCCGGGGGCGGGGACTGTTTCTGGGAATCGAATTTGTGGCCGATCGGACCTCCAAAAAGGCTTTCGATCCCGCCAAGAAACTGCATACCAAGATCAAAGCCGCGGCAATGCGCGAAGGCCTCATTTGCTATCCCGGCGGTGGCACCGTAGATGGCGTCGAGGGCGATCATGTCCTTCTGGCGCCGCCGTTTATTATCACGCCTGATGAGCTTGATGAATTGGTGAAGAAATTGGGAAAGGCCGTGGACGCGGCTTTGGCGGAGGTCAACGAATAAGAAGTACTTGCCTCATCATGATCTGGGATCGCCCCGCCTCTGCGCAGCAAACCCTTGTCACGCGTTGCTAGATGGGTGCACAGTTTTTCTAGGGACAGTTTCTGCATATGGAGAGAGCGCTGGTGTGTTGGAAACATTACAGGATTTAGTAATTCGAATCGCTTAATAACGACCAGTAAGTCGCTGACCGGTTGGTTCGGACAGTTGGGCTTGACCCGGGTGAGTGCCCACCTTGCGCTTCACTGCGCAGGGCAATTGGTAAATTCCGATTTTGGGTCGTCGGGTTCAGTTTGGGACATTCACTGGGAGTAAAAACTCTAGGAGGAAAGCCATGAGAATGAAGAAAGTCCTTCTCACTGCCGCCGCTGTGGCGGGTCTGATCCTTGTGGTGGGCACGGCAGATGCGGCTATGAAGAAACAGTTCATCTCCATCGGCACCGGCGGTGTCACGGGTGTGTACTATCCCACGGGCAGCGCGATTTGCCGTCTGGTGAATAAGGATGGCAAGAAGCACGGTGTGCGTTGCTCTGTAGAATCTACGGATGGTTCAGTCGACAACATCAATACGATCCGCGCGGGTGAACTGGACATGGGCGTTGCCCAGTCGGACTTGCAGTTCCATGCCTATCACGGTTCGTCCAAGTTCAAGAGCCAAGGTGCCTACAAGGAGTTGCGGGCCGTGTTCTCAGTGCATGCCGAGCCGGTCAGCATCGTGGCCCGCAAGGACTCAGGCGTGAAAACCGTTGATGATCTTGTTGGCAAACGCGTCAACATCGGCAACCCTGGTTCCCTTGCGTTAGCCACCTGGAGTGTCATGTGGGGCGCTATGGGCAAGTCCAACGGCGATCTGAAGTTGGCCGCGCAGATGAAGTCCGCGAAAACCCCATCGGCACTATGTGATAATAAAATCGATGCCTTCTTCTGGCTGGTTGGTAACCCTGCGGCTCTGAATAAGGAAACTACGAACAACTGTGACGCTGTATTCGCGACCGTCGACAACGCGGCCATCACTAAACTGATAAAAGAAAACCCGTTCTATCGCCGGGCGACTATCCCGGGCGGCATGTATCGTGGCAACCCGAAGGATATCAAAACTTTTGGTTTGGGCGTCACGTTTGTGTCCTCGACCCGTTCGTCTCACGAAACGGTCTACGCGGTAGTCAAATCAGTGTTCGATAACTTCGAGCAGTTCAAGAACTTACATCCTGCGTTCGCGACGCTAAAGGAAAGTGAAATGATCAAAGACGCGCTTTCCGCGCCGCTGCACGATGGTGCCATAAAGTACTACAAAGAACGTGGCTGGATGTAATCCGGATATCGGTGGCGTAGTCCCTTGGTCCTTCGCCATCAGGCGCACCAATCCCCAAAAAGTCGAATCTAGGTGATCACTGCATGATAACGACGCGGCTCAAAAAACGATAAAGGAGCCGAGCCCCATTTGGGGAGGCCGCAATGACACACGTGACCAGGCCGCTGGCTATTGCCATGTTCCTCGAACTGGTCAGTAGGATAATTACCTTTGGAAAAGAGGCTGCCACGGTCCGGATTGACATGGTCATAAAATCGAAGGGTATAGTGCCGCGGCGATTTTGGTTACTTCGATGAGTTGTCGGCGGCAGAGTAATTGCTGACGCTCTGTAACGCCCGTGTGGGGCCTGTGTCCCCACGTCGGCCCATTTAAACTCGGTGTAGGCCCAAAACTTTTAATTGTGCGATGTGAAGGTCATTACCATCACGAGTGCCGTCATCGATAACCCGTTCGTTGAGATCGAGGCCATTCAAGCAAATACCTATGAGGCCTCAGCCATAATGCCAATGAGAAATAGGACAGTATGGAATTGATAGTGACGTTCGATGGCTAGATTGTAACCTGGAAGGGGAACAACTCTAAATATGTTGCTCATTTATGATGGTGAATAATTTTTGATATTTAGTATTACTATAACATTTAATATTTAGTGGCGAGAACAAGATCATGGACGATCCAAACCTTCAATCTGTGGTCGGCGAGTGACACTAACTCTCTTTGGCTTAGTAATAACGGCAGCATTTTTGCATGCCGTTTGGAATTCAATCGCAAAAGCTAGCGATGAACCCGAGTTGACCATTGCGTCTTATCAATTGGTGGGGGCTTTGATATGTATGATAGTGGCCAACTGGCTACCGTTGCCAGATGCTTCATCTTGGCCAATGATTATTGGCTCTGCAATCGTTCATAATTTTTATTATTTTAGTTTAGCTCAGGCTTATCGATCTGGTGATTTGTCTCAAGTCTACCCGATCTTTCGGGGTGCTGCCCCAATATTGGTAGCATGTGGAGCCGCCATTTTTGCGAACGAATTTCTGCCAATAGCAACTATTTCTGGCATTGCCTTCATAAGCCTGGCTTTGGCAAGCCTTGCATTTCGCTCTGCAACATTTGGAGCAATGTCTACGAAAGCTATAATTTGGGCCTTGCTAACAGCAACGCTTATTGCAGGCTATACAATAATTGATGGAATTGGTGTTAGAGTTTCAGGTAATCCGCTGAGTTATATCGTTTGGTTGTTTATTTTCGAAATCGTTCCAATCGGTTTTATTTTATTGATAACTAAGCGAATGGAGTGGAGCCGTTATTTTCTTGAAAATCGTTTCGAGTTATGTGTTGGAGGCGTCGCTTCTTCAGTAGCTTATGGACTGGTTATTTACGCCATGAGCCTTGGCCCTATGGCCATCGTTTCTTCCTTGCGTGAAACAAGTGTGATTTTTGCGGCAATAATCGGTGCAGTTTATTTACGCGAACCATTCGGTATGGCGAGAATTCGGGCCGCGGTAATGGTTGCTATAGGTGTCATCATAATACGTTGGTTTGGATAGACAGAGGACCGTGGTGCGATTTGCACATTGTGATTGCGATCACACTTATGAGAAATCGGATAATAGAGAAAAGATGATTAAGTCTTGTGGCCAAAGCGACGCGTACACTGAACGCTGTGACGATATGTTTCCGCAGCGTGGAACGTGGTAAGAGAAAGTATCGATCTTAATTATGATTTTGATTCGAATCTATATTATCCTTTGTGTCTCAATCAAATAGTCAAGGAGAATGTTGATGTCGGTTTACATGTACCAAGCGGTGTACTCAAAAGAATCAATCAGCAATTTTGTTAAAAACTCTCAAGATCGCACCAAGGCAGTTCATGCCGTTGTCGAAGCGAATGGGGGAACGTTAATCGGGTGTTAGATGGCATTCGGAGAATACGATTTCGTTGCCATATTACTCCATATTCAACGTTATTTGTCTTAAAGTAATCTCATTATTTGGTGTCTTGATGTGTCCTGCGAGGGACAACAGATCGACATTACGCCGTGTTTTTAGTTATGCTAATGAAACATTCAAATTAAGGTGGCCATTTATATCATGGCAATTAACAGAAGGTCTTTGACCAAAGGTCAGGTCCGTAAGCTCGATGCCCTTCGTAAATCACTAGGAGGTAAGATCCCAGACCAAGCCTTGGCGTAGTGGGTGAAAGAGCAACCGGTCAAATTAGCCGCTGTGAAGACGGACCACGTAGCTGACAAGATTGTCAAAGCGATATCGGCTTTGGCAAAGGATAAATTGTTTAATATTGGCCGAAAAGGTTACGTGGTCAAACGAGCTAATGGCAAGGCTGCAAGGGGTTTGTGGCAGAGAAGGTTGAATAAAAGGATGACTAAAATTACTCGGCTATGCGTTGTTTCTGGCTTGCTTCTAGTATTAGTCGGGTGCCAGAAGACACAGATCGAAAATACAATCTATAACAATAAAATATTGAACTTTAAGAGTGAAAGCCGCGGCGTTGAAAAGCTCGTAATTGCGCTTATTGTTACTCCGGAGAAGTCGCAAGGTCCTTTTCCAGTCATTATTTCTCAACACGGAAGTAGTCGAGATGGAATGCGGTTTCCCGGCGGAGACGGGTGCACTGATGAATATTCCACGAGGTTGATTAGAGAAGGGGTCAAGCGAGGTTTTGCAGTGGTTGCGATAGACGCATTTCACAAAACCAAGCTTCAGCCGAACCAAAAAGGAAAGTTCCCAGACGCGTTCCAATATGCTCTCGATCTGAAAGAGATATTGGTCAAGAGCCCAAGGTTTGATCGAGGAAACATATTTTTCACAGGCTTCAGTTATGGAGCTGCGCAGGTAAATAAATCTGTCGACATTCGCGCAGACTATAAATCAACCCAATGGAAGGCAGTTGCCAGTGTGGAGCCCGGTTGTAACGTGATATCTGATCCGATCAATGTGGGTTTCCCGATTTTGATGATTAAAGGATCAGATAGCCATTACTATATAGAGCCCTGCCAGTATTTTGAGAAGCTTCTCCGTAAAGCGGGCGTTGATGTAACATTCACTGTAATCAAGGGGTCCAATCATTTTTTTAGCACGAATGGTAAAATTACGAAGGGTACTGCCGTAAACGGGTGTCGTCACAACCCGGTTGTTAGGATGCGGAATGGTTCTATGTTATTTGCAGATGGTACTCGAGCAACACGTCGATTGATTAGGGAGAGGTGTTTTACAAGAGAGGCCGGATCTGGGAAAAATAGAGCTCATTTGGATCTAGTCATTAATTATGTTCTGACTTTCTTTGAGAAGCATAAGTCATAGAAAGGTGATGTATAAAAACCTTATAACCTAAAAATTATAGTTTTCCAATATGCCCTATATTGACTAGTCAATTGCGTGTTACTGCTGTTTTGACGACGTGTTGAGTATCATAATTCCTGATTCTATAATCGGTATATAATCAGATCTACAGACCTTTTTTTACTAAGTTTATTATTTTTTATCCTTTATGTTTTCTAATATTTGCGATTTATTAAATTCTTCTTCGTCAAATTGTGACTTGGTATAATTTAAAAATTCACAAAATTCATCGAACTCATCTATTTCATCTTTGGCGTCTTTTTGATTGTCGATTTTATTCACGATTTGATTGTCAGTATATGGAATGGGCTCCCAAATATCTGGAGTAACATAGGCTGACCTGAGTTCTTTCTGTGACCTATTTTGATCCTGCTGCTCATCATCCTCAGATATAATTTCAGAGATGCTATTATCGATTATCGTTTCTATATCCTCTTCTTCGCTTACTTCATCATCTAATAATAGGTCGAGGGTCGAGAGTGCTGGCTCAACATTGTCAGTGTGAATGCTGTCATCGGTGACACTTTTGCTGTGAATTTGACGCCTATCAACATATAAATCGCTATCTCCATGTGCCAATTTTGACCACATTTCCAAATTCTCAAAATCTTTTCCATACCTTTTGATCTCAGATGTATCTGTCATCAACAAATATGAAAAATAGATTGTGGAAATTGCGAAAATGGACCAAAGAGGCAACTGTAAGATTGTTGAGGTTGCCAACCCCCAGAAAAATGGGAAATAGTCTTTCGCTGATAGCTCAATATTTTCCAGTGCTGTTGGGAAGAGGGTTTCTAACAGTTCGTGACTAGAGAGAACGAGACCATGGCCAGTTTTACTTGAGAGCCATGTTTCCGCAGCGGCCGACAGTGTCATCAGAAACAACGAGCCCGTCATATATTGTTGAATACGTCTCATGGGTCCTAACTGGCTCCAGAAGTGCCTGTATCGCTCTCAAAGCCGTCGTAAGCTTCTTTCATACCAATAGCCAATCCTACAGTTGATCCTACGATTGCCCCGATAAACTTAGCCACAATGGTGTCTCCGGCCGCTTCGCCCAACAAGAACCCCCTAGATGCGCGCCAGAGTCCATCTACAAAGCCGGGGCTGATGACCTTAGGTGTTGCGACGGAGTAACCCCCAAAACCATACTCATCAATCAGAAAAGACACAGTCTTATCGTAGTGCCAAGCGTGCTGATGAACTTCTTTGTGGACGAGGCGTACTGTTATCTTGTTGGGCTTGTGTCCCAGAAGGCTGTGTCTGGCTTGTATTTACCGTACTGCAGTCAGCCGTGATGCCCATCACACCGATGAGAAATAGGAGACAAGGTATGAGCCCTATAAGTCGCATAGTCAGATTGTACATTATACGGGCTGTTTCTCCAAAGACGCTGACCTCGCCAATGCACGTCAGCTTACGCAGAGGCTCATTTCCTGAAATCAGCGAGGATGACGAGATGCATCCGCTCTTAGGGATAGAGCGGAGCCCGTAACTCAGAATATTCTGCTCGGCTCTCAGGACCGGTTGTAATTAGGACGCTGTCATTTCGGCTGCGAAACGCCATAAGCAAACAAAGTTCTGACAATTGTTTCCTAAGCCATATCTATTCGGCGACGCAATTCGGCTATGTGTGCAGGACCAACACCACAGCAGCCGCCAATCATAGAGGCCCCCTGCTCAACCCAGCTCATGGCATGTTCTGCATATCTATTTGGACCGAGATCATCTCTTGTCGTCAATGTGTCAACAGTATCGCCGGGCTTAAGCTCGGCAGCCGCCACATATCCGTTCGCCATTCCGCCAAATAGAAGGTCTTGTTTCGATAGAATTGCCATTGATTGTCCAACAGCTTCTGGGGTTGAACAGTTCACGAGAACTACCTCGGCTCCTCCGGTAACAGCCGCCTCGACACCAGCCATGAGCGCTTCACCTGAGCGAAGGCAGGTGCCATCACGGTCATCAACCGTGAAAGACACCCATACCGGTTTATCCGTGTTGGCAACAGCATCACAAACGTAACGTGCCTCTGCAACGGATGACATGGTTTCTGCGATGAAGAGGTCCACAGAATGCGCTTGCTGTTGAATAATAAGCTCATAGCTCGCACGGGCCTGGTTTTCGGGCGGGATTAGTTCAGTATGGTAACTTGCGACAAGCGGCGGCAAGCATCCCGCAATGCGCACCGGTTTTCGTGCGTTATCCCGAGCAATAAGAGCCGCCCTGACCGCTGCTTTCTGAATCTTCGCGAAAAGTGAGATGTCCGCGTCTCGAGCCAAGCGTTCGGGGGTGGCTGCATATGAATTTATGCAAATTAAGTCGGCGCCGGCGCTAATAAAATCACAATGAAGTTGAATGACCATCTCTGGATCATCAAGCATTGCCTGAGCCGAAAACAAAGGCGTCGCCGGCTTATTGCTGCGAAGAAGAAGTTCTTGCCCCATTCCGCCGTCCAGGAGGGTCACTTGCTGCATATCTTTTGGTACTCCAAGCAGGTCTAAATTTCGCATTGGGTTTGTTGCATACATACCAAACGCCAGCTATCTGATTTGGTAATGAGTGGCGTCAACTTTGATTGGTTTATTGCTAGGTGCGGAGAGAGCTTCCGTACGTTTTCCAGTTTGGTTCATTTGCAAACCCTAGAGCCACGCTGAATATTATCTTCTGAGTACGGAGATATGAACGAGTGTCGTACAATATCTATTTAGCCACCAACACGTGTTTTACTCGAATTAATGGCACGAAGATCACATTTAAATAAAGCGGTTGTGAAACCGAAACCATAAAGCAAACGTATCACAAGCGTTTCCCATCCATCTCGCCCTAAAAAGGCTAGTCTCAGATGATATTGCCCTTGACCCAACTCAGCTCATTCGGTGACACCATGAATGCGGTTGTGATTGGCGCAAGCGGCGGGATTGGAAGCAGCATGACCTCGCATTTGGCGAGCATGGAAAACGTGCGGCGTATCGTCGCCTTGTCCCGAACGCCCATCGAGGAAACGGGCAAAATTTCTAGCCACCACATTGATCTTCAGAATGCAGAGAGCATCGATGCCGCGGCGCAGTTTGCGAAGACGGCGCTCCAAGATATTCACCTTGTCATTGTCGCCTCGGGTCTTTTGCACGATCAAGCGATGCAACCCGAGAAAGCAATGCGTCAGATTAATGGTGACAACTTTGCACGGGCAATGGCTGTCAACGCCATTGGTCCAGCTTTGGTTATCAAGCATTTTACTCCCTTAATGCCGCGTACTGGCAAGACGGTTCTGGCGGTGGTGTCGGCACGCGTCGGGTCCATTTCAGATAACTATTTGGGCGGTTGGTATGCCTATCGGGCATCGAAAGCAGCAGTCAACCAGATCATCCGTACTGGGTCGATCGAGATTGCGCGGAAGAATTGTGATGCGGTTCTGGTTGCCCTCCATCCTGGCACAACGGATACAAACTTGTCTAAGCCGTTCCAAGGGGGGGTGGCCCAGGAACGACTTTTCAGCCCTACCTATTCGGCCGAATGTCTGTTACGAGTGATTGAGAGGATAACGGCGTCAATGTCAGGAAAGCTGATCTCATGGGATGGTTCAGTGCTACCCTACTAAAGACCCTTGAAGAATTGGATACTGGCGTCTGACCGAAGTCCTCTTCACTCATACAATGTGTTAAGACAAAGGAGTATTAGCTGCTAACTGGGGCACACATAAAAATGCTTTGATAAAGGCTAGACACTCCTCTCCATCGTCCGCCAGCGAAAACAACGAGATTTTATCGAGTTGCCATTTCCACTGAAGAGGCTGCAAATTTCGTTCGTCAGCGAAAGCCATCTCCCAGTTGAAGAATACCCTATCCGACGCCATCCCTTGATTCACAACTTTAACTGATCGGTGCCTATCGTCAGTCTCGATTTTTTTAAACAACATGTCTATGGTATCCGATGGACCTTCAATGTACTGAAGGAACTGTTTATTTTTGCGGACTAGCATGCCTGTCACGGCGTTTTGCTCATTGTTAGCGCGTGATTTTTTGAGGATATCTGTAGTTTCACGTTCTCCGCAGTGATCTGCGACTTCGCTCACGTAAAGTATGTATTTTATCATCGTTGTGATCCCATAGAGATAATGCGGCGGAAGTAGAAGAATAATGTCATCTCATGAACGCTGCGCCGCCATACCCCTTTTGCACATACTGCGTGCATTTTTAATCAAAGTGGCACGAGCGACGGTGTGATCAAAGCGCGCGAACGTGAAACGATCCCGATATCAATAATTATCCACCCCAGATATCATCGTAGCGCGCGCATCCATCACTAAGATCCTTATACTTACTTCTATGGTCCAGGTTGCCGCCTTTGTCAGAACGTCTGAAAATATCGGCTGTAAAGAAGATCCCAATGAGCAGAATTGAGTGCGCCGCCATCGATGGACCGATCATCGATATGGCTCCAATCCATACGCTAAAAATAATTGACCACATTAGGGCCAAAACTGTCATCAATTGGAAACGTACTATCTTTGGCAATCTGAATAGGCCATTTGACTCAGGGTTCATTATCAAGGTGTAAGTGCGAGATAACATGCAATGCTCTCCATACTAGTTGCCCCTCTACTACGGCGGCGATCGGTAGATGGATCATGCATGGTCCTTCAGGCGAGCAAACTGTCGCACTGCGGCACCTTTTCTTTGTACCAGTCTCTATGCAGGTGGATCACCTTCGACTTCTCATGGATGATCCGAAACGCGGCCCTATATACGCGGACATCAAAGTTGCCGCCATTACGGACAAAAGAAAAAGGCATTGGACCGTTCTTCACCTCGTCATGCATGAAACACGACCAGGTCTCGGCCTTTGCCAGTGCGACCAGCATCAGTGACGCTGCCAAAAGGCTGACCGGGAGTGTGAGCTTGTGTAGGGTAATCACCCTTCATTCAACCATGGAGAAGCTAAAATGAAAAAAAGTTATTCCAGTATCTTAGCAGACCTCAACGACACAGTTCTTCAATTGACGAAAGGTATTCCTAATGTAATGGAAGGTTATATGGCGATGTCGTCAGCCGCTAAAGCCGATGGTTGTCTTGATAAAAAGACCAAAGAATTGATTGCGACGGCAATTGGCGTAGCTGTTAAATGTGATAGTTGCATCGCTTCGCATACAAAAGCGGCAAGAATGAACGGCGCTAGTCGAGAAGAGGTGTTGGAGGCATTGGGTATTGCCGTTTTTATGGGTGGAGGGCCATCAGTCGTATATGCTTCACAAGCACTTGAGGCATTTGATGAATTTAGCAAAGATACCTAAGCCTATTCCTTAGGCTCGGTAATGATCCGCGAGAATATCCAGGCTGGTCATGACCCGACCCTTCACCTAGTTAACCGAGATCGGTCGGCCAGTGGTTGCCCGCCGGCGCACGAACTTTCGCATGGATATATTGCCTCACCAGATCGAGAAATATCGGTATTTCCCCCCTGCCGCGTGTTGTCGATAGAGAAATTGATTGGTTAGATAAGCCATTTAGTACAAGCCAAGGATATATACTCATCGGATCAGGAGACTGCCGTGTTGGATGATGATGTTCTCAAAGCGATGCAGGAGGAGGTTCGTCGTTTTGCTCGCGAAGAGTTAATCCCTGCGGAGGCGGAGGTTGAGGATACCGACGAAATTCCACAGCATCTGATTGCCCGTATCCAGGAACTTGGATTCTTTGGCCTGTCCATCCCAAAGAGTTACGGTGGGATGGGCCTTACGATGTATGAAGAGGCCGCCATCATTATGGAGATTGGCTATGCCGCGCCAGCATTTCGGTCCTATTTCGGAACTAGCAATGGCGTCGGAACACTGGGCATAACAATTGACGGAACGGAAGAGCAGCGCCTAAATTTCCTGCCGCGAATCGCTACAGGGGAAATGATCGCGTCATTTTGCCTGACTGAGCCGGACGCTGGCTCAGACGCCGCATCCTTGATGACGCGTGCTGTCCGCGATGGCGACGAGTACGTAATTAATGGCACCAAGAGATTTACCACTAACTCGCCGCATGCTGGCCTATACACGGTGTATGCTCGCACAGGTCCAAAAAAGATGCGGTCAGCCGGCATTTCTGCGTTTCTAGTCGAGAGTGGTACGCCCGGTCTGACCGTAGGCTCACGTTACGCTAAAATGGGTTTCCGTGGCGCGCACACCGCCGATGTGATTTTTGAAGACTGCCGCGTTCCTACTTCCGCGCTACTTGGGGGTAAGGAAGGGCTGGGATTTAAGACCGCAATGCGGTCCTTGGATCATGCTCGCTTGCATATGTCAGCTTTGGCGGCAGGTTTGTCGCGGCGGTTGATCGACGAAGGGCTCCGCTATGCCATGGAGCGGAAACAATTCGGTCAGTCAATTGCCAATTTTCAATTGATTCAAGGCATGCTCGCGGACTGCGAAGCGGAAGCCCTGGCCTCTCGCTCTATGGTCGAAGCTGTTTCTAAAATGAAAGATGACGGTGATTCGGTCACCAAAGAAACAGCTTGCTGCAAGTATTTTACGACCGAGGCTCTCGGCCGGATTGCCGACCGGGTCCTGCAAATTCACGGAGGTTACGGGTATATTAAGGAATACCCGATCGAACGCCTGTACCGAGACGTCCGACTGTTGCGAATATACGAAGGAACCAGCCAAATTCAGCAGTTGGTAATTGCTGGGCAGATGCTGAAACAAGCTGCCGAATGAACGGCCCTCTAGACTCGGTCCGAGTGCTCGACATGACCAGCGTGGTCATGGGACCTTACGCATCTCAAATCCTAGGTGAATATGGAGCCGACGTAGTCAAGGTGGAGCCTCCACAAGGTGACGTCATGCGTTTATCGGGGCCAATGAGAAACCCCAAAATGGGCCACCTATACATGTCGACGAATCGCGCGAAACGGTCGGTCATTATTGATCTTAAGACTGATGAAGGCCGGACTTTATTGTTAAACCTGGCAGCTAATTTTGATGTCCTAATCTATAATATTCGACCCCAGGCTATGGCTAGGCTTGGTCTATCCTATGATGATGTTGCTGTAGTCAATCCAGAAATCATTTACGTTGGCGCCTACGGCTTTAGCCAGCGCGGTCTTTATGCCGCGAGACCTGCGTACGATGACCTGATCCAAGGAATGGCAGGAGTGCCCTGGTTGTCGATGCAGGCCGGTGCCAGCGAGCCGCATTATGCACCGATGATATTGGCTGATCGCATGGTCGGCCTTCAAACGGTGGCGGCAACAATTTCGGCGCTTTTCCATCGTGAGAGAACAGGTCGAGGTCAGCGCCTGGATATCCCCATGTTCGAAGGGCTGGCTTCCGTCGTCCTGGCAGAGCACTTGGCGGGGGCGATGTTCGATCCGCCCGAGGGGCCCAGCGGGTACCAGCGCAGTTTATCAAGGAACCGCAAACCATTCCGGACCCAGGACGGATATTTGTGCACCCTAATCTACACGGATAAGCAATGGCGAGCGTTTTTCAAAGTGATTGGCGAGCCTGATAAATTCGATGCCGACGCACGCTTTTCGTCACAATCGGCAAGATTAGAGCATATAGATGCCGTCTATGGTTATCTTGCGGATTGCCTGGCCACTGGCACCACCACCGATTGGGTCGAGCGCCTCGTCGCCGCTGACATTCCGGCGGCACCTATGAATTCAATCCCCGATATTCTCGACGATGAACATCTGAGGTCTATCGGCTTTTTTCGCCGCCGAGACCACCCGAGTGAGGGGCCGATCATCGAGATGGCGGTGCCGACGGAATGGTCTGACACCCCACCGGGACCAACCCGACCAGCCCCAAGACCTGGAGAACAAACCAAAGAGGTTCTGATGGAGGCAGGGTTTGACAAGACAGAGATTGACGCCCTGGAAGCACGAGGCATCATTTCCTGGCCATCAGACTAAAAAATATTGGTATTCCCCTCCTGACGCGTGTTGTCTAAAGAGAGCGATTAAATCGTTTCTAACGGGTACTCAAAACAAAAACGGCTTAGAAAATTAATTCTAAGCCGTTGTTTTTATTGGTAGCGGAGGAGGGACTCGAACCCCCGACACGCGGATTATGA
>DFRF01000157.1:0-18108 GCA_002378125.1 Rhodospirillaceae bacterium UBA3470 | reverse complement strand
GCTCTAACCAGCTGAGCTACTCCGCCCCAGGGCGTGGCCCGCGATAATAGCGAGAACGGCCTATTAATCCGTTGCTTGGCGGGTGTCAAGCTTGCCCATGAGTGGTTTATGGTGCTTTTGCCATAGATGCTGGCCGGGGCGCTCTTGATGCGCTTGAGGAAAGCCTGGCCATCCAATGATTACGACGCCGGCCAGGGACTTATAGCAATAGAAGGGTGCCATGTTCTCGACTGCCGTCTCATAGGCGGATTTCTGCGTACAGGCGGACAGCATCAGGGCCATCGATATCAAACCGACAATCCGTTTCATCATGGAGCGCGGGGGGATGGATATGGAAGGATGGGCAGATTCAATGCCAGAAACGGCAATCTGACCCACATTTAGATATTCACGTTGAAAATCAATTGACTCAACGGTTTCTAGTCAGCCGTTGACGTCAATCACCGTTCGCCCGCGGATCTGACCCTGGAGGATCTTGCCGGCCAGGTCCGGAAGATCGGCAAGAGGTATTTCATTGGTCATGGCGTCGAGCTTGTCCATCGGCAGATCCATCGCCAACCGGCTCCAGGCGTTCAACCGGCGATCCTTTTGACAGGTGTTCGAATCGATGCCGCAGAGGTTGATGCCGCGCAGCAGGAACGGCAGCACATTGGAGGAAAACTCGATCCCGCCAGCGTTGCCCACGGAAGCCACGGTTCCCCAATAGGCCACTGAGGGCAACACGTTGCCGAGCATTGCGCCGCCCACATTGTCGATGACGCCAGCCCAAGTCTCCCGAGCAAGGGGCCCCTTCGGCGCTTCCGCTAACTCATCGCGCCCGATCAGGGTGGTCGCGCCTAGATCGCTGAGATAGTCGTGGGTCTCCACCCGACCGGTGCCCGCGGCTACGCCATAACCGAGACTTGCCAGGATGGCGACGGCGCACGAACCGACGCCGCCCGCAGCGCCCGTAACGAGGACGTCTTTATCCGTATCCGTGCTTAGGCCGTGTTCTTCCAATGTCATCACCGCCAACATGGCCGTGAACCCGGCCGTCCCGATGGCCATAGTCTGCTTGAGGGACAGCCCCGCCGGAACCGGCACCAGCCATTCCGACTTTACCCGAGCGCGCTGCGCAAATCCGCCCCAATGAACCTCACCGACACGCCAGCCTGTCAAAATCACCTCGTCGCCGGGCTCGTAATCGGGTGAAGTGCTTTCTTCCACTACACCGCAGAAATCAATCCCCGGCACGTGGGGATAGTCGCGGACAAGCCGTCCAAGGCCATTAATGATCATCCCATCCTTGTAGTTGAGCGTCGAATACTTGACGGCCACGGTCACGTCGCCCTCAGGCAGGCGGCTGTTGTGAAGGGTCTGGATGGAATGGGTGACGGTTTTGCCGTCTTCGCTCTCCAGAAGGAGGCAGTCGAATTGATCGGCACTCATTGCAGGGCTCCCCAGTTTACAATGATTTTAGCCACTATAGACGCGCCATTCCCGGGGTCAACGTGTTGCGCTGCAGCGTGATGCGCGCCGGCGCGACAAGTGTCCCCATGTCTGTCATTGATGTCGTTGTATTCGTCTAGTTTCGGCCTCGCAGGGCATACCCTGATCGATCCGTCTCCTAAGATAAATGGTGCATTTGGCAACGTCAGCGCAATGCCATGCTGGCAGCCAACGGCCACTTTTACTATTCCGGTCATTGGTCCCTGATAAAGGCCTATTTCCTGAAATTCGTGTTCACGGCCATGAACCCAGACGGTTAGGCCATGATTCGCCAGTTCAGGCCTGCGTCCGGTCGGAAAACCATTACGATTTCGCCCTCTGCGGTTTCAACGCGTTCCGGAACTTCGACGACGTCGCGGACTAAGGTTACCGTCCCTTCATTTGCCGCAAGACCGTAAAAGCCGGGCCCATTGATCGACGCGAAGGCCTCCAACTTGTCGAGGGCGCCTGCTTCATCGAAGACCTGGGTGTAAACTTGCATGGCCGTCGGCGCGGAGAAGATGCCCGCGCAGCCACAATCCGATTCCTTCTCGTGCACGGGATGCGGTGCCGTGTCAGTCCCCAGGAAGAAGCGCTTGTCTCCGGATGTGGCGGCGGCGCGCAATGCCTGACGATGCACCTCGCGCTTTGCGATAGGCAGGCAATAAAGATGTGGGCGGATACCGCCTTTGAAAATGTCCGTGCGATTGATGACCAGATGGTGGGCGGTGATGGTGCAGCCCATGTGGCTATCCTGGGAAAGAACGTAATCCACCGCGTCCTTTGTGGTGGCGTGCTCGAATACGACCTTCAGTTCGGGAAAATCAGCGCGGAGACCGATAAGTTTCTGTTCAATGAACCGGGCTTCGCGGTCGAAAATGTCGACCTCTGGATCAGTGACCTCACCATGGAGTAAAAGCGGTAACCCTATGGCCTGCATGCACTCCAGAACGGCGGTAACCTGCTTCAAGTCCGTGACGCCGCTGTCGGAATTGGTTGTAGCGCCGGCTGGGTAAAGCTTGACGGCGGTGAACACTCCCTCTTCTGCGCCTCGGGCCAGTTCGCCGGCGTCGATAGTGTCGGTGAGATAGGCTGTCATCAGGGGCTGGAAATCGATACCATCGGGCACCGCCATGTTGATGCGATCTCGGTAGGCGCGTGCCGCGTCCACGGTTGTCACCGGCGGAACTAGGTTCGGCATGACGATAGCACGCCTGAATTGGCGGGCGGTGAACGGCACCGCGGATTGCAGCATGGCGCCGTCGCGGAAATGAACGTGCCAGTCGTCGGGCCGGCGAATAGTGATAGTATCGGTCATGAATGTTCCTTTACTATTTTCAGGCCGCTAAAGCATCGAAGACGCCACCGTCATTGAACTTGCCTTCAATATGATGCCCATGCCAGAGCGCGAAGAACAATAAGGTCCATTGGGCTTGGCCTTCCTGCTTGCCGGTGGCCTGGAACAGACGCCTCACGGTGTCCGGATCGCAGTAGCGCGCGACACCTGGTTGCGCCGCGACCAGGGGGCCCAGGTCCTTGCCCTGGGCAGCGATCCATTCACCAACGGGAACGGTGAAGCCCCGCTTCTTCGTGAACGGTTTGCTGGCCGGAAACGTCTCGGCTAGCCAGGACCGCAACAACCTTTTGCCGAACCGTTTCTTGACTTTCAACGCGTCGGGTAGCCGGAAGGCGAAGGCGGCCATCACGGGGTCGACGAAGGGGACGCGCCCTTCCACCCCGTGCGCCATGAGACAGCGGTCCAGTTTGGTCAGCAAATCGTTGGGCAGCCAATGAGCGCAATCCAAGGCTTGGGCCCTCTGCAGGCCACTAAGGTTGCTCGGCAAGTCGGCTTCCAGCGCGGCAATGCTTTGGCGCCAGTCTCCATCCTCGCGCCGCAGGACGCCAAGGCCCTCCAACAGTCCGGCAGCACGTATGTCCCGCCCCCCCAACAAACGCGGTCGGGTGGCGCGCCGATAGCGGCCATAACCGGCAAACATTTCATCACCCCCTTCCCCGCTGAGCACCACCTTGAGGCCCCCGTCGCGGGCAGCTCTCGCCAATTTGTAGGTGGGCAGAACGGCGTAATCCGCCGTCGGGTCGTCTATGGCCTGCGCGACCTTGGGCAACAGATCCCAGAAATCGGACTCGCCAAACGAAATTTCCTCGTGCGCCGCCCCGGCGGCGGCGGCCAACGCGCGAGCATGGTCGCGCTCGTCATGGACGCTAGCCTCCTCGAACCCAACGGTGAAGGCCTGCACGGGCTGGTCATTGAGGCGGGCCATCATGGCTAGGAGCGCTGCTGAATCGATACCGCCTGAAAGGAACATCCCGTAGGGTACGTCGGAACGCTGATGGATATTGACAGAATCCGTGAATACCTGTTCCAGCCGGTCCATGGCATCTTCGTTTTTCCAACCTTCCGGCGGCGCGAGGGGAAGGGCTGGCCGATGAATGCGCTCGACGATCTGTCCGGCGCACACGACCAGGGTTTCTCCAGGTAGGACGCGTTGTATGCCTGCGAACACGGTCTCGCGCCGACAGGTGAACTGCAATTGGAACAACTCATGAAGCGCGTCGGCATTTTCTTCGACCGGCACCAGACCCGATCGGATCAGGGCCTGCGGCTCGGACGCGAACGCGAAGACAGCACCCGTTTCCACATAGTAAAGCGGTTTAATCCCGAAGGGATCGCGGGTCAGCACTAGACGCCCCTTGGCGTCGTCGTGAATGGCGACGGCGTACATGCCCCTGAGGGCATCCGCGAAACCTGTGCCGTCACGGTGATAGAGGTGCAGTGGAACCTCGCAATCAGATGCGGTGGCAAACACGATGCCTGGCAAGGCGCTATAGAGTTCCCGATAGTTGAAGATTTCGCCGTTGGCAACCAAAGCCGTGAGGCCGCGACTTCTCTTTAACACGATGGGTTGGTCGCCGGTTTCGAGATCGATGATGGCGAGGCGCGTCTGCAGGATCGCGGTGTCGTTCTGTGCGTACCGACCGCTGCCGTCTGGACCACGGTGCAACAGGGCGGCTTCCATGCGGTCGAGAATGGCGGGGTCGGGTGCGTGCCCGGTCTTGGTCATCACGCCGGCAATGCCACACATCAGGTGAGAATTTCCTGAAAAAATTGCAAGTATTGGCCCACGACGGCGGTCTCTGTAAATTCCGCCTCATAAGCGGCACGGCCCTGGCGGGCAATATCGGCGCTCAGGCGGTCGTCTTCGATTACCAAGCGGATCGCCTTCGCCAACATCGCCGAATCATCAATGGGAACCAGTATACCGGACACCAGATGCTCGATCAGGGTCCCAGGGCCGTAGCTGTCGGCGGCGACCACGGGCACATTTTGGGCCCAGGCTTCTAGAACCACGTTGCCTAGCGGCTCGTGCCGGGACGGACAGACGAACAGATCTGCCGTCTGCAACAATGCTGCGACATCGTCGCGCCAACCCAGGAATCGGACCCGCGGTTTGACCGCCAGGTTCTCCGCCATCTTTTCCAATTCTTCGCGACGCGGCCCTTCGCCGGCGATCCAGAGATAGGCGTTGGGCACCCGGGCTAGGGCCTCCAACAGTACGTCGAAGGCCTTGTTCTCGTGCAGTCGCCCCAGGGCCACGATTAGCGGCACCGTATCCGGAGTGAAGAAGGTTTGGCGTGGAATGGGCCGGGCCATCTCCTCGGTGACGAAATTGGGCAGGTAGTGGACGCGTTCCGTTGGCCACCCCCCCTTGACGACGTTGTCGGTGATGTCTTGGGTGTTACCGATAATGTGGGTGCACGTCTCGTAGTGCTTGAGGTCGTAGTAACCGCCCTGACGTCCGACCTGCACCCAATCACCCTTGGGACACATGCTGGACGCCCGGTTCATCCATGTTAGTACGATGTCCGGCTCGTAGCCCGCCAATTCGCGTTTCAGTAGGCGCGGTGTGGCGAAATCAAGGGCCCCACCAAACTTCGCCTCCACCGGTTCTATGCCGCCGCGGCGCAGGGTTTCGGCTCGGTTCGCATGGGTGCGGATAATCACCTTCTGATGGAGTCCCGCACGGTGCAGGGCTAGCGTGAGGCGTATGAAAAACGTCTCTGCTCCGCCGTACTGCGCTCCTGCCATGACTTGTGCGACCCGCATGGTGTGTCTTATCCGATCAAGTTCTCGAAGGCAGCCGCCGCGTCTGGCCAGCGCCACGACCGCTGTTTGTCCAGTGCCGTCCGATGCTGGTGGCGCCACAGTTCTTCGTCGGACAGTAGCTTGATGGCGGCCTCAGTGAAAGCCCGGTCATTGTCGGCGACGTACCCCGTTTCCCCATCGATAACCCGTTCAACTACGGAGCCGTAATTCTGCACCACCGCCGGAACGCCCATGGCCTGAGCCTCGCCAACCGCTAAGCAGAAGGTCTCATTAACGTCGCCACGGTAGAGCATGCAGCGCGCCTCCCGAAACTCATCAATGAGCTGGGATTTCGGTACCGGGCCGCGCAGAACTACGCCTTGGTTCATGAGCGCATCAGCCTGCGCCAAGACGGCCGCCATCTGGTTCGCCTTGGCATCCCCGGCCGAGCCATAGGTTGCCGCGCCCGTGAACAGGTGCAGTTCTGCCCCAGGCACATTGGGCTGGATGTCTTGGGCCCAGCGGTCTAACAACCAGTCCAGGGACCTGAGCGGGTTCGACGTGAATACGGCCCGGGGTGCTGGCATTGCGTCCGACGCTGCTGCTGCACAGAAATCCTCTGACAGACCGTAGGGGATGACGATCCGCTCGCCGCTAGGCGCCCATGCAGGATAGGTGGTTTCGTGCACCCTGCCGATGAAAATAATGGCGGGTTTCGTCCACCAGAGCTTTGACAGGTAGCGCCACTTCATCAGGTAACCCGCGGGATTGTGAATCCAGAACACGGTACGTCCCGCATCTGGCATCCGCTGAATCACTTTGTCGCCCCGGTTGGCGATATAGAGATCCACGTTGTCGGGCCAGGCCTCGCCAATGGGTCGCCAAGACACATCCCTATGATCTAGGGCCTGGGCGCAGTTGTTGCGTACATGCACGTCGTGGCCGCGCTTCGCCAGTTCTTGCACAAGGTTTACGATAGACGATTCGACGCCACCCAAGGGGCCCGCCTCCAAGCTCCGGCCGTCGAAAACAATGCCATCGTCCGCAATAAGGATACGCGCCACCTATTCGGTCTCCAACTTCGCCTTGAGGTGCGCGAGCAGTGGATAAAGCCCGGCGCAGATAGCGATCATCAGACCGTAGCCTCCTTCCCGATACCCCCTTCGAAAGAAATAGCATTTGATGAACCGTGAGAAGAACCGCCGCACATTGTTAGCCGTGGACCCAATCTGTCCACTATCACGCATGTCCAGAGCCCGCGCTGAGGAATAGTTGTCCAGGCGCTTGATCATATCGGACAGATTGCGATCCACGTAATGCAACAGGCGGTTGCTCAACATGGCGCCCTTCCGCCCGGACCAAGTGAGGTTTGGGTGCACGCGCTGATCCTCCCAAACCTTGACGCCGCGCCGGAACAGGCCTGGGTAGGCGGACTTGCCAAAGGATGCCCCCCATCCCCAACGGATCAAGCGTTCTCCGATGTAGTTGTCGACGGGCACCTCATGCCAATCCGCATCCGACGTCTCGACGGTACGGCGAATTTCCTTAGCCAGCGCCTCGGGAACCCGTTCGTCGGCGTCGATCTCGAAGACCCAATCGCCGGTGCAGGACTCGATACCGGCATTGCGCCGCGCGCCTTCCTTTGGCCAAGCACCGTGCACGATTCGATCAGTGAATGTCTGGGCGATTGCTTCAGAGCCATCCGTGCACTTGTCTAACAGCACGACGATCTCGTCGGCGAATTCCAGGGTCTTGAGGCACTCGGTCAACTGGTTCTCTTCGTTGTGAACGCTGATCACTGCCGACAACTTTAAGGGGGTATTGTTCATTTTAACACCTCCGGCCGCCGACCCCAGACATCGACAAGAGCGGTCGCCACCGTGTCCAGCGTGAGATCGTCCATGAGGCTATCCGATGTGATGTGATTGAAACCCTCCGGATAGATAGTATCGAAGGATTGCGGCGTGCGAACGAACGCGCAATGCGGTCCCCACGGCGCATACAACTCTTCCTTGCTGGGCCCGAATAGACCCAGCGTCGGTACCCCCGCCGCCGCAGCGATGTGCATTAGACCGGAATCGTTGCCCACATAAAGATCACACCGCTGCAGGCAAGCGAAGATCTCCAATAGGTCCGGGCCGCCGATCAAATCCAGACAGCGTTCCATCGGCAGCGCCTCTATCAATTGTATGACCTGAGGGCGTTCGTCGGCACGACCAAATAACGCAATACGGCCGCCCGGGAACAGACCGTCCGCCGCGGTCACCCGCAATGCCAGTTCTGCAAACCGCTCCGCTCGCCAGGTCTTGGCTCGCCAATTGGCCGTCGGACCGATAGCCAGCACAGGCGTGCCGTCGGGAATCAGCGTAGTGGCTTGCGCCCGGTCGGCCTCTGAAGGCCACAGTCGAGGCGCTGGCGGCGCGTCCCCAAGGCCGAGGACACGGGACATCTCGATCAACCGGTGTTCGGTTTGGCGGCTGCGCTTGAAATGGTGCTGGCGCCGCGCCGGCAGCAAATAGGTGAGCGGCGCGTTCCGCAAATCTACGACTAAATCCCACCAGGTGCCTACCGTAAGCGCCCAAAGTCGGAACCAGTGTAGCGAGCCGACCATCTTCTCCAGCGCAATGATACCTTCAAGCCCGGGCACCGCGCGGAACAGGTCCGCCGCCGCCGGGCCACAAGCGACCGTGATTCGTGCACCCGGATGGGTCTCAATCAAATGATTGAGGAGTCCCGTCGACAGGACCGCGTCGCCCACACGCGTGGAGGAGACGAACAAGATACGCATGGCGCATTTATACGACCGTGCAGAGCTAATGAAAAGCGAGGGACGCAATCAGAAGTCCTTGATTTGCCTCTTGAAACGACCCAATTTATCGTCGAGATGACAAATGTGGACACTATGACCAACCTTCACCGAGCGACCCTTGAGAACCGCGGCATCCTAAAGGTGTCCGGCGACGACACCGTGACCTTCCTGCAGGGTCTGGTTTCCAACAATGTATCCAACGTCGCCGACAACCGGGCCGTCTACGCGGCGTTGCTTACGCCTCAGGGTAAGTTCCTCTACGACTTTTTTCTATACGGACAAGGCGGCGCTATCCTGATGGAAACGGAGCGCGACCGGATGACGGACCTCACCAAGAAGCTCTCCATGTACAAGCTGCGGGCTCAAGTGGACCTAGAGGATGTCAGCGACGCGTGGTCCGTGATCGCTATCTGGGGGCTGGAGGCACCGGCGGCATGCGGTTTGTCGGGCGACCCCGGCACGGCGGCGGCGTGGCACGGCGGTCTTGCGGTCATTGATCCGCGGCTCGCGGCGGCCGGCGTGCGCGCCCTGATCCCGGCAGACGGTAACCCGGACCTACCCGGCGACGCAGCTCAGTTTGCCAATTATGACAGCCATCGTTTGATGCTCGGTTTGCCGGACGGCAGCCGCGACCTTGTTCTGGAAAAGGCCATCCTTTTGGAAAGCGGTTTCGACGAACTGCATGGCGTCGACTGGCAGAAGGGCTGTTACATGGGCCAGGAGCTGACGGCCCGAACCAAGTACCGCGGCCTAGTGAAGAAACGCCTGGTACCCATCACCATTGACGGGGCGTTGCCCGCCGCGGGCACGCCGGTTATGCTGAATAGCAAGAAAGTGGGCGAAGTGCGCTCCGGTCGCGACGGCCGGGCCTTGGCGCTGATGCGTCTGGAGTACTTGGAGAATGCCGACGCGACTTTTACTGTCAACGGTGCCACCGTAGCGGCTACGAAGCCCGACTGGGCCGAGTTCTGAGCTTTGCCCTCTCTTCCATCGGTCCGGACCGTTGAAGCCTATAACGGTGATTTTGAAGCATTGAGACGCTTTCTCTAGTTCTCTGGTAAGGAGCCGCGGAGCCATTCAAGGCATTAAACGTGGAATGTGACACTGTCCGGGGGGTCGAAGAAGACGCAGGGGTTGCCGATTTTCCAGCGTTCTGGTTGAGAGGGTATGTGATAGCGATGGGAGCATCGTTGAGCGTTATCGACGACGCCAGAAAGCTGGAAAATCGATCTCAGTCGTTTCCAATTCACCTTTTTGGGCACTAAGGTCATTTGATGCGATCGGTCGGAGAGATTTTGAGTGCCGCGCCCCGAATGCTGGTCCCCGTGGTCCGCGCCTATGAGCGCCGCCTCAGCCGTTATGGACCGACGGCGCAGGGTGTGTTCTGGAAGAACCAGGAATGGCAGCTTCGGCGCTACGCCATCTTGGAAGACATCTTCGACGACATGGCACAAGCGGGCGGGATTACCATCCATGATTTCGGCTGCGGTTATGGTTCACTATTTGAATACCTGGCCGACAAGGCTGTCATGAATCGGAGCCGCTACATAGGAACGGATATGAGCCAAGGCATGATCGACGCCGCGAAGGCCCGCCACGCAGATCCTCGTGGCGAGTTCGTGCATGGCATATCGGCACACGAGACTGCCGACTACACCATCGTATCGGGTACATATAACATGCACATGGGCGCCGACGCGGAGGAATGGGTCGAGTACATTCAAGCCAGCCTCAAACAGCTCTGGCAGCATACGCGGCGGGGCCTGGCTTTCAATATGCTGAGGGATGACACGGATGTGCATTACGACGGGCTCTATTATGCGAACCCGGTCCGGTTCCTGACCTTTGTGCGCGAAAGCCTGTCGCCGGAAGCCGAGGTTATCGTTGATCCACCCTTGCCAGATTTCACCATCTTCGTCAGGCGGCCAACGGCCTGAGCTTCATTCGATGGCGGCGACGATCTGTTCCGCCAGTTCACCGATGGCGTCCATATCACCGTGTTTCATTTCCCAGTTCATGCCCGCACCATCGTCTGCGTAGCGCGGGATCACATGCATATGAAAATGAAAAACGGATTGCTTAGCACCGGGGCCATTGGCCTGTAGGAGGTTGATTCCCTCGGGCCGCACGACCTTGTTAACCGCGCTAGCGATGCGACGGACCGTGGACATGGTCGGCCCAAACCATTCATCGGGCGTCGCGTAGATGTTTTCTGCATGGTATTTAGGAATGACCAGGGCATGCCCGTCGTTGAGGGGATTGATATCCATGAAGGCGTAGGTGAGATCGTCTTCATACAGTTTGAAGCTTGAAATTTCACCCCGGATGATTTTGCAGAAGATGCAATCCTCATTCAGATGTAAGTCGGTCATGACTGTCTGCTCCTTGCGTTGCCGCCCGCTCACGCTGCCGCCGATAGGTTTCTGTGTCAAGGAAACCACGACTTTTAAACGTGAGCCCCATATGTCGGACACTGTTATGCGATAACCACAATTGTGAGACGGTGCATACGCGGCTAATTACGGGCCCCTCGGTCTCCGTGAACCCTTGCCTGGCATGCTGGGCTGCAAAAACAAGGAGAAACGCTATGGGTATGAATTACAAAATGTTCAAAATGAAGGCTGGATCCACTTGGTCTTTGCCGTCGGCGTTTTGGTGACGCTGGTCGCCACCATGGTCTGAGGCCGCGTAAACAAGGTAGCTTTAAGAAAGACGGCGGGATTTCTCGCCGTTTTCTGCGTCCGCGCCGCCTACTGGCCCAGTTGCCGTTTGCGTCCGACCCCTCCGACCACCGGCACCTGGTTGACATCGCGTACCTTCAAGGTCTTCACGAAAGCTATGAGGTTTTCGATGCTGGCTTCGGTTACGGTGAAGGGGATGGCGTAGGGCGGTGCCTTGGAAAACCGCGGTAGGTTGGGAAGGCGTACGAAGTTGGTATGCGGGCGGCGGGCATAAAAGGTCTGAAACCGCTCCATGCCGTCTTGCATGCCGGCGATCAACTGGAACGAGGGCGTCGATCCGATACCGCCGAACTTGTTCAAGTCGCCAACCACATGGCAGCGCTTGCAATGATCCACAGCGATGGCGCGGCCCTTGGCAGCGTCACTGGCTGCCCCTCCGGGTGATGTGATCAGCAAACAAGCAGCGATGACGGGGAGCCTGAGCATACTGCATTATATGCCCAGGATAGATTATAGGGAACTGGAATGTACAGCTGGATGGTGGCGCCCTACTTGGCGACCTGCAATTTGCCAGTGACGCTGTGCTTATTGATGAGGTCCGCCACGAAGCCGTTGGCCTTCTTTTCTTCCAAGAAGGCCTGCACCTGGGTTTTCAGGGCCGGTCGGCCGTGCAGGGTGCCAATGGCCTGCTGGACCGATGTGTACCGGCCCGGGATGACGCGTGAACCAGGAACGCTTTTGGCATTTTCCTTGAGTGCCGGCACCAGGCCGGCCAGGGCGTCCAGTTCCTTCTCCACGAACAGCTTGAAGGCGCCCGGTAGGCCACGGGCGCGATGCAGGGTTGCGTGTTGCAGCGTGCGGCTGAGGTAAAGATCATAGGCGGCGCGTTCGGAAACGGCGATGCGCACGCCAGGGGCGTCCACGTCCTCGACTGTCTGTAAGGATGACCCCGCCGGCACCAGGTAGGTTGCCTCAATCTCCACATAGGGATCGCAGAAGTCGATGACTATGGCCCGGTTCGGCTCGTCGGCAATCAGGCTGACGTCGATCTCGTCCCGCTCGGCGGCGTCGGCCACTTCGCCGGGCGTTGCGAAGGTCTGGTACTGGACCTCCACACCCAAATGCTCGGCCAGGGCCCGGCCCATGTCCGGCGCGATCCCCTCCGGGTCACCGTTTTCGGCTTTCCCGGTGACCAATAGGATATTGCCAAGGTTAATTCCAACCTGGAGCGTGTTGGGGCTTAGAAGTTCCGCGCGAGCTGCGTCGATCATGGTGATTCTCCTTCTTTGGGGCGAGCTCAGCGGTTCTCCGGTTGCTTCCGTGGATCCGTCTTGATGGCCGCCTGGGCGGCGGCCAGACGCGCGATTGGCACCCGGTAGGGCGAGCAAGACACGTAGCTCAGGCCGATGTCGTGACAGAACCGGACCGAGGCTGGGTCGCCGCCATGTTCGCCGCAGATGCCGAGCTTGATGTCTGGGCGGACGCCACGCCCGCGTTCACAGCCGATCTTCACTAACTCACCCACGCCTTCGGTATCGATGGTCATGAACGGATCTTTGGGCATGACGCCCTTGGATCGGTAAATCTCCAAGAAGGGCGCGGCATCATCGCGGGAGAAACCATAGGTGGTCTGTGTCAAGTCATTCGTGCCGAAGGAGAAAAACTCCGCCGTCTCGGCTATGGTGTCGGCCTTCAGACACGCCCGCGGCAGTTCGATCATAGTGCCGACCAAGTAGGTCAGTGTCACGCCCTCGGCGGCTTCCACCTCCTTGGCGACCCGGTCGACAACGTCCTTAAGCATGTCGAACTCGGGCTTGTCGACAATTAACGGGATCATGATCTCAGGCTCAACGGTCTCCCCGCCTTTCATAATGGCGGCGGCAGCCTCAAAGATGGCGCGACCCTGCATCTCGTAGATTTCTGGATAGGTGATGCCCAGGCGGCAACCCCGGTGACCAAGCATGGGGTTGGCCTCATCAAGCTCCAGCTTGCGGGCCCTCACGGCGCTCAGGTCGACGCCGGCGGCCTTTGCTACCTCTTCCATCTCTTCCAGGGTATGCGGCAAAAACTCGTTCAGTGGCGGATCTAGGAGCCGGATGGTCACCGGTAGGCCAGCCATGATCCTAAACAGCTGCAGAAAATCCTCGCGCTGATACGGCAGAAGCTTGTCGAGTGCTTCGCGGCGCGCGGGTTCATCGGTGGCCAGGATCATTTGGCGCATATGGACGATACGGTCGGGGTCAAAGAACATGTGCTCGGTTCGCGATAGGCCGATGCCCTCGGCGCCGAATTTCCGAGCCGTGGCCGCATCCACCGGCGTTTCCGCGTTGGCGCGGATACTCAGTACTCTGGTCCCGTCCACCCATCCCATGAGCTGGCCGAAGTCACCAGTAAGTTCGGGTTGAATGGTAGCGACCTCGCCGCGCATTACCTCGCCGCTGGACCCATCAACGGTCACTGTGGAGCCCTCGTCTAGAATTTCACCCATGGCCATGAGCTTCTTGTTGTCGTAGTCGACGCGCAGGTCTCCGGCACCAGAAACACAGGGTTTGCCCATGCCACGGGCAACCACGGCGGCGTGCGACGTCATGCCGCCGCGCGTCGTTAGGATACCTTCGGAGACGTGCATGCCGTTGATGTCTTCGGGGGACGTTTCCGTGCGGACAAGGATGACCTTTTCGCCCTTCGCGACCCAGGCTTCCGCGTCTTCAGCGGAGAACACAATCTTGCCGGACGCCGCCCCCGGACTCGACGGCAAGCCGTGACCAATGATGTCGCGTTCCGCGTCCGGATCTAGGGTCGGGTGTAGGAGCTGATCCAACTGCTGTGCATCGACTAGCAAAATCGCTTCTTCCTGGGTCAGCAGGCCCTCGGCGACCATGTCACAGGCGATCTTCAGCGACGCCTTCGCTGTGCGTTTGCCGTTCCGGGTCTGTAGCATCCAGAGCTTAGACTGCTGGACCGTGAACTCCATGTCCTGCATATCCCTATAGTGCGCTTCCAACTTCTCGCGCACCGCCACCAGATCGCAGAAGAGCACTGGCATTTCAGTTTCCATGGACGGGAGGTCCGAACCCTGTTCCGTCTTCTCTGCCTCAGTCAGCGGTTGTGGCGTGCGTATGCCAGCAACCACGTCCTCGCCCTGGGCGTTGATCAGGAACTCGCCGTAGAACTGGTTCCTGCCGGTTGACGGGTTGCGGGTGAAGCACACGCCCGTAGCGCAATCATCGCCCATGTTGCCGAACACCATGGCCTGAACATTGACGGCCGTGCCCCAGTCGGCGGGAATGTTGTGAAGGCGGCGGTAGGTGATTGCCCGGTTGTTCATCCAGGAACCGAACACGGCGCCAATGGCGCCCCAGAGCTGTTCCTTGGGGTCTTGGGGGAACGGTTCGCTCCGCTCGTCTTCGACCATGGCCAGATACTTCTCAGTAACCGCCTTCCAGTCGTCGGCGGTCAAATCCGTGTCCAAGGCGTACCCTTTGTCTTCCTTAGTGTCTTCTAGGATGTCTTCGAACAGGTGATGGCTGACGCCTAGAACCACGTCACCGTACATCTGGATGAAGCGCCGGAAGCTGTCGTAGGCAAAACGCGCATCATCGGACCGCTTGGCCAGTCCTTCAACCGTTTCCGAATTGAGGCCCAGGTTCAAGACCGTATCCATCATGCCCGGCATGGACGCCCGCGCGCCGGACCGGACCGAAACCAGTAGCGGGTTCTCTACGTTGCCAAACTTGGCCCCCATAATGCCTTCAATATGGGCCATGGCCGCGTCCACGTTGGCCTCGAGACCGTCCGGATAGGCATGGTTATTGGCTGTGAAATGGGTGCAAACCTCGGTTGTGATCGTAAAGCCTGGCGGTACCGGCAGGCCCAGGTCCGCCATCTCAGCGAGGTTGGCTCCCTTTCCGCCCAGAAGCTCATGCATCTCGCCAGCGCCTTCTGCGCTGCCGTCCCCAAAGGTATATATCCACTTGGTCATGGTCCCGTCTTTCACTCGATTAGCCTTCGATCTTTGAGAAATCCGCAACCCCGTCTAAGGCACTCCGGATCTGGTTTAACAATTTCAGCCTGTTTTCACGCAACGACGTGTCGTCGGTATTGACAGTGACTTGGTCGAAAAACGCATCAACCGGTCCCCGAAGCGCCGCCACGGCTTTCATAGCAGCGGCGAAGTCTTCGTTCGCGAGCGCATTGGCAATGGCCGTACCAGCATCGCCCAGACTGGCGTGGAGATCGGTCTCCTCGGTTTGTACAAATTGGTCGAGACGGACCTCCCCGTCGTAGGTCTGTCCATCCCTTTTCTCTTCGATTGTCAGGATGTTGGTGGCCCGTCGATAGGCCGTTAGGAGGTTCTCACCGTCTGCGGTGCGAAGAAACTTCATAAGGGCGTCAACCCGCGCCAACAGACGCACCAGATCATCTTCACCGCCCAGGGCGAAGACCGCATCAATGCGATCATGTAAAATGCCACGCTCTCTGAGATGCACTTTGAGACGATCAGCGAAGAACGCCATTAATTCATCAGCCGAATTGTCGTCGGTTCCGATTAACTCACGACCTTTCGCAAACGCCTCTATCAGCGGCAATCTTATCTCGTTCTCTAGGATCAAACGGATTACGCCCAGGGCCGCGCGGCGCAGTGCGAACGGATCCTTGGATCCCGTGGGCTTCTCATCAATGGCGAAAAACCCGACCAAGCTGTCAATCTTGTCCGCCAGTGCGACGCAGACGCTGACAGGCGCCGTCGGGCAGGTGTCATTCGGTCCTTGCGGCGCGTAGTGCTCTGCAATGGCTTCAGCGACAGCCTCGGGTTCACCATCGTTTAGCGCGTAATAGCGGCCCATGATGCCTTGGAGGTTGGCAAATTCGGCGACCATGCCGCTGGACAAATCGGCCTTCGCCAACTGCGCCGCACGCCTAGCCAAATCGACATCCGCTCCCGGAACGTATTGAGCGAGGTCAACGGCCAGCGCTTCCATACGCGCGACCTTTTCCGCTACCGAACCCAACTTTGCGTGAAACACCCGGTTCTTTAGCGCTAGAGCCTTATCCTCCAGCGGTGTCTGGCAATCGGTGTTCCAGAAAAACTTGGCGTCCGACAGACGCGCGCGCAGCACGCGTTCGTTTCCAGCCACCACCGCCGTGCCGCCGTCCGTCGTTTCCGTGTTCGCGACCAGGATGAAGCGGTTGGCGAGATTGCCGTCCGGGTCGAGGCAGGAAAAATACTTCTGGTGCTTCTTCATGGACGTGATCAGCACTTCGGCTGGCACATCCATGAAGGCGTCATCAATGGTTCCCATGTAAACGACGGGCCATTCCACCAACCCTGTGACCTCGGTTAGAAGGCCCGGGTCATCCTTCAATATCAGGCCTTCGGCTTGCGCCAGTTTGACGGAGTCGGTCGTGATCAGCTCGCGCCGCGCGACCGGGTCCAGCATGACCTTAAAGTCCAAGAGTTTCGACTTGTAGTTTGCGAAATTTGATACCGCAAACGTGCCTCCCGCCAGGAACCGATGACCACGGGTTTCCACGCCGGTCGTCACGGCACCGAACTCAAAGGCAACCGGCGCACCATCGAACAGGGCGATCAACGATTCGATGGGGCGTACCCAGCGCATATCATGGGTTGCCCAGCGCATGGACTTTGGCCACGGCAGGCCGCGGAGGGCATCGGGCAGGCATTCGACCAACACGTCGCGCGCGTCGCGCCCAGCCTCTTCCCAGGTGGCGAAGAAGATGTTGCCCTTCGGTGTTTCCTGTTCCTCGATGGCCGCGCCCTCCGGTAGGGAGTGCTTGAACCCGGCCACGGCCTGTTCCGTTGCGTTCGTTTTTGGTCCCTTGCGTTCCCTCTTCATGTCGGGGGTCTGCGCCGGTAGACCGTCGACCACCAGAGCCAGACGGCGTGGCGTTGCGAATGCGTCGGCGTGCGAAAATTCCAATCCCGCCTCTTTTAGCGCATCCATCACCAAACGTTTCAGATCGTCAGCCGCCTTCGCCTGCATGCGGGCGGGGATTTCTTCCGACAGGATTTCGAGGAGGAGTTCAGGCATGACTTAATCTTTTCATACCTCCACCCCCTGGCTTTTCAACCAGGCCTCTGCCGCACCTTTGGCGAGCACGCGGACGCGGCCGATGTAGGCGGCTCGCTCGGTCACGGATATAACGCCCCGGGCATCCAGAAGATTGAATAGATGAGATGCCTTCAGACAGTGGTCATAAGCCGGCAATGGCAGGTTTCTGTTCAACAGCGCGTGACATTCGCCTTCCGCATCGGCGAAATGGCGGACTAGCATCTCCGTATCGGCGTATTCAAAATTGTAGGTGGAGTATTCAACCTCGGCCTGGTGGAACACATCGCCGTAAGTTTTGCCTCCCTGATCTTTAGGGATCCCATCCCAATCCAGATCATAGACGTTTTCCACACCTTGGACGTACATTACCAGGCGCTCGAGCCCGTAGGTCAATTCCACGGGCACTGGGTTACAGTCGTAACCGCCAACCTGCTGAAAATAGGTGAATTGGGTAACCTCCATGCCGTCGCACCAGACTTCCCAGCCAAGACCCCAGGCGCCCAGCGTCGGGCTCTCCCAGTCGTCCTCGACGAAGCGGATATCATGCAGCGCCACGTCAATACCAAGTATGCCGAGGCTATCCAGGTAGAGGTCCTGAATATTCGCTGGGCTCGGCTTCATGAGAACCTGGAATTGGTAGTAGTGCTGCAGGCGGTTAGGGTTCTCACCATAGCGACCGTCCGTGGGACGCCGGGACGGCTGCACGTAAGCGCAATTCCACTGATCGTCCAATTTCCCGAGCGAGCGCAGCGTCGTCGCCGGATGGAACGTACCCGCGCCCACTTCCATGTCGTAGGGCTGCAGGATCACGCAGCCCTGCTCCGCCCAGAACTCTTGGAGGCGATGGATCAACCCCTGAAAACAGGTGGTTTTATCGGCTGGCTTAGAAGAGCCCGATGACATCACGGTGTTTCGCCCCGTAAGCGCAAAGAAAAAGGGTGGTTCAAACCGGCAGCGAACCTAGCACCGACC
>DFRF01000090.1 GCA_002378125.1 Rhodospirillaceae bacterium UBA3470 | reverse complement strand
TCGGAAATCTGAAGATTGATGTTGATCAGCGTATTTAATGTCGATTCCCGAATATCGACGCCATGCTGCATGGTCGTGTCGGAAATAAAGTCGCGAAGTTTCAGAATATTGTCGCGGACATTTTCTGCCAGTTGGCTCTCCGGGCTCTTGATGAGGATGCCGATTTCGACCCAAACCTGGAGATTGTGCTCCAAGGCCCGCGCCAAGGTGCCATTATCATCGCCGCCCAGCCGCGCCTGGTCCAACTGAATACCGGCTTGGGCCAAATTGAAAGCCTGGCGTTCGACAACGCTTAAATCTTCTTCCGGCAGATCAGCCATGACAGCCCTCCAGCCCCGGCACCATATCCAGAATACAAAAATCGCAAATTGCGCACTAGCGTCAACACTTTAATTCACGCTCATTGTTCTCAACCGTGGCTTCAACCGCATCCACGAGCCGCTGGTCTGCATCTCTTAACAGACCATTGAACCGAGTGGAAACCGTCTGCTCGATTCCCAGTGATTTATAATACGCTTGCCAGGCGTCGGGGAATGCAGACCACGCTAACACGGGTGAAGTAGCATCCTCCACCAACGGGTTGGCATTCCCGGTGCGTCCCGGTTGAAGCGACAATACCGGTAACCCGAGCAAATGAGCCTCTATCAGCACCATGGTGGTCATGCCGATGACCCCGTCGCATGCCGTCAGGAGATCCGCCGCCGACGCCGAAGACAACTGTGCGCGTCCTTGGACGACGTGTTCCCACGCGGCCGCATCTTCACGCGGATGTGGTTTTACCACAATCTCCGAGTGTGCCGCCTGATCATACTCGACCATCAGGCCTTCGAAGACTTCGAACTGATCGAAGCCACGTGTATCACCGTAATCCTCGCGGATCGGCTCTGAAAAGAAAACAATCATGCGGCGATCCATCGTCCGCGCCGCTCGCGCACAGACAAGTTCGGCCGTTTGACTCTGAAGATGCGGCTGTCCAACCACATAGGTTTTTCCGCGCCACCAAGCCATACCATCAAGTACATCGGCCAGTTCGTGATCTAACACGCCTACCGCATCCGGTTGAACGTGTCCGTCCTCGGCTTCAAATCGTCGCGCTAGGCTAGTCCAAGCATCGACAACTGCTAACGAGGGAAGCCCAACGGCCCGCGCGCGAACCCACATGTCTTGTTCACGATCGGAAAACCCGGTGCCCGTGACAACAACGTCGATACCGTGGAATTCTGGTGCGGATGCGATCTCGTCATCGATCACATCAAAGCCGGCATTCCGCCATAGGGATACCGAGGGTCCGGCGGCGCGAAACGCGAGCTGATGCCCGCGCGACATGGCTGCGCCTGCCGCCGCCGCCAACATCAGCGCCCCGCCCGGATCATGGGCATACAAGAGAACGCGGCTCACCCCGTCGTTGCTCCGGTGCGCGCGGCATAGTCACGCAAGGCCGGCAGGTTCTCGACAACCTTTTGCACCGCATTCGCCACGTCGTCCAGGTCCGCCGTCGTCATGGGTGGACGCATCATTTCATGGGTGATTAGGGTTTCGAAATGCGCCCGTTCCGTCTCAGGGCACAGTCCCTGATCATAATTGACCTCACCCTTGTAATGGGGGCAAGCAAAGGGACAGCCAAGATTGCCGTAGGCCATGCGCTCCTGGAACATGGGCTCAAGATAGATGGGGCGCACGTATCCGACACCCATCAATGGCCCTTCGCCTTCGCGAAGTTCGGTGGCCGGCAATTCTGACTTCAAAGCTTCCACGAAGACGTTGCGCGGCAAATCCATGGCCACCGGATCATAGGTGATAGCATGGACGTAATAAACATGCGCATTGCCGTCCCCAACGACGGGCATGTTCAAGCCCGGGACACCCGCCAAGCGGGTTTCCAAATGGGCGACATTGGCTTGCCGGCGGCGGATCAACTCAGGTCCCTTGGCCAACTGGCACAGGCCGATAGCCGCTTCGATCTCGCCCATACGGAAATTAAAGCCGACCATGTTCACCAGGTCCGTCACGCCGCGTTTACCAACCACGGCCTCGGCATGGTTTCGGATCAGACGCAACTTCTCCGCCAAGTCGGCGTCATTCGTGCTCACCACCCCGCCCTCGCCAGTGTGGACGTGTTTATGATAGTTCAGGCTAAACACACCCATATGGCCCAGCGTCCCCGCCGGGCGCCCCTTATAAGTGGCGAATGGACATTGGGCAGCATCCTCGATCACGATCAAACCGTGCTCCTTGGCCAGCGCCATGATGGGGTCCATGTCGGCAGTCTGGCCAAAAATATGGACCACGATGATGGCTTTAGTGCGCGGAGTGATCTTTGCGCGGATGGTCTCCGCAGACAGACAGAACGTGCCAGGATCGATGTCGGCGAACACGGGCACGGCATTGAAAACGATCGCCGCCGTCACCGACGCCATCATTGTGTACGGCGACACGATGACCTCATCTCCCGGCCCAATGGCTGCCGCGCCAGCGGCGGCGAAAAGGCCACTGGTTGCGGAATTCATAGCCACCGCGTGTTCGGCTCCATACCCTTCCGCCCACGCTTCCTCGAAGGCCTTGACCTGGGGGCCGCCCATGAAATCCGGATGCTGGGCGCCGATGTAGCGCGACAGAATGCCTGTTTCCACTACGGCAGAAACCGCAGCCTTCTCCTCCTTGGCGATAAACTTGTGCGCCGGGAACAGTTTCTCACGGACGGGCGTGCCTCCCAACAGGGCCAAATTGCTCAACAGTCGTCTCCTTCATTCCGGTCCCGAGCCATGGCTAACAACGCGCCGCTGACCTTCTCTGTTGCCAGTGCCGATACACCGTCACTGACCAGCGGTTTGCCGTTAGCCAAATGTTCGTATACATCCCCGACGGCATTGGCCAAGGCCATTGGCAGTTGCGTCTCGATACACACGCCGTCATCGAGCGAAGACTGGCTCATGAACAATGGGTGTGGCTGGACCCAGCGACGTCGGACGCGGTTGCCTAAATCTTCAAGACTGATCCGGCCCTTCTCCATCACCAAATCCACCTCGAAAGGAAAAAACATTCGCGAATCACACCCCAACAACCGAACCGGCGCACCATCGCGCGTTTCCAGTCGCGCCGACAATGTCGGATCATAGGGTTTATAGTCGTAGATTGCGTCAGATACCGAGACAGGCCGCAAGGCCCCAAAAAAATAATGCAAGAGATCAATGGCGTGGGACCCGCAATTGACGATGCCTCTCGCATAGTGGACGGATGCTGATTGCAGACGCCCCCAATCTCCAACTTCGATCTCGCGACGCAGTGTAGCCAGTACCGGATCAAACCGTCTGAGAAAATTGACCGCCAGCGGGCGACCGGCCACGCGATAAGCGTCGACGATCTGTTGGGATTGCGCTACGTCACCGGTTAACGGTTTTTCCGCCAGAACCGCGCGTAACGGCATATCCAGAAGCTCACGCAGGACGGCTTCATGATAGGCGGTCGGCACACAGACGCTAGCGACGTCGAAGGCGCCTGCGGCGGCCCTACAGGCCGCCAGGTCGGAAAATCCAGCCGGCACCTCCCAGCGCGTCATGAACTGGCGCCGCCGATCTTCATTCGGATCAATGCACGCCACAACGCGAAACCGGTCGTCGTTTCTGTAGGCGCCGGCATGGGAACGGATAGCTTTGTCATTACCCGCCTCATCGTACCCGCCCGCAATATTGCCGCATCCAATGATCAGGACCGATAGTGGGTTAGGCATGTTTCCGCCTCACATGCGCATTGAGTTCTAGAAGCGCCGGATTGTCCTTCAGGACAGACAATATATCGGCCAGCGTAAAATTCGGATTGCCCGGATACAGGATTTCAAAAATACGACGGATGAGTTCTAAATCCTCGGGTGTATCCAGAGTTAATCCCAATCCCGGGTTGGTCAGCTCAGGTGGACCGGGCATGTTCTTCAGGGAATAGATCTCCGGGTGGCTATAGATGAAGATACTCACATGTTCATGATCTTCGGGATCATCGGTCCGGTCGGCAACGTCAGCCAGGACTTCGGTGGCAAATACCTGCGTGTCCATACCTCTCGGGTAGGTACGCTCTAGCACGTTAGACACGTAGTCGACCCCAGCAGCCTGATAGCCTTGGACGCAATCCTCAACAAGGACCGGGTCGATCAACGGGCAGTCGCCCGTCATTTCCACGATCACGTCAATGTCATGCGCCCGGGCGGAATGCAGGACCCGAAGAAGCACATCATATTCGCTGCCCTGGAAGAACCCAACGCCCATGCGCTGCGCTAGGTTTACGATTGGGACATCCGCGTCATTGCCCGTGGTCGCGACGACAATCCCATCAAGAGAGGGCACCCGCTGGAGGCGTTCGATCATGTGCTGCAGCATCGGTTTGCCGCAAGCCTCCATGAGGACCTTTCCCGGAAAACGAGATGATGTCATGCGGGCTTCAATGGTGGCGACGATGCGCTTTTTCTCAGCCATGACCCATCAGTCCTCTTCCATGATCATGTCCCAGTCCAAGGGATCTCCCCGCTTCAAATCACGGATAGCGCGACGGCCGAGAACGTCGGGCAAATGCTTCGGGAGCAATCCGAAACCCGGGCGGATGGATCGCACGTTGTCTGCGCACAGGGTTTCGCCGGCCGCAATGTCCGAGACCACATAAAGCGAACGCCGGAAGGTGGCGCTGCCCTGCTCGCTGCCCTTCGGATCATAATGCACCCGACCAAGCGCAGACCAAGCAGTACGGCAGCCGTTCACCAGTTCCGTGAACTCCTCCGGTTCCAGTGAGAACGCCGAATCCGGTCCGCCATCGGCGCGCCGCAGCGTGAAATGCTTCTCGATGAAACAGGCGCCCATGGCCACAGCCGCGACGGAGACCGCAATCCCAAGCGTATGATCCGATAACCCGGGCACAATATCGAAGAAGCGGTTCAAATCCCCGATGGTCATCAAGTTCGCGTCAGCGGGTTCGGTGGGATATCCGCTAACACAATGCAAAACAATTAGGTCCTCCGCGCCGGCGTCACGAGCCGCAGCAACCGCTTCGGTGATTTCGTCCTTGTTGGCTAGGCCGGTGGACACGATCATCGGCTTTCCGGTCCGCGCGACCCTTCGGATCAACGGCAGGTCGATTATCTCAAACGACGCAATCTTGTAGGCTGGTGCCTCCAAATCCTCCAAGAGGTCGACAGCCGTATCATCAAAAGGGGAGCTAAACACGGCCATGCCCAAATCACGGCCCTTCTTAAATAACGGGGCATGCCAATCCCACGGCGTGTGGGCTTCTTCGTAGAGATCATGCAAAGATCGACCGTCCCACAATCCGCCCTTGATGACAAACCCTGGACCGTCATGATCGATGGTAAGCGTATCGGCCATATAGGTTTGCAGCTTTACCGCGTCAGCGCCGGCCGCGGCGGCCGCCTCCATCAACGCCATGGC
>DFRF01000107.1 GCA_002378125.1 Rhodospirillaceae bacterium UBA3470 | reverse complement strand
CCTGCTAGATGCGGTTCTGTGTGTCGCTCAGCGTGCTGGATGCACCCGCGGCGAGCGGCGTGTCGACAGTGATCGTCTGCTGCGTCGGCATGCCTGAACAATCTGCGCGACGGCCAATGCTGGATAGAAACAGCGACTGACAAGCGATGGCGCGAACGGTGGGCGCTATATGAAGTAGATCATTTGTTCGCGGCGGCACCGCAACTACTCCGCGCGGTCATTCGTTTAGATTAGGCTGCTGCTGCCCCCTCTGTCATGGCCAGCATTTCGCGAGTGTCGTCGACTGTCGCGACTTCGCGGCCGAGGGCGCGAGCCTGTTCGGCAACTTTTGCGATGAGTTCCGCGTTGGTTGGTTGACCCAACTCCGTATAAGGATAATCACCGAGGCCGATCGAGATATGGCCGCCCTCCCTGATTACTTTCTCGGTTAGCAGGAAGAGATTGCCCTTGTAGTTCATCGCCGACCAGAAGACCTTTTTGTCCTTCGGCAGGAATGTCGTATGTGCATCGAGCCCTTCCGGCGTCCCTGGGTGGCCCGAGAGCGATATCCCGTCGGTCATACAGAGCAACACGAAGACCGGCGCGTCGATGACACCCATCTTCATCAGCGCTTCCATCTGGCGGGTGAAGCTAATGTTCCACGAGACGCAATAGTGCTTCAGGCCGTGATGGCGAATGCGCTCCGCGAAATACATCAGTGTTTCGGTTGAATTTTCGTAGACCAGGTTTGTCGTGTCGTAGGCGCTTTTGTCGGGGTTCCACCAATCGACATTCACGGTACCGGTATCCGTTGGCGCGAAATGTGGAGCGGTCTTCGGGTCTTTCATGGATTCTTCCATGGCATCGAACCGTTCCCGCGCGTCACCGCCATGGGCCACATACCCCAACGTCGGAAGAATTAGGATCGGACACGCTTTGCGAATGCCTGAATTCGTCGCCTTGTAAAATTCCGGATCGTGGTCTGGTTCACCCGTCGTGGTCCGGCCATGGTAATGAATGATCGAAGCACCGGCGTCATAACACGCCTTTGCATCTTGGATGATCTCTTCGGGTAGGAAAGGAACATTCGGATTTTCGTCCCGCGGCGCCAATTCATTGACCCGCGCCTCAATAATGATCTTGTCCATAGTGCCATTCCTCTGAGAAGCCGTAATCACCGGATACTAAAATGATATAGCGCGGGATACGGGAAACGCGAAACCCGCAACCTTGCCGGATAGGCGAAACCTCATAACTCGGTTCCGGATTGTTGTGTTAGGGTATCGCGTCTTTGCGCGGCGGGAGATCGCACGTTCATGTTCAAGCGGCTTGGCTGCATCATCGACCGGTTGTCCGGAATTACCGGCTTTCTTGGAGCGTGTTTGGTGGTGCCGATTGCCCTCGTGATGTTCTACGAGGTCGTTTTGAGATTCTTTTTCGATCTACCCACCTTTTGGGCATATGAACTAACGTACATGATGGCGGGCGCGCATTTCGCCTTGGGCATCACTTATGTGACCCGCGAAGGATTGCATGTCCGGATCGATTTTCTGTATGAGCGGTTTTCGCCCAGACTGAAGGCTGGGATCGATTTCTGTGTCAGCGGCATCGTTGTCCTGCCGACGGTTTCATGGATGGCGTACCTTCTGGTGACGAAAGCGATCGAGGCGCTTCTCATCGGTGAACTCTCGGGCGAATCCGAATGGAATCCGTATGTCTGGCCGGTCTATACCGCAATTGCGATAGGGTTCGTTGCGTTTTCGCTACAATTGGCGGCCGAGGCCGTTCGTCGCTGGCGTGAATTGATTGGGATACGCACCAATGCAGAGCATTGACGCCGCGCTTTTCATGTTCGCGCCGCTTATGGCGCTGCTGTTTCTGGGCGTCCCGGTCGCATTCGCGCTAATCACGGTCGCCGCCGTATTCGGGCTCTGGCATTTCGGCGATTCAGTGGTCCACCTGTTCGTCGGCAAGGTTCAGGAAATTGCCGCAAGCCATGCGTTGGCGGCGGCGCCGCTCTTCGTATTCATGGGCGCCATGCTCGAACGCTCCGGAACGGCCGAGCGTCTGTTCGAGGTCATCCATATGTGGACGCGACGGTTGCCGGGGGGGTTGGCCGTCGGCACGATCATCATGTGCGTGCTTTTTGCCGCGTCAAGCGGCGTCGTCGGCGCAACCGAGACCGTCGTAGGCATGCTGGCCATCCCGGTCATGCTTCGGCATGGCTATGATAAGGGCCTGATATCCGGTACGATTTGTGCGGGCGGGTCCCTCGGTTCGATCATTCCGCCTTCCGTGCTGGTCGTCATCCTATCCCTCATCGCCGAGATTGGGATCGGCGATATGTTTGCCGGAATGCTGTTTCCGGGGTTGATTCTTGCCGGCCTGTACGTCCTATACATTCTCATTCGTTGCGGAGTCGATCCGAAAATCGCCCCACGAGTTTCGGAAGCGGACGACACCATGCCCCTCGGCGCGAAATTACGCCTTACACTGGTGGCGCTGTTGCCGCCGATCGCTCTGATATTTCTTGTGTTGGGGACAATTCTGGGAGGGATGGCGGTACCGACGGAGGCGGCTTCGATGGGGGCGGTGGGAGCCGTAGTTTTAACGTTGCTCTATCGTAACTTTACCTGGGCTGTCTTAAAGCAGTCGATTTTGAAGACAATCTCTATTACGGCGATGATTCTGACGATCTTGCTCGGCGGCACCATGTTTTCCAGTGTCTTTATCGGTACTGGCGGCTTGGTGGCGGCAGAACGTGCCATTGAAGTGCTGCAACTCGGTGGGTGGGGCACGCTGATCCTGATTCTTCTTATGGCCTTCCTCGCAGGGTTCGTCATGGACGTGCTCTCCATCATTCTGATTGTCGTTCCAATTGCCGTGCCGCTTATGACCGGCTTCGGTTTTGACATCATTTGGTTTTTCATCCTCCTGCTGATTACCCTGCAAACGAGTCTCCTCACACCGCCGATGGCGGGCGCTATTTTCTATCTACGCGCCATCGCACCGCCGGAGATAACGCTCCGCGATATGTATCGCGGCATGACGCCGTTCATCTTGCTGCATTTCGTCGTGCTGGGGCTGGTAATGGTATTTCCGGAACTAGCGTTGTGGCTGCCGGAGATCCTGCTGGATTTCGATTGAGTTGTATCCCTCGCCTTCGTTAGAGTTGGGACCAAATCTCTGGTTAGAGCAGATTTTCTGGGTGTTAGGTCATGTCACAGGCAATGCAGAGCAATGAGCCAAGGTTCACGACCTCTCCGGTCTCCGACGTTATTGGTGCGGAGGTCGTCGGCCTCGACGTCTCGAAGCCGCTAGATGGTGAAACACTTCAGACGTTGCGGCAGGCCTTTCAGGATCATCATCTCCTGTGTTTCCGGGACCAGCAGCTGACCGATGATCAGATGACGGCGTTTTCCGTCCAGTTTGGACCTTTGGAACTCTTCCCCGAGGAAGACATGACGAAGGGTGCGAT
>DFRF01000103.1 GCA_002378125.1 Rhodospirillaceae bacterium UBA3470 | reverse complement strand
ATGAGGTGCACCTCGCTCCCGTCGGGGATCCGCTGAAACAGGGCGTCCTGATACATTACCCCGTCAATGGCAACGGCGTAGCCATCCACCAGATGCGGCGCCAAGTTGGGAAAGCGTTCCCCCAGGCTTTTGAACAGCTGCCGAACGTTGCCGGCGTCCATGTCTAGTTCGATCTCGCCGCCCGTGTACTTGTGCAGGACGCCCGGCAGGACGACGCGGTAGCTCACGCCTTTAGTCGTCCCCACCGGAGGCTGCTGCCTCGTCGAGTGCCTTCAACACCTTCGGCGGCGACATAGGCAGCTCCGTGAAGCGGATGCCTGTGGCCTGTTCGATGGCCGCATTGATGGCAGCCATGGGCGGGACGATAGGCGTTTCACCCACGCCACGCACGCCATAGGGGTGCACGGGGTTCGGCACCTCAACGATCACCGTGTCGATCATCGGCACGTCGGAGGCCACCGGAATGCGATAGTCCAGGAACCCGGCGTTCTCCAGCCGACCGTTGTCGTCGTAAATGTATTCCTCGTTTAAGGCCCAGCCAATTCCCTGCACGGCACCACCCTGGAACTGGCCTTCCACGTAGCTCGGGTGAACGGCCTTGCCGGCATCCTGGAGGACCGTGTAGCGGAGGATTTCCACCCGGCCCGTTTCCTTATCCACTTCGACGTCGACGATATGGGTGCCAATGCTCGGCCCGGCCCCCTGGACATTAATTTCAGCGCGGCCAGAAATGGGGCCACCGGTTGAGTTGGCCAGCTTCGCGATATCTTCAATCGAGAGCGGGTCAAAATCGCCGACATTGGTGCTCGCGGGCCGAGCTTCACCATTTTCCCAGACGACCTCATCGATCGAGACATCCCAGAACTGGGCGGCGCGGGCCCGCATTTTATCAATTGCATCCTTGGACGCGTGGATGATCGCCGTGGTACCGGCGAAGGTGGCACGCGAACCACCCGTAAGGAAAGTGTAAGGCAGCGATGCCGTGTCGGCAATCATAGGCCGTACCTTGTCCACATCGATACCGAGCTCTTCCGCTGCCATCATAGACAACGAGGCACGCGAGCCGCCGATGTCCGGCGTCCCTGTCAACAACGCTACTGTACCGTCCTCGTTGACATTCATAGTCACGCAGGTCTCCCCGCCGATGTTAAACCAAAACCCAGACGCGACGCCGCGCCCCTGGTTCTCACCCAGTGGCGCCGAATAATGGTCATGCGCCTTGGCCTGCTCCAATGAAGAGATCATTCCGATGGGGCCGAATTTAGGCCCGTAAGCAGCCTGGGTGCCTTCCTTGGCAGCATTCTTCATGCGGATGTCCAGCGGATCCATTCCTATCTTCTTGGCGATCTCATCGATCACGCACTCGACCCCGAATTCCGAGATCGGCGCTCCCGGTGCACGGTAGGCCGCGACCTTCGGGCGATTGGAAACAACGTCGTAACCAATCACGTCAACATTCTCCAAATCGTAAGGCGCGAAGGCGCACATGGCGCCCGGTTGCACCGGTGAACCCTGGAAGGCGCCGGCCTGGTACTTGAGCTCACAATGTCCGGCGGTGATGGTACCGTCGCTCTTGGCACCAACCTTCACGTAGACCCTTGCCCCCGACGTGGGCCCCGACGCGCGGAACACCTCTTCCCGGGACATGACCATTTTCACCGGCGCACCAGACTTGTTGGATAGTGCGAGAGCCACGGGCTCAAGATAGACCACCGTCTTGCCCCCAAAGCCGCCGCCGATTTCCGACGCCGTCACCTTCAACTTGGAGATGTCCATGCCGAGCATGCGCGCGCAGTGGCCGCGGACCACGTAGTGGCCCTGGGTGGTGACCCACAATTCTGCAAGGCCGTCAGCGTTTACCGACGCGACACAGGCATGGGGCTCAATGTAGCCCTGATGGACCGGCGCAGTGTTAAAGGTCCGCTCAACGATGATATCCGCTTCTCCGAAGCCCTTCTCCACGTCGCCAAGCTTAAACTCAACCACCTTGGCGATATTCGACGGTTTTTTCGGTGCCGGTTCGACGCCCACGGTGAACAGGTCGTCGTGCAGGAGCGGTGCTTCAGGCTTCATGGCCTCTTCCACGTCGATGACGTGTGGCAGGACCTCATAGTCCACCTCAATCAGCTTCAAGGCCTTCCGTGCAATACTTGCGCTGGTCGCCGCTACTGCGGCCACGGCGTGGCCGTCATAGAGCACTTTCTCACGGGCCATGACGTTGCGGACGATGTCGCGGTAATTAACCATCATCTCACCGGCCGGCACGAATTCCGACGGCATGTCGTTGAAGTCGTCGCGGGTGACAACGGCTTTCACACCGGGGAGCGCTTCCGCCTTTGACGTGTCGATGGATTTCAGGATGGCATGTGCGTGCGGGCTGCGGAGCACCCGACCGTGCAGCATACCGGGTAGGCTCAAATCGGCGCCAAAACGCGCCTTGCCCGTCACTTTATCAACGCCGTCTGGGCGTGCCGGGCGCGTCCCCACCCAGTTGAGGCTGTCCATGTCGTTCAGTTTCACTTCGTCGGGCATCTCAGGCTCCTCTTATTTCGGCGGCCGTATCCAGGACGGCGCGAATGATCTTATCATAACCGGTGCAACGGCAAAGGTTGCCGGCCAGCCAGTAGCGGACTTCCGTTTCCGTGGGATCGTCATTCTGTTCCAGTAGCGCCTTCGCGGCGACCAGAATGCCGGGAGTACAGACCCCGCATTGGAGCGCCGCGTGATCGATGAACTTCTGCTGCAGGGGATGCAGCGCCTCGCCGTCAGCCATACCTTCGATAGTTTCGACCTCGCGGCCCTCGGCCTCGGCGCCCATGACCAGACAAGAGCAGACCAGCCGGCCGTCGACCATGACGGAACATGCCCCGCAATCGCCCGATGAGCAGCCTTCCTTGGATCCGGTCAGGTTCAACTCGTCGCGAAGTACGTCTAGCAACGTCTGTTCCGGCTCGCATAGGTACTCGGTGGCGTCGCCGTTGATGGTGGTAGTGACATGAATTTTCGGCATTACTTCGCTCCCACCCGGTCGCGGGCAATGATACTGGCCCGGCGCGCCAAAACGCCAGCCACACGGGTCCTGTATTCTTTAGTGCCGCGTTTGTCATCGATAGGCCGCGTTGCGGCGCTGGCCGCGGCAGCCAGGTTATCGAGCGCCGCGTCGTCGATTGGTGTGCCAATGAGCGCGGCGGCGCATTCGTCCACCAAAAGCACGCGTTCGCCCACAGCACCCAGCGATACTCGGGCGGCGGTGCAAACGCCAACGTCGTCTATGGTCACAGCAACCCCGGCACCTACCACGGCGATGTCCATTTCCGTCCGCGGGATAAAACGAAGATACGCATCCGCTGAATTTGGCGCCGGCGATGGCAGGTTGATGAATGCGACGACCTCGCCCTTCGTCAGGGTGGTCATGCCCGGGCCTGCTGGCAGGTCTTGGACGGGGATCTCCCGCTCACCATCTGGCCCGATGATCGTCACCGTAGCCCCAGCGGCGACCATGCCAGGCACGCTGTCGGCGGCAGGCGACGCATTACACAGGTTACCGCCCATGGAGGCGCGGCCCTGGATCTGAGTAGAGCCAATCAACTCCGCCCCTTCGACAACACCTGGCCACGCAGCCTTCAGCGCCATATTCTCGCCCAGCGCCTGGCAGGGCACAGCGGCACCTATCTTAAAACCGCCGTCGCTTGCCTGCGTGATCGCTAGCATCTCGGGAATGCGTTTGATATCGACAACTAGAGCAGGCTCGATTATCTCAGCGCGTAATTGCACCAAAAGATCCGTGCCGCCGGCCAGCACCCGGGCCTCACCTTCCGCGTTGGTCAATAAGGCAACTGCTGCGTCCAACGTTTCTGGCGCTTCAAATCTCATTTCTTGCATGGTCTATTTACATTCCTCGATGAACCAGTCCCGTTCTCAATTAGTAGTTTAATCTAATTCAGCTAGCATAAAACCCTTTAGGCCCCGTCCACATTTCAAAATTATTCCGAAATCATTTCGTCATCACGGTTCATCCCCTAGTCTGCGATGCGCCTGGACGAGGAAGGATCTCAACTATGCCTAACACCATTGGTTTCATCGGGGCCGGTACCATGGGTTTGCCGATGGTCAAAAATCTGTTGCAAGCAAAATTCTCGGTGACGGTCTTCGATTTGAACACCGCAGCGGTAAAAGACGCTGTCACAGCCGGAGCCACACCCGCGGCATCCGCTCAAGACGTGGCAACCAACACTGAAATCATAATCACCATGTTGCCCGATACCTCCGACGTTGAAACCGTGCTGTTTGGCGAGAACAGCATCTCCCAAGGGCTCACGGCTGGAAAGCTGATGATCGACATGAGTTCAATTTCGCCTGAGGCCACTGTGGAATTCGCTGCGCGCATCAACGCGCAAGACTGCGAATATCTGGACGCACCCGTGTCCGGCGGTGAGGTCGGCGCCATCTCCGGTAAAATGACAATTATGGTCGGCGGTCCGGAAGCTGCCTTCAATCGAGCCAAGCCGACCTTCGACGCCATGGGCTCCACGGTAACGCTAATCGGCACACGGAACGGCGACGGGCAGGTCTGCAAAGTGGCGAACCAAATTATCGGTGGTGTCATGGTCAATGCTGTCGCCGAAGCGCTCTTGTTCGCCGACAAGGCCGGCGCCGATGCAGCAAAGGTGCGCGAGGCTCTTCTTGGCGGTGCGGTGCGCTCGTTCATCCTGGAAAATCATGGCGGGCGGATGCTCGACCGGAACTTCGATCCGACCTTCCGCGCAAACTTACAGCGCAAGGACTTGAACCTAGCCATCGAAGCTTGTCAAAAGTTGAACATAGTTTTGCCTCAAGCGACGGCGGCCTGGGAGACCTACAACGCGACCATCGCTGGCGGCGATGGTGACAATGACGCTATTAGTGTACTGAAAACCCTGGAACGCCTCGCCGGACACGAAATAGGAGAACTGTCGTGAGCGACGACAAACCGACCGTCGGCTTCATCGGTCTCGGCCTTATGGGCCAGGGCGCGACCAAGTGTTTGATCCGCGCAGGCTATACTGTCACAGGCTTCGATATCGATCTGGCGAAAAATGATCTCGCTAACCAGCACGGTGTGACGCCGGCTCAGAACGCACAAGAAGTTGCCATTGCCAGCGACGTGGTTCTGGTCTGCGTAATGACACCTGCCGACCTGGAGTCTGCTATTTTCGCGGACGGCGGGGCGATCCACGGCCTGAAGCGTGACGCCGTCCTGGTCGACCATTCGACGACCCCGGTGGACGTGACCAAGGAAATGGCCGCGCGCCTAAAGCACGCCTGCGGAGTGGGCTGGATCGACGCCCCTGTCTCAGGTGGGCCCGAAGGGGCGGAAGCCGGTGAATTAGCAATCATGGCCGGCGGCGCTTACGCCGACTTGGAAAAGGCGCAAGGCGTCCTGGAAACGTTGGCTTCCAAGTTCACGGTGTTTGGCGACGTGGGCGCCGGACAGGTTGCGAAAATGGTCAACCAAGTCCTGGTCCTGAACAACTACGCAATCATCGCGGAAGCCCTAGCGCTGGCCGAAGCAGGCGGTATTGACGCGACAAAAGTCCCGGAAGCCCTTGCATCCGGCCACGCGGGGTCGAACCTGCTGCCGCTATTGTTTCCGCGAATGATCGAACGCGATTTCGAACCGCGCGGACGGGCCCGGCAGATCCTCAAGGACTACGACACCCTGCATGACCTGGCGAAAACCCTTAAAACGCCGACCCCCATGTCGGCCCAGGCGACCAGTCTGTTCCGCATGCTGATCGCCAAGGGCGGCGGTGAGTTAGACGGCACGGCGGTACTGAAGTTGTTCGAACAGGGCGACATCGACTAACGGCATGGGTCACGATCTCCCAATCATCGACGCACACCAGCACTTCTGGGATCTCGGCCTGGGCCAACATCCCTGGCTCTGCGGTGATGAACAGATCCCCTTCCGTTATGGAGATTATTCAGCACTGAAGGAACGGAACTACCTGCCCGCCGACTACCTCCGGGACACTGAAGGCTTCAACGTGGTGAAGTCCATTTACATGGAAGCTGAGTGGGACCCGGCAGACCCCCTCGGTGAAACGGCTTGGGTCATGGATTTGCATGAGCGCACCGGCTTCCCGCACGCCGTCATCGGCCAGGCATGGTTCATAGCCGACGACATCGAAGCGGTGCTCGCCGGGCAAGCCACGTGCCCATTGATGCGAAGCATCCGCCAGAAGCCAGTCGCCGCACCTTCGCATGATGCCTTTCAGCCAGGCATACCCGGCTCGCTTGCCGATCCGACATTTCGCGCCGGTTACGCGCATTTGGCGACGCATGGCCTGCATTTTGATCTGCAAACCCCTTGGTGGCATCTGGACGAAGCGGCGGACCTGGCCCGGGATATTCCCGATACCACGATCATCCTCAACCACACGGGACTGCCCACGGACCGGTCGCCCGACGGCCTGGTCGCATGGCGGGCGCATATGGAAAGGTTCGCGGCCGTCCCCAACACGGCCGTAAAGATCTCCGGGATTTGCGTGCCGGGCGAAGCCTGGACTGCGGAACTAAATCGTGAAGTCGTGCTGCGAACGATTGAGCTATTTGGCGTCGACCGCACTATGTTCGCGTCCAACTTTCCCGTCGACAAACTTGTTGCTGGCTTCGAAGCCATATACTCCGGGTTCATGACCATCGTCGCAGATATCAGCGATGACGATCAGCTCAAGCTGTTTCATGACAATGCGGTGAAGTATTACCGCCCCGTCTGACGGTTATGGAGATGAAGACACCATGACCAGGGAAGCGATCAACTAGACGATGATGAAGGGCTTCATCTAGTTCTTAAAATCTTGGAACCGCCGCTGCTGCCAAAGGTGTGGGCGGCTTTTCTGTTGCGACACTGGAACCCTGGACATGGTCGTGATACGTCGCATCGCTTATAGAACCTCAAGCAACCCGTTCAAGTCGCTCGCTTGATAATCTGCGCCGAATTTCGGATTGAGGACAAGGTCACCCGACCGGTTCGACCAAAAGCAGCGCATGCCGAAAGCCCGTGCGCCCAGCACATCGCCGGATGCTCCAGCCACGTGGAGAATTTCGGTAGTAGCCACACCAAGAATACGCCTCGGCAGGTCATAGACATCCGGATGCGGCTTATAGGCTCCGGCCGTTTCTGCCGATAACACGTGATCAAACCCACCTTCGAAGATACCCGCAACGGCATCCAACATGTCCTGGTCTCCGTTCGACAGGATGGCCGTGGCATAACCCTTGGCCTTCACCAAATGAATCAGGTCGACCGCCTCCGGCCATGGCGTCATTCGGTCCCAGGCCAGGACTAGACGCGTGCGTTCGGCTACATCCAAATCCAAGCCTTTGCGCGCAAGCAAATAGTCGAGACCCATGCGAGTGCAGGTCCGGAACGGAGTGTGACCGAGGTTCAGCGAATTGCTCGCCGCGGCGTAGGTCATCTGCGCCGCCCGCCAGCCCGCCACAAAGTCCCCTGCGGCCGCCGCATCCATGTCAAGGGCGTTAGCGACAACAGGCGTCAAGCTGCCTTGGATATCCAGTAGCGCCATGTAGACGTCAAAGGTGACGAGTTTAGTCGCCATGGCGGATCAGGCCCCGCCGGCGTAGCAACCGCCGGTGATCTCATCCAGCAAAGAAGGTCCGCTCGGCATCCAGCCCAGGTCTTCGCGTGCTCGTTTCGCGAACACTCGACTGTTCGAGCCCATTGTGTGGTTTGCCGGTCCCTCGCCCCATTCGACCGAAGCTTCTTCAATGGACATGGACTGAGGCAGACCGTCGACACCCATCATGAAGTTGATGGCGGCACAGACCTCACGCATCGCGTTGGCGCCGTTCTCAGCAAAATAAAAACTCCCAGGCGGTGCCTTCTCCATCGCCAAGAGATATAGCGCGGCTAGGTCCTGTATATGCACGTTGGACCAAATATTACCGCCGGACCCGATGTGCTTGGCAACGCCAAACTTCCTGGCGACGTCCAACAGCCAGGGCACTTGCATACTGTCTTTGTTCACGCCCAGGCCCTCGCCGTAGATCAGGCAGGGGCATAGGATCACCGTGTGTATGCCACGGCGGGCAGCCTCAATGATTTCGTCGTTGATGCGCACCCGTTCTACCCGGCCCGGCGAGGGGGTGAAGGGTGTGTCTTCGTCATAGACGCCATCGCGTTCCTCACCCTCGTCGGGATAGCCGACGATTGAAGTGCCCGACGTGTGCATAAACAACTTGTCAGTACCTTCCATGGCACCCAGCATAGCCTCTACAGCTCCAGGGTGGTCGGAACTAGCGCAATTGATCACGGCTTCGGCGCGCGTCGCGGCACGGGCCAAAACATCAGGATCATCAAGTGAGCCCATAATTGGCTTAATCCCCTCTGCGATAGCCTGGTTGGCGCGCTCGTTGGAACGCACCAGTCCCAGGACCTCGTGCCCTGCATCCCTCATCGTTGCGGCTACCGATCCACCAATGTAGCCGGTCGCACCGGTAATGAAGATTTTCATGGCCGGCCTTTCACCACGGGCATGGGAACGCCCAGCTTTCCCGACCATTCACGGAGCTGGCTCAGGATCCCCTCGGCCACGGGAACGCCGTCGGCCACGTACTGACGCTTGCGCGCGAGCGCACTGTGGCCCGGTAAACGTACCGGATTGCCGGCGTCGCGGGGCGTCGACGTCTGGCAGAGCTCTATCAGGTGGGCAGCCTGCCGACGGAACTCATTGACGCCGCAGAAGCATTCCGGATCTGTCACCCGGACCTGCACGGACGCCCCCCAGTTGGTGGGATTGTCGATCCGTCCGAGCCCTGACAAGCCCTGGGTGAAGGTTTCGAGGATCAACGCCAAGGAAAACCCCTTATAGCCGTGATCCATGCCGCCCGTCGGCAGGATCGTACCCGGATTGTCTCCGACTAGGACCCCAGGGTCGTTGGAGGCTGTGCCTTTCGCGTCCTGCAGCCATGCGCCGGGCAGCTTGTCGCCGCGCTCCCGATAAAGCGCCGCCGTTCCCATGGAGGTGGTCGACGCGCTCAGATCGATCATGATCGGATCGCCACCGGTGGGAATGCCCACGGCGATGGGATCGGGCGTAAATATGGCGTTGAGCCCGCCGTGCGCCGGCACAGTGGCCAAGGACGGATCGACGCAGCTGATTTCCAATACCAGGCCGTCCCGAGCCGGGGCTTCCAGATAACTGGCCAGACAGCCTATATGGTGGCTCCGACGAATAACGATCGTACCGGTGCCGTAATCACAAGCCTTCAAGGTTGCCGCCTCGACCGCCGCCTGGGTAAGCCAAAGGCCCGGAAGGTAACGGCCATCCCAAACCGCCACGGCGGCCTTATCACGCACCACCTCGTGATCGCCGTCAGCGGTCATCGTACCAGCTTCTAATTCTCTCAGATACGGTCCTGCCAGGTTTAGCCCATGGGTGACATGGCCCAACGCGTCCGCCTCCACCAAAA